>CAYMLJ010000120.1:0-5662 GCA_964391395.1 uncultured Ruminiclostridium sp. | reverse complement strand
GAAGGCTTTGGCCCCGTATCTGCATTGATAGCTAAAGGCATAGCTATTAGTAAGACTGCAAGAAATAAGAGCATAAAAGTAAGTTTGCTTTTCATACACATAACCTCATCAGATACATAAATGTTAATTTAATATCTTCTATTTTTTCATTTTACCAGTTATTACTTTAAATTGATATCATAACAATAAAGAAAATAAATACAAAGTTCTTGACATATAAGCTGCTATTTTGCGTGTTGCTACAAGGAATTTGCTAGAAATCTATACTTTTTCAAGAATTTATTGGATTTATTATCAAAGTTTATTATAATAGAATCAAACATCAAATAACAGTCAGTTTTTTGGTCAACAATAGGCCGCAGATTTACGGTTGCCTGCCTTATTTGAGTCTTTATGCAACAGTATTTTCGTTTTGGAAAGATACGCTAAGATTTTTGTTTATGAGAGGAGATATGCATGATTAAACAAAACCCATTTTCTATTTATGATTTTTTTGGTTATCTTATCCCAGGTATGGTTTTTATTTATTTTGTATACATTGCGTATAATATATCTGATTTAATAAGTAATTTCGAATTAACATGTAGTAAAATTATTTGTGTAGATATTAATAATATTTTCTTGCTTTTACTGATCTCTTATATTGTAGGCCATATACTTAGCTTTTTATCTTCAATAACCGTAGAAAGGTTTTCCCTGTGGACTCTTGGGTATCCATCGAAGTACCTGTTAAACCTAGCGATGGAAAACGGAATATTTAAAATTAATGAGAATAAATTAGGCAGATATGTATTTCAAGGGTTAACTGTACTAATTATATTTCCAATATACATCTTCGATTTAATCTTTGGTAAGACTCTTGGTATGAATAGAATTGTTGCAAAATCTCTTGATAAGCACTCAAGCGATTTAATTCTTTTACAAATTGCGAGCACTTTAAATGAAAAATTTAAGCCAAAACATGAATTCTTTAATAGTGAAGAAAAAGACTGGTTTAGATTTATATATCATTATGTTGTAGAAAACTCACCTTCGCATCTTCCTAAGATGCAAAATTACGTAGCCCTATTTGGTTTTACACGCACTTTATCATTAGTTTTTAGTTTAATGTTTTGGATTATTATATATGTTGGTTTTTTTGAATTTATTATGTTTAAGATTATGATTATTGCATTGTTAACTACTAGCCTATTGGCTTATATATTATATTTGGATTTTAATAAGTTTTATCGGAAATTTAACTTGGAAGCAATAATGGCGTATACTGTTGTGACTGTTAGTGAACGTAAAAATATCGGCTAATAAAGCTTTTAGTAAGGTGCATAGCATGTAACTAGTACTATAAGACTCTTTATGATGCTAAGTCTGCCTATACAGTTTAATTATTCGGCAAGAGCCGCTAAAGGAAAAGCTTCGATGCTCCAGTTCGTCTCCGCTGTAAACCAAATGTTAGCTAACATTAGATGCAAAAGGCATTATTTCTAATTATGAATACGTGAAAATAGTGTGATTACAAATGTAGGGGATAGTCATGAAAGAACGTTTAGGAAAAATGATTGAAGCTTATAGAAAAGAAATACAAACGGCTTACTCATGTAATCAGTGCTACTTTGATATGAGGTATAAAAACGAAAAGAATGCTGATTGGAAAAGAGTTTATGATATTGCACCTGCCTTTTTTTACTTGTCTATGAAGAGTCTACAAACTGAAGCGTTTTTAACTATTATAAGAATGTATGAACCTGAAGGGCGTGGTGCTGACTTTAACCTTTATAAGTTTTTATATTTTATTAGTGGAAATTCCAAGAAAATATCTAAGACGAACCATGCTGAATTAAATGAGTTAGTTGCAAAGTTAACTACTGGGCTAGTAGAAAAGCAAAAAATTGCAAATAAGATACTTTACTTTAGGGATAAGGTGATTGCACATAATGGTAAAGAACACTTTTTAGAGGTACAAGCTAAAAATTACCCAGAAAGTGTAAGCTATGAAGAAGTAATCGAACTGCTAGAATATGCAGGGAAAATAATTAATGAGATAAGTAGCTTTGTGTTGGGTTATGTTACTCATATGAAATACTCAAGTGGCTGGTATGATAATGGTCATGACATTGACCAACTAATGGAGTTTTGCTTAAAGCACCTATATGAATAATGCGTGGTAATAAGCATAACTGTCTGATATAGGGCTATTAACCGTGTCGTCTCTGAATTGCGGGGCGTCCAACTCCTGAACAATGTTTTGACGCTATGCCACCAAATATCTTATATTGAATGATATGATAAAGTAATGATATAATATTGATAATAAAATGCGAATTAGGAGCGATTGATATGATTCAAATTAGACCAGTTTCTGATCTAAGAAATAAGTTTCCGGAGATTGAGAATATTGTTGTTAAGGAAGGGCAACCTGTCTTTTTAACAAAGAATGGTTATGGTTCAATGGTTGTTTTAAGCCTAGAGCAATATGCGGAATTAACTGATGATGTCGAGCTAAAGCTTGATGAAGCTGACAAACAGGCAGAGACTACAGATAAAAGGTATTCACATGATGAAGTTTTTTCAAGAGTGAGGGAAAGAATTAATGCTGAACGATAAATATAAGCTAAGGTACCTTCCTAAATATGAAGATGATTTTAACGAAATAGTTGATTACATCATATTTAAGCTTAATAATCCGGACAGCGCTATGAGATTAGTTGAAAAGGTCGAGAAGGCGATAAAAGAAAGGTTATCTTGTCCATTAGCATTTGAACCTTTTCAATCATATAGGAAAAGGGAGAATCAGTATTATAGAATTTATGTCGACAATTTTACTGTTTATTACGTTGTTATTGATGATGTAATGGAAGTGAGAAGAATCCTCTATAGTAGAAGGGATATAAAACGCATAATTAAGTAAGTTTTGCGTATCGTTCTCTACTACACACCGTCTTATTAATAGGTAGCACTGCTAACAAAATAGTTCTGCTAGGCCAGTACGTTGATGCCTTGAAACTGTAACATAAATAATTCTGTACAATTGACCGTAACATCGTGAGGCTTAATTAATTGATAGGGTGATTTCAATGAAAATAATTAGAGCTGATTTAAAAGACATCGATACAATCCACAGTATTGTTCATTCTACCATTAATAGAGTTTACCCCAAATATTATCCGGAAGGGGCAGTAGATTTTTTTCTATTACATCATTCTTTAGATAATATCAAGAAGGCTTTAGTTGACGAATATATTTTATTGATTGAATGTAACGGTGAAATAGTCGGTACAGGAGCACTTAAAGATAACGAAATTAAGAGAATGTTTATTACTCCTGAATTCCAAGGTAGGGGATACGGTAGTATCTTACTTGATAAACTCGAACAACAAGCAGTAGATAAAGGCTTTGTTGACGTTGTGCTTGATTCATCATTATCTGCATATAGTCTCTATGAAAAAAGAGGCTATATTCCAATAAAATATAATAAGATAGTTACAGAAAATGGCCATTTTCTTTGTTACAATAGAATGATGAAAACGTTAGACATGCAGATATACCCAAAGTAAAGCTAATGAGGTAGGATTAAATGCAGGTAGTAGAAGCACTTAAAAATAAAAAAGTTAAGGTAATCGAAATACCGAAATGGGGCACTTATCTTCGAAAGATGTGGGAAGAGAATTTTGCAGATCATATGAGTAATGAAGAAAAGAAAGCTATTTATCTATATGACAATGATGGTGCCTGTGGATACTTGTGGCATTTGTTTAGTTATGAGAAAAGACCTTGTTTAATAGGAGAAGAAGCTGACAAAGCATTTAATTGTGAAGAGAAAAAGGCTTGCTATGTTTTCTATCAACATTCAGATTACGCTATGATTGTTGAGGGAGCGGATATGGTTAATGCATCTGACTTTATGGACGAATCAGATATTTATATTACAGACAAAGAGTTTAATTGGACATATGTTAAGACACATGAAACAGGATGGTGTGGCCCATATTTTAGTAGTAAAAATAAGCCTGACCTGGCCGCCGAATAAAAGATTAGAGATAGGTATATGGTTCAAAATAGAAGTATAGAACAAACATTACTTATTCGATGGAGAAAAAACTAATTATCATGGATTAGAAGGTGAGGACCCCATATGGAAATTAGAAAATGTAGAAAAGAACCTTTTTCCGTTATAGGCAAAGAGGGCTCTACAGAAGATGGCGTTGGATTTATTCAAAGACTATGGGATGATGCAAATTCTCACTTTAGTGAAATAGTTTCACTTGCAAAGAAAGATGAAAAAGGGAACATCCTTGGAATCTGGGGCGCAATGTCAGACTTTTCTCGGGCATTTAAGCCTTGGGAAAATAGTTTTTCAAAAGGACTTTACCTTGCTGGTATTGAGGTGACTGATGATGCCCAGCCACCTTACGGCTGGGTTAAATGGACAATTCCGTCATATGAATATATCTATACAAAGATCGAAGAGCCAAATACTTTCCGCGATGTTATAAAATACTTAAACAAAAAAGATATTACGCTTGCCGGTGCTGTTAATGATTTTATCTGCCCGGAAGATAATCAAAGCTATATGTTCTTCCCAATCCAAAGATTATGAGTATAACATAAAGAGACAACTTGGATTTGCTATAATACAATGATGAAAGCATTAAACGAGCTATATGTTCTTCCCAATCCAAAGATTATGAGTATAACATAAAGAGACAACTTGGATTTGCTATAATACAATGATGAAAGCATTAAACGAGCAGGAGTGTTGAATAAATATAAGTCAATTGCAAAAGGGGTCATGTTATATGTGGATATGTAAAAACTGTGGTCAATCGGTGGATGATGATTTATTTGCTTGTTGGAGTTGTGGAGCTCATGATGATGGGGAACTAAATCCGTCTTTTTCTAAGGTGTTGGATGAATCAAGTGGGGGAGAATTCATTTCATCGGAAGATATTATTCTTTCTAACACGTCATTAATTGAGCGATATCCTGATTTGAGAATTTTAGGTTTAGTCTGTAGCGAAATTGTAATCGGAACAGACATCATTTCAAAGTTGTTTGCCGAAGTTGTTAATTTTGTTGGAGGTTCATCTGGCAATTATCAAGCATATATAGAACAGGCACGACATCAAGTTACTCAGGATATAATTGATAAAGCCCTTAATGCTAAGGCTGATGCAATTATGGGGATTAAATATGATTACGAAAATATAGGTAATGGTATGTTAATGGTAGGAGTTACAGGAACGGCAATAAAGATTAAAGAAGGAGAGTAAAACAAAATGCCCTTAGTTAAAGTAGAAATTTTAAAAGGTAAAACTCGAGAATATAAAAAAGCTATATTAGATGGTATACATTCCGCATTAATTGAAGCGTTCAAAATTCCGGATGATGATAGGATTCAGAGATTATATGAACTGGAAAAGGATTGTTTTGAAATCTCAACGAATAAAACAGAAAAAATGACTTTAATAGAATTAACTGTTTTTGAGGGAAGAAGCCTTGAAGCAAAGAAAAGCTTATATTCCGCTATAGTAAGAAATTTGGCCCATTCTCCGGGCATTGAAGGAAAGGATATTTTAATAGTTATTAATGAACCGCCTTTAGAGAATTGGGGAGTGAAAGGGATACCTGCTAATGAGATTGATTTAGGGTTCAAAATAGAAGTATA
>CAYMLJ010000119.1:0-5685 GCA_964391395.1 uncultured Ruminiclostridium sp. | reverse complement strand
ATAGCACAATTATTATATTTTTATCAATAAGAACGTTTGCAGCCGGGAAAAAATCTCAGGTAAAGTCAAATTTTTGTTACGCAAACACTATTTCATTATTTTTTTAAGAATGTTCAACTTGTCTTTGTATGGTGGGTATCTAAGTTTTATATCAATTAAAAATGATTTTTTCATTATACTTTTTTTATGGGTAAAGGTGTCAAAGCTCCATTCACTATGATAACTCCCCATACCGCTCTCACCTACTCCCCCAAATGGCATATATGATGTGGCCAAATGAACTACAGTGTCATTTATACATCCACCGCCAAATGAAATATTGTTAATAATTCTCTCTTCGACTTTTTTATCATTTGTAAAAAGATATAAGGCCAAAGGCTTTGGTCGGCTATTAACCGCTGATATTACCTCTTTTAGCTCATTAAAAGTCAAAATCGGCAGAATCGGACCAAATATCTCCTCCTGCATAACAGGATCTTCCCAAACAACATTATCTAGGATTGTCGGTGAAATTTTAAGATTTGATTCGTCAAAATCCCCGCCTGTATAAATCTTTTCAATGTCAATAAGTCCTATTAAACGCTTAAAATGCTTCTCATTTACAATCTTCGGAAAATCAGGGTTTTTGCAGGGTTGTTCCCCGTAAAACTCAGTTATATATTTTTTCATAGCACTAAGGAGTTTGTCCTTTACATCCTTATGGACATAAATATAATCAGGTGCTACACAGGTTTGGCCTGAGTTAATAGTTTTACCCCAAACAATTCTCCTAGCGGCTATATCAATGTTAACATCTTTATCAACTATGCAAGGACTCTTCCCTCCTAATTCCAGTGTTATAGGAGTAAGATTTTTTGAGGCTTTTTCCATAACTGTTCTGCCAACATCGACGCTGCCTGTAAAAAAGATATAATCAAATTTTTCATGTAAAAGCTGTTGATTTGCCTCTCTTCCACCTTCAACCACTGCAATGTATTCTTTATTAAAGCAGCTGCTTATTATTTTGTTTATTACTGCAGATGTGTTTGGTGAATAGGCCGACGGCTTAACAACTGCACAGTTACCGCCGGCAATAGCACCTATCAAAGGTGCAATGGTCAATTGAAAGGGATAATTCCATGGTGACATTATTAAAACAATTCCATATGGTTCAGAAACTATATACGATGAAGATTTAAACTGGGTGATTGGAGTTCTGACTCTCTTTACCCTACTCCACTTTCGTATGTTTTTTATAGCATCATTTAGTTCATAATAAATAAACCCTACTTCAGTTGCATAGGCTTCAAAAGCCGCTTTGTTTAAATCCTTTTTTAGAGCGTCCATAACATCCTTTTCGTTATCCTTAATAGCTACTTTTAATTTTTTTAGGGCATTCAAACGAAAGTCAACATTTTTTGTTTCACCATTTGAAAAATACTCTTTTTGTTTTTTTAGCAGATTTCTTATATAATCTGACATCGTTTTATTCTCCTTTATTAATCTATTGTGAATATGTATTTAGTTTATTATCATTGAGTTTGCGGAAATTCATTTTATTGTTTTTGTACAAAGCTTGAAATACATCATAATATTTGTCATACACCAATTTGTTTTTCATATTAGGGACATATCTTTTATTTACACTAACCAGGCTCTTAGCTTCGGAGAGTTTACTTATAATACCCAGCCCTACAGCTGCAACCAGAGCCGCACCGACTGCTCCTACATTTTGTGGTCCTTCTACGGTTTCGATCTCTCTTCCCAATATGTCAGAAAGTATCTGACATGTCAGAGGAGCTAAAGCCCCACCGCCTACAAAGCGTATTGCGGAGGATGTCTTAATCTTTTTTTCCTGAGCTTCTAATTGCCATCTTAAGTGATAACATACTCCTTCAAGCACTGCGTGTATAAGCTCTGTTTTCCCGGTTTCCAAGCTAATATTAAAAAACATGCCTCTGGCGTTTGAGTCTTCAAACGGGCATCGATTTCCATGGAGCCACGGTGTAAAAATCACCCCATTGCTTCCGGGCGGAACATCCTTAACTGCATGCATCATGTAATCATAGAGGCTTTTATAAATAGTTTCCTGAGAATCGGAAATGTTTTTCTTTTCAAGATAGACACCGATTTCATCTAATGCCAGATGATCTTTTACCCATTCCACACACTTGCCGGCTGTTTCGAGTTCGGCAAAATAGTTAAAGCAATTGCTGTCGGCACCCACAATTGCAGCAATCATAGATGAAGTATCGACAATCTGTCTATCAACAACTGTTGAAACCCAACCGGAGGTTCCAGAGTAAATATGGGTATCCCCGATTTCCACGGCTCCAGCACCTATACCAATAAGTGAAGCATCGCCGCCGCCACCAAATACAGGAGTACCTTCGTTCAGATGAAGCTGATTTGCGGATTCTTTCGTAATGCGTCCGGTCATTTGGGTACAGCCTGAGATTTTAGGCAAGTGTTCCATATTTACCCCAAGCAATTTACAAATTTCTTTACTGAAGCCCTCTTTACCTTTTCGCGTATCGTAAAGTAGGGTTGCGAATGCACTATCCGGTGTCATAACAAATTCACCGGTACAACGATAAATTAAAAACTCTTTAACATCAAGCCATTTATACACCTTTGCAAAAATCTCCGGCTCATTTTTTTCTACCCATTTATATTTCCATACAGGATCCTTCACACTCGCTGCTACAGCATGAGTTACGGCCAAAGACCTTATTAGCTTGTAAACATTAGCTCCTGCAATCTGCAAGCCGTATGCCATACCCTGCTTCAATTCTTCTCCTGCTCTCTGGTCCATGTAGCTCATAGCTCTTCGAACAGGATTACCCTCCTTGTCAACAAGTACAAGCCCCTGCATCTGGGAGCAAAACGATATTCCCTGAATACTGGCTGCAGATATATTGTTATCCTTCAGAACCTTTTCTGTTGTATTACACATGGCATTCCACCAACTGTTTGGATCCTGCTCAACACCTCCGTTTCCGGTAACAAAAAGCTCATAGCTGTCCATTGCGGACGCTATAAGCTTTATAGTGTCAGAAATCTCAAATATACAAGTTTTTATTCCGGTAGTACCAACATCATAGGCAATAATATTTTTTCTCATATTAACCCCCCAGAATGTATATCAATTTACAAAAAAGGCTCCTTTAATAAATTTAATTAATTGAGATGCAACCAGCTCATCATTGTCAAATACATCTTCCCCGACAAATATTTTCATACGTTCTTTATAGTACTCACAGGCATATGAAAACTGCAGCATAATAAAAAGGTTGTCAAGATAGAAGGCCATAAAGTTTGCATCTATATCGTTTCTCACATATCCGGCTTCCTGGGCATCCTTTACAAAAGATGTATAAAGTCCTGCAGTTGCGTTTTCCATATCGGAAACAATCTTCCATACTAAATTCGAACGGCTTTCAGTTGCCATCTCATTGTACAATTTTGTAAGATGAACATTGCTGCGGGTGTGGACTTGAATAGCCTTAATAATCGTTTCAATTCTGGCTTCCAGCGTTTCATCACCTGTCATAATGCTCTCCAGAATTGATTTCAATGTTTCAACACCAACATGTACAACAGTAAGAAATAAATCTTCCTTATTATCAAAATATTTGTATAAGGAACCAACACTTATTCCTGATTTTTGGGCAATGGTATTTATATTAGCACTGTCAAAACCATGTTCAGAAAATTCCATTATTGCAGCATCAAGTATTCGCTGCCTTTTTTCATCGGATATTTTTTTGAATGATTCCTTAAAAAAATCTAATTTCATTTAGCACCTCTATCAGTGAGTGAATATTCACTCATATTCTATCACACTGTAAAATTTTTTCAATATTTTTTTATAGTATCAGTTAACTAAATTTTATGCAATACTTGCTGTGTATGGGTTATAAGACTTTAAAATTCTTTTTAATATTTGTTGACATTTTCCAGCCCAATGCTATACTAAAAGAGTGAGTGAACATTCATTCACTCTTCTGATATCATTATGAGTCATACTAAATTCTTTATTTATAGTGGCTTATCATGCCGGAATGGAGGTCTTATTATGGATAACAGGTTCGCTATTTCCGAGTATCCAGATACCGCAGCAGTTGTAAACCAACTGGATGAACTGATCAAAAAACCTATTTACACAATTCGTAAGGATGCACTAAAAACATATGAAGATGAATACTACAACAAGAAATGTGTTAAGTCCAAAGAAATGATTAAAGATGCCGTGGAGATTATTCCGGGCGGTGTTCAGCACAATTTGGCATTCAACTATCCCTTCCCCCTTGTATTTACTAAGGCTGATGGTGCATATCTTTATGATATTGACGGTAATCGATATTACGATTTCTTACAGGCAGGTGGCCCTACAGTTCTGGGAAGTAACCCTATTGAAGTCAGAAGTAAAGTAATAGAGCTATTAAATGAATGCGGTCCTTCCACGGGACTTTTCCATGAATATGAATATAAGCTAGCAAAATTAATCTCTGACAATATTAAAACTGTCGAAATGTTCAGAATGCTTGGCTCAGGCACTGAAGCATGTATGGCCGCTATTAGAGTTGCCCGTCTTGCTACAAATAAGAAATACATATTAAAAATGGGCGGAGCATATCACGGTTGGAGTGATCAATTAGCTTACGGTATTCGCGTTCCCGGTTCAAAATGGACTCAGGCGCCGGGGGTTCCTCTTTATTGCTTTAGTAAAACTCAGGAATTCTTCCCTAATGATTTAAATGATCTTGAAAGAAAGCTACGGTTAAATAGCTTACGTGGCGGAACTGCCGCAGTATTTATTGAGCCTGTAGGCCCGGAAAGCGGAACAAGACCTCTTGATAAGGATTTCAATAAAGGTGTTGAAGCTCTTTGCCGTAAATACGGCGCACTTCTAATATTCGATGAAGTTGTTACAGCATTCAGAATAGGCATGTCCGGTGCTCAGGACTACTTTGGGGTTTCCCCTGATCTGACGGTTTTTGGCAAGGTTGTTGCCGGAGGATACCCCGGTGCAGGAGGCTTAGGCGGTAAGAAGGAATACATGAAATATTTGGCCGCAGGTCTTCAGTCCGGCGGAAAAGGTAAGCATAAAAAAGCATTAATCGGCGGTACCATGGCTGCAAACCCTTTAAGCTGTGTTGCCGGTTACTATACTCTAAGTGAGATAGCCAGAACAAATGCAGCTCAAAAAGCAGGTCAAATGGCTGACAGACTTATTAAAGGTCTTAATATACTTATTAAAAAGCATGATTTGCCATTTGTTGCTTTTAATCAGGGTTCAATCTGCCATCTGGAGACAGTCGGCACCATGCATTTTGCTATTAATTGGTCTAAACCATGGGAAATCCCAGGTATATTAAAGGCTACCTCTGAACGCAAAAAGGAAATGGAACATATGGGAGCCGCCTATATGGCAGAGGGTATTGTAACCCTGGCAGGAAGCAGACTGTATACAAGTGCGGCTTATACCGAAGAAATGATTGATGACGTACTGGTCCGCTTTGATAAGATTTTTGCAAACGTTAGTATAAAAGAATAATTATTGTGAGGTGGAGTTATGACTTTACAGGAAGCCAGGGAAACAGTCGTCTTGGCAGGCAAAAAGCTTGTCGAGTCCGGATTGATTGCGCGCACATGGGGAAATGTAAGCTGTCGTATAAGTGATAGTCATTTTGTCATAACCCC
>CAYMLJ010000118.1:4117-5698 GCA_964391395.1 uncultured Ruminiclostridium sp. | reverse complement strand
TTTCTGTATAACACACAGATTATTAACAATAGTTATATGCTAAAATAATACTATTAAAATGCTATATGGCATGTTTTTATATCAAATGTTTTATATGTTATAATTAAACATAACAGAATTCGGAGGACATCAATATAAATGACAGCATTTAAGTACGACACACATGTGCATACAAGTGAAGTTAGCTATTGCGGTAAAGTTCCTGCAAAAGAAGCAGTAAAAATGTATAAGGACGCCGGATACCATGGCATAGTTATAACTGATCATTACTATGATTCTTATTTTATCGGTTTAAGCGACCGAACTTGGAATGAAAAGATAGACTGCTACCTTGAAGGATATAATATAGCCTTAAATGAAGGAAAAAAGCTAGGTTTAAAGGTCATACTGGGTATGGAGATAAGATTTCTCGAAAATGCCAATGACTATCTTGTTTACGGTATTGACGAAAAATACCTAAGAAACCATAAAGAGCTCTATAAGTTAAGTTTAAAAGAATTTAGAGAGTTGACAAAAGGCGAAAATATTCTTATATTTCAAGCGCATCCTTTCAGACCTAAAATGATTCCGGCACCGGCAGAATTGCTTGATGGGATTGAAGTATATAATGGAAATCCCCGGCACAATTCCAATAACCATTTAGCATACGAGTATGCATTAAAAAACCGGCTGCGTATGCTTTCAGGCTCTGACTTTCATCGGAGAGATGATCTTGCCGCCGGAGGAATAATTGTTTCAGAAAGTATAGACAACTCCCATGAGTTTTCAGACATAATCAGAAATAATGAAATAATAGAACTGATTAAATAGATATAGGGGATAGCTAATTAGATAATAAAACAGATTAGCCATCCCCCCTTTTTATTATTATCTCCAAATTAACCAAATCAGGACATAGCCTGTGATTACCAGTATGTAAGGTGGAAGTAAAAAATAATAATTGCTAACTTGACAAAAGATATAGAGGGGATATAATAGAATTATAACCCCACCCATGGTGGGGTAGGCAAGGAGGCTATAGAAAATGGAGAACATAGAAAAAAAGCAGGTTATGAATCTCTTAAAAACCTCAAGAGGTCAAATAGAGGGCATAATTAAAATGCTTGAGGATGACAGATATTGCGTGGATATATCCAAACAAATCCTTTCAGTTCAAGGATTACTAAAAAAAGCGAACTTAAAAATTATTGATCAGCATATTAAACATTGTGTTAGGCAGGCTTTTACCGAGGGTGAGGTTGCTGGGAACCAAAAAGTAGATGAAGTTATTTATTTAATCGACAAATACCTTAAATAATAAACAACAAGAAGGTGGTTATATATGACAAAAGAGACACTAGGAATTACAGGAATGACTTGCGCCTCCTGTGCTAAGGCTGTTGAAAGAAGTGTGCGCAAGGTTGATGGTATAAATACTGCAAACATTAATATTGCAACCGAGAAGCTTGTGGTTGAATTTGATGATACAAAAACAGATATAGAGAAAATCAAGGAATCTGTAGTAAAAGCAGGTTATGGTATACAGGATGCCAATGAGAATAAACGTGAGATTTTACTGCCTATATCCGGGATGACTTGCGC
>CAYMLJ010000118.1:0-4017 GCA_964391395.1 uncultured Ruminiclostridium sp. | reverse complement strand
GAGGCCATAAAGAAATTGATGGGATTAGCTCCTAAAACGGCAATAGTAATACATGACGGCAAAGAAATGGTTATCCCTATTGAAGAGGTTGAAGTAGGGGACATCATCTTGGTAAAGCCCGGCGAGAAAATACCTGTGGATGGGCAAGTGATAGAGGGAAGAACATCAATAGATGAATCCATGCTTACCGGTGAAAGTATACCTGTGGAAAAAAATCCAGGTAATACGGTAATAGGTGCGAGTATTAATAAAAACGGAACCATAAGGTTTAAGGCCACAAAGGTAGGCAAAGATACAGCCTTATCTCAAATAATAAAGCTCGTAGAAGATGCACAGGGTTCAAAAGCACCCATTGCCAAGATGGCCGATATAATTGCCGGCTACTTTGTACCTATCGTAATGGCTATTGCGGTTATTGCAGGATTAGCATGGTTTATTTCAGGCCAGTCGGTGATATTTTCATTAACCATATTCATCTCAGTGCTTGTAATTGCCTGCCCATGTGCGCTTGGACTGGCAACGCCTACGGCTATTATGGTCGGAACAGGAAAGGGAGCTGAATACGGGGTATTGATTAAAGGTGGAGGGGCTCTTGAAACAACTCATAAGATAAATACTATTGTATTTGACAAAACAGGAACAATAACCGAAGGAAGTCCTATAGTAACAGATATAATCACGGCAGGACTAGTCGATAAATCAGAACTATTGCAGCTTTCGGCCTCAGCGGAAAAAGGTTCGGAGCACCCCTTGGGGGAGGCTATAGTAAATGAAGCCAAGGACAAAAACGTAGAGCTACTAAGTGTTGATAGCTTTGAAGCAATACCCGGTCATGGCATTGAAGTGGTAATTCAAGGCAAGAGGATGCTTTTAGGGAATAAAAAATTAATGGATGACAGAAAAATCGAGATAAGTTTGCAGTCAGAGTCAGACAAGCTTGCAGAGGAAGGCAAAACGCCGATGTATGTCACCATTGATAATCAACTTGCGGGTATTATAGCGGTTGCTGACGTAATGAAACCAAGCAGTAAGAGGGCAATTGAGGCTCTTCACAATATGGGAATAGAGGTCGCAATGATAACCGGTGACAATAAAAGAACAGCAGAGGCTATTGCCAGACAGGCAGGAATTGACAGGGTGTTAGCAGAGGTGTTGCCACAGGATAAGGCAAATGAAATCAAAAAGCTTCAGGCAGAGGGCAAGAAGGTGGCCATGGTAGGGGACGGCATTAATGATGCGCCTGCATTGGCACAGGCTGACATTGGTATTGCAATCGGTTCCGGAACTGATGTAGCAATGGAATCTGCCGACATAGTTTTAATGCGGAGCGATCTTTTGGATGTGCCTACCGCAATTCAGCTTAGCAAGCGGACAATAAGAAATATAAAGCAAAATTTGTTCTGGGCTTTTGCGTATAATTCGGCTGGTATTCCTATTGCGGCAGGCTTACTGTATCTGCTTGGTGGACCGTTGTTAAACCCAATGATTGCGGCCGGAGCTATGGCATTCAGTTCAGTATCAGTTTTAACTAATGCGTTAAGGCTAAAGAGATTTAAACCATTACACTAAATCCGGAGGAGGCGATTCTATGATAAAGAAAATTTTAATTGAAGGCATGTCCTGCCAACATTGTGTAAACCACGTAAAGAATGCACTGGAGGAACTGGACGGAGTCAAATCGGCAAAAGTCAGTCTTGAGAACAAGTCGGCTGAGATAGAACTTAATCATGATGTGGATGATGAAAAAATAAAAGCCGCTATAGATGAAGTGGGCTATGAGGTCACAAGCATCCAATGATAATGTGCAGTTTAAGAATTATGTGACTTAACGGTCATCCTGAGCGCCAGCGAAGGATCTTTCAGGTTGACGAAAAGATTCTTCACTTCGCTGCGCTCCGTTCAGAATGACAGCTTTAGTTCGCATTTTTCTTTTACCACGGACTAAACTAAAATGGACGGCAATAGCCGTCCATTAAACTACCCAAAATTTAAAACAGAATTACAACTGCCATAAAGACCAAAGGTACATCCCCGCTGTTTGAAATTGAGTGGAATTCGCCGCCCCCGGTTTTTATTGCATCGCCGGGGCCAATATTCTTAATTACCCCGTTATCGTCGACAGTACCGGTGCCGCTTAGTATATAGTAGACTTCTTCTTCCTGGTCGTGTACATGGGAACCGATTGAACAGCCGGGCTCCAAAGTTACCTGACTGAATAAACGACATTTCCCCATAATTTCGTCAGAATTAAATATGTTTTGCAGTTTGACATTTCCGTTGCCGCCACGCATTTTTTCTCGAATTTCTACAGTCATTTCAGTTGAACGTTTTAACATTTCTTATTCCTCCTTGTTTATTTTAGAAGAGCGCATAAATATAAAAATATATAGAGCACATATCAGTAGTAGGATTGAAGAAGTCAGAAACAAGATTTGCTTAATATCATAGGGGTTGCCTAAAAGCATTATCTTATTGCTACCGAATATACCTACCAACTGGGCACCGGCCACGGCTGCGATATATCCAAGTAAACCACTAAAAGCAGCACTAAATCCAATGTAAACGGTTCTTTTCTCATCGGGGGTAAAATCGAACTGTAAATTGAATAGGGAAATATTAATACCGGAATAAGCAATTCCACTTGCTATGTGACTAATTAGTAAAAGAGGCATAAGAATTATACTATCTGCGGAGCATAAAAACCATGTAAAATGCCCTATGCTAAGGATACCGATGGTAATCATGGTGGTTGTAGCCCACCCTTTTTTATCGGCAAATACTCCCCATTTACGTGCCATAAAAACATAGAGTATGGAATTAATAAAATTTAAAATTGTTATTACTGTATAGCTCATATTTAGATCAGACTTTAAATATACGCTGTAATATGAGCCTGCTATTTGAATACCGAAGTTCCATATTACCAGCATTACGAAATATACTAAAAAACGCTTGTCCTTAAAGGGAAGAGTAAAAATTTCAGAAAACTTCAGCCTTTGGGCTGTATGAACCAGCGGAACTTCTTTCATAAAGTGATAGGAGAGGAAATTGATCAACGAAAATAAGAATATAAAAATATAAATAATTACATGACCTTTGATTTCATTTCCCGCATCTTTTTGAGCATCCAAAACTGTACCCATAATAAGTGTTATCAGGGTCGCTACAAAAAGCATGATTGATTCTCTTCTGCCGAAGAATTTACCTCTAATATTCTGGGGAACAAAGCTGACATACATATTGGCTATAGCAGGATTAACGAAAGATACGGCAAGGCTGGATATCAGGAATATAATTGTGGCGATAATAAGCCTGGCTTGCGGGCTGACAGGAAGGAAGGGTGTAGCTATCAGGGTGACAAGTAAAAGGCGATGCACCATTGATCCTACAATGACAATGCCCTTCCTGCTCTCCAGACTCTCCAGAATAATCGGGGAAAAAACCTGAATTATAGCGGCAAGTACAGGTATGGCAAGAATATATCCGCAAAAAGCATCACTTGCTCCCATGTATTTAAGTAAGCCTACCAAAAAAGCGCCGCTTGTCAGATTAAAGACTGTTCTGGCCGAAGCACCTTCTATAATCATCAATAAGCGGTTCTTTTCAAGATCTTTTTCTAAAGGGTAATTTAGTTGTGGGGGCATAACTAACCTCATAAGTTGTTTAATTGCTATAGCTTAAGAAACTGTTCAATATTCAGGATGAATACTGTGGCACCACCTACATTTACTTCAATCGGCATAGCCATATTAAAGGAGCCAAAACTTCCGGGAAGTTTTTCAGGAGCTATCATCCTGCGCCTTGATTTGCATGTTTCACCAATAACGGAAAGAGCCTGGTCGATTTTGTCATCATCTGTAGCCACCAGAAATGTTGTGTTTCCGCTTTTTAAGAATCCACCGCTGGAGCATAGTTTTGTTGTACTAAAGCCTTTGCTATTCAAATTGTCGGCAAGACCGCTACTGTCCTCATCACTTACAATTGCAAAAAGAAGCTTCATAGATTAACCCTCCTTAA
>CAYMLJ010000117.1:0-5854 GCA_964391395.1 uncultured Ruminiclostridium sp. | reverse complement strand
AATTCTTTTGGTGCTTTTACCACAAGTTTGTTAATAAGCCCGTATCAAGACCATGAGCTTATCAAAAGCATGGGGCAGGCTATTGCGGATAAGTACAAAATAGAGTTTTATTATGAGGATTTCAGAGAGCTATACAGGAAGGGAAGAGAGCTTTCAAGAGGAAAACACTATTATATGCAAAAATATTGTGGTTGTTTTTACTCATATAGTGAATCTGATCACCCAAAAAAGCCGATATATACTTTTGAAGGGAATGCTGAAAAAAACTTGTAATCTTTTTGACTAATTTAAAATGCCAAAAAGGTGGTAAAATAGACAGCAGATACTAAAGAAAAACTTCAAGAGGTGTAAATAATGAAGAAAATCATGTCAATCGGGCTTGTTTTTTGTCTGATAATTTCACTTTTAATACTAATGCCTATACAGGCGCACGCATCAGGGGTTATAGAAATATCAACGGGCGGCTCGGTATCAAAGGTTACATATTCACAAAATAATAAATTAGAAGAGATTCGTATATTTTCTTCATCAACAAAGATTATAAAACAGTATCTTATAGCACCGGAAGGATCTATTAAAAATTATCGCTTAGGATTTGAGATAGAGAATGCCGATGTGTCAAGATCTATTAAATTTGATATAAATAAAGGTACTGTTGTCCAAATACGTTTGGCAAATATGTCTTACCCTAAAAGAACAAGTGTGGTTGTGGAGACAACAACAAAGCCGGTTTATACTATTTCGACTTCATCAGACGGTAAATCGATTGTTTTAACACTTGGAAGCAGTTCATCATCAAATAACACACCGAGCCCAAGCAAACCTCCGTCGCAAAGCGCTACACCTACACCTACACCTACACCGGCACCATCAACAACACCAAAGCCTCCAACAACACCGGTTCCGGCAACCAATCCGGGCGATGGGAGCAACAATAATCCTATTGTAACGACAAAAACCAATAATGGGCCGTTATCTTTAGCAATGTCGGGAGATTCCTGTACTGTTAATCTAAAAGGTATCAGTTTAACACAGGCTGATAAAGGCAATATTCCGAGATTTGAGCACAGAGAAAAGGAAAAAATACTACAGATTACAATTCCCGGAAAAGACAATAGGTTTACTGAAGGATTTTTAGCAGGAAACCCTGTTATTTACGGAGCCCTTGTTAATTATAATGTTAAACAGAACAGCACTATAATACGTATTCCATATAGTAATACAATTACATATTCACATACTGTTTCAGGTGGAAACTCGGTGTTCGTAATTAAGAAAGGAAATACTTCTGTACCTGTTAGTACACCGGTGCCATCACAGACACCCATTGCGTCGCCAAAACCCAGTACACAACCGTCGCCTCCCACGTCACCAACAACAGGGTCTTCACCTATGAATAATATAAAAGCAGGAAACGGTGATGGAAAAACTGCTCTTCGATTAACCGGCGCAGGAATAGTCGATAAGTATCATAGTTACAGAGATAAAATTGTTGTTGATGATACCGGAAGCAAAGGTACAGTTACATTTATGATACCAATCAATATAATTAACCTTGGCAACGGTTCTATTAATATTAATGATAGTCTTATTAAGTCTGTAGATTTATTTTCAACCGCTACCAATTCATTTTTGACTATCAATAAGAAGGATGCTAATAAGAAATTCGAGATAGTTGTAAGTTCCGGTAATGATGAACTGGCTGTTATTGTTAGCACAGGATCAGGAGGTTCCAATGCGTCAAGGCTGGTTGTAATTGATCCAGGCCATGGCGGAAATGACCCCGGAGCCGTATTTGGGAAGTATTTTGAAAAGGTTTATAATTTAGATATTGCTTTAAGATGTGAAAAAATACTGAAATCCAAAGGAGTAAATGTTGAGCTTACCCGAACCGTTGATAAAACGATGAGCTTGGACGAAAGGGTTAAGTTTGCCAATGACCGAAATGCATATGTGTTTGTTAGCATTCATAATAACAGTATGCCCAGCGGAATAAAGGGCTCAATGGTTCTTTATCACTATACAAGCTATAGGGGGAAGCCTATGGCACAGCTTATGTTTGATAATCTGGTGAAGGATTTGGGAACCACAAAGATAAGAATAGAGGGAAGACAGAATACTGTTGTTTTAAGAGATACAAAGATGCCGGCTATCTTGGCTGAAGTAGCATGCATGTCTGATGAAGGTGATCTAGCGCTTCTAAACACAGACTCTTTTATACAAAAAGCAGCTGAATCAATAGCTAATAGTATTATACAAATATTGAGTTCGTAGTAACCTTAAAATAAAGGAAACGGGTATTGTACCCGTTTCTAATGTTATTCGAATAAAGAATTCTTACTTCTCGTAGCAAAGCTCATAATTGTATTACCGATTAAATATATTTTTATTTTCTGGATAACATGCCATACATGTGATAACATATTATAGATAAAATATGGATGGTGTTTTTGTTGTGGAAAGAATAAGAGTAGACGGAAGAAAAAACGATGAATTAAGGAAGATTAAGATTACAAGAGATTTTAACAAATATGCAGAGGGCTCAGTTTTAGTAGAGTTTGGAGAGACAAGAATCATTTGTACCGCAAGTATTGATGAAAAGGTACCTATTTTTAAAAAAGGCTCGGGAGAAGGCTGGGTTACAGCCGAATACGATATGCTACCCAGAGCTACACTAACAAGAAATACAAGGGACCGAAATATCTTGAAAATAAACGGTAGGTCAAATGAAATTCAAAGACTTATTGGGAGATCTCTAAGGTCTGTTATTGATTTCAAAATTCTGGGTGAGAGAACTATAACTATTGATTGTGATGTTATACAAGCTGACGGAGGTACCAGAACAGCCGCAATAACAGGCGGATTTGTGGCATTAATGGATGCCTGCGGTGTTTTAGTGAATAATAAACAGATTAGCGAGATACCTATAAAAGATTTTGTGGCGGCAATAAGTGTAGGATTTGTTAACGGCAATGAGCTTCTTGACTTATGCTATGCTGAAGATTCTAAAGCAACTGTGGACATGAATGTAGTTATGACTGCGTCCGGTCAGATTATTGAAGTTCAGGCAACAGGAGAGGAAAGTCCGTTTGATAGGAAGGTATTGGATAATCTTCTTGACTTAGCTCAAAAGGGCATTGAAAATATAATTAATATACAAAAAAATGTACTTTTATCTAAGGAGAAGTAATGAAAAGGCTAATTATTGCCACAAAGAACAGCGGAAAAGTAAAAGAAATAAAATGTCTCTTACAAGGTTATGAATATGAAGTACTATCACTCGAAGAAGCAGGGATAGACATAGAAATTGAGGAAAACGGAAGCAGCTTTGAAGAGAATTCACTTATAAAAGCTATGGCTATTCATAAAATAACAGGTGACATGGTGGTCGCCGATGACAGCGGCTTGGAAATTGATTTTTTAAACGGTGCACCGAGTATATACTCTGCAAGATTCTTAAATTGTACAAATGATAAACAGAGGTATGAAGGAGTACTCGCACTTATGTCCGGAATACCTGATGTATATCGGTCAGCGCGTTTTATATGTGCGGTTTCTCTTGTCACCGATACAAAAATAAAAACTTTTACCGGCACTATAGAAGGAAGAATATCTATTAAGGCCGAGGGTGAAAATGGCTTTGGATATGATCCGGTATTTTACATACCGGAGTATAAAAAGAGTATGGCGCAAATCGATTCCGAATTAAAAAATCGCATTAGCCATAGAGGACTGGCATTTAAGCAATTAGCTGAGACATTAAAACAATGGAGAACTACATGAAGCTATATCTAGTAATAAGCGATACGCATGGCGACATATTTGCGGCAAAAAAAGTAATTGCACAATACCCGCAAATCGATGGATTAATACATCTTGGAGACTATTATAAGGATGCAACTATCATTAAGGCACAAAACCCTGATTTAAATGTCATAATGTTACCAGGAAACTGTGATTTTGTTTATGATATCCCATCAGACGTAGTTTTAGAAATAGAAGGTAAGCGTATATTACTAACCCACGGGCATTTATATAATGTGAAAAGCAGCATCGAACGGCTTGAAAGAAAAGCAATCAAAGAGAATATTGATCTGGTTTTTTTTGGACATACTCACTGTCCCCTTCAAGAAAACAGGTCAAATATAACCTTTGTAAACCCCGGTAGTATTGGATATCCGAGGGATTTTTTATCGCCAACTTATGCACTTTTAGAAATTTCAAAAAACGGATTTGAAATTAGAATTTTAGACGCCTGAAGAATGGGAAGTGAGAAGTGGGAAGTGGAAAGTGAGAAGATCCTTCGCTAACGCTCAGGATGACAGCTCGCCCAGAGTGACAGACATACGTCATTCTGAATGGAGCGAAGCGGAATGAAGAATCTTATGGTAACTTATACTATGAAAGGCATTAATCATGATATATTTTGATAACAGTGCGACTACGCAACCATATAAAGAAGTAATAAAGCTTGTAGCTAAACTTATGTCTGAAGAGTTCGGGAACTCTTCCTCATTGCATTCACTCGGAATAAGAGCCGAGAGGATTCTCGAAGACAATAGAGACAAGCTTGCCACAACAATTAAAGCAAAACCAGAAGAGCTGATTTTTACTTCCGGAGGAACAGAATCGGTAAATATGGCACTTAGAGGAACGGCTGAAATACTTAAGCGTTCCGGAAAACATATTCTATCCTCGCCTGTTGAGCATTCTGCTGCTTTGGAATCTTTGAAAGAATTGGAGAGACTTGGATACGAAGTCGAGTATCTTGATGTAGATAAATATGGTCGAATTCTTGTAGATGATCTTAAATCAAAGCTTCGCAAGGATACAATTTTGGTTAATATAATGGCTGTAAATAATGAGTTGGGCACAATTGAACCGCTTGGTGAAGCGGCTCAGATTATTAAATCAAATAGTGAAAGAACCATTTTTCATGTTGATGCGGTTCAAGCCTATGGTAAAATACTTATAAATACAAGGGATCTAAATGCTGATTTTATTTCTTTCAGTTCACATAAAATACATGGTCCTAAGGGTGTCGGTATGCTATATATGCGCAAGGGAATACGATTACATCCTTTGATGATGGGAGGAGGCCATGAAAGAAACCTTCGTGCAGGCACTGTGAATGTTCCTGGTATTGCGGGATTCGGGTTGGCTGCCTCTATAAAAACAGAACGAATGAAAGAGGATCAAAAAAACAGCAGGAAGATTCGTAATATTTTGATAAATGAGCTGAATAATTCGATTGGTACAGATATAAGAATTAATTCTCCCGAAGATGGAGTTGAGAATATTCTAAATATATCATTTAAAGGTATAAAAGCAGAAACACTTCTACATTTTCTCGAGATGCGTGAAATATATGTATCCAGCGGCTCAGCGTGTAATTCTAAAAAAAATGCAATAAGCCATGTGCTTAAAGCTATAGAAATTCCTCGACAATGGGCAGAAGGAGCAATACGGTTCAGTTTTGGTTCGTTTAATACTGAAAAAGAGGCTGTTATTACTGCTGATGCCATTAAAGAGATAATAACTAAATTAAGATAACACCCGCCTCTATAGGCGGCGGGTGCCATTTAATTTTTTCAGTGGGAGTGCATCTCCCACTGAAAACGTTGAATGTCGGGCAAAGCCCTTATTGAAAGATAATGTAACAGTAGAAAGGTCTAATACAATGGATAAGATTATTTTGGTAAGATATGAGGAAATATTCTTAAAAGGGCTTAATAAATATGTTTTTGAAAACAAACTGATGAGAAACATAAAACAAAAGCTTTCGGTTCTTGGTATTATTAAAATTTCAAAATCTCAGAGCAGAATTTATATTGAATCAAATGATGCTGATTTT
>CAYMLJ010000116.1:0-5902 GCA_964391395.1 uncultured Ruminiclostridium sp. | reverse complement strand
TTTTGCCGGCATAGATAGTTCAAAAACAAATTCGGCACCACCGTCTTGACGGTTTCGGGCATAAAGCTTGATTCCATGTCTTTCTGCGATCTGTTTTGCAATTGCAAGCCCCAATCCCGTGCCGGATTTGTTTTGCTCATGGTTGGTTTTGTAAAAGCGGTCAAAGATATACGGCAATTGCTCCGGGTCAATTCCGGTGCCGTTGTCGCATATGGTTACCTGATTTTCATACACAAAAATATCAACGCGACCATTATCATGGGAGAACTTAACAGCGTTGTCCAGAATTATAAGAAACATCTGGCGGAGTCTCCCATAGTCGCCCTGCAATGTTATACATGTAGACTGCGTTTTTGTATTAATGCTTATCTTTTTGTCCTGTGCAAGCTGTTCTATGCTCTTTGCAGCATCAGATACTATATCGCATACATTAACAGGTTGCATCTCAATTGCAAAGTCAGTATTTTGCAGTCCAGACAAATCAAGCAAATCCCCGACCAGCCGCTGCAAATACTTTGCTTCACTGAGCATCTGGCAATGATAATCCTCCATTTTCTTAGGATCGGTAACTATTTTGTCGCAGAGCGCTTCCAATGAACCACGAATAACGGTAATAGGTGTTCTCAGTTCGTGAGAAATGTTTGCTACAAAGTCACGGCGCATCCTCTCAAGCTTTTCGCTTTGTTTACTAGCATCATAAAGCCTATTGGATAGTAAGTCCAACACCCCGGATAATTCACCTATTTCATCATTTTGCTTTATACCCGACTGTACCGTATAATCACCGTGAGATAGACGCAATGCCGTTTCCTTCATTTTTGAAAGCGGCTTTGTAAAGGAATAGGAAAGAAGAATCGAAAGGATAAATGCCGCTATAAGTGCAAAGAACATGCTAATTCCTAATATAATAAAGCCTTGATTTACTGCCGCGGTTGTTCCATCCACCGGAGAGTGGAGAAGGACCGCCCCCAATATGTCACCATTTGCTTTCTTAATCGGGGTTCCCACTGTCAATGTAAGCTTTGACAGTACATCGCTAAACTCTTCGCTGAATACCGTCTCTCCTTGAAATACACTATCAATCATTTCTCCGGCATTACTAGGCAACTCGGCGATGTTATATCTTCCTCTCATCATGCCTTGTCTCATATGGGCTGTGACAAGATTCAAATTTTCATCTACGATCCAGACATCGGTTTTTGCAACCTCATTTATGAAGTGTAAGTATGCACCGAGGCCACCCATGCCGTTTCCGAAGCTGCGATTATTCTCGCCTGATAATGCCTCCGCCAAGGAAACGGCATAATTTTTTAGCTCATTTTTATGAACATCCACTGTATATTTACGAAAAAGAAAGAAAAATGCGCTTCCAATTATCAAGGAGAAAATCAGAAGTGCTAATGCAAAATACATACTTAGCTTTTTTGCAATTTTACTTTTTAGCATCTGCTATCACCTCAAATTTATACCCTACACCCCAAATGGTTTTAATCTCCCATGCCGGATGCTCATAAGCATCAAGCTTTGCTCTCAGTCGCTTGATATGGCTGTCCACAGTTCTATTGTCCCCTATATAATCATAACCCCAAAGGCTGTTTAAAAGATTATCCCTTGAGAAAACCTTATTTTTTGTGTTCGCAAGCATCCAGAGAATCTCAATTTCTTTCTTTGTTAACGGTATTAAATTGCCATCAATTGTAACCGAATAGTCATCAAGGCTAATTGCTAAGTTATCAAGTATAAATTTTTGTGCTTGCGACTCATCACGAGTAATGCGGCGCATTATGGCTTTTATTCTTGCCATTACTTCTCCTGGAGAAAAGGGTTTCACAATATAATCGTCTGCCCCGATTTCCAGCCCCATTATCCTTTCGTAATCCTCGCCTCGGGCTGTAACCATTATTATAGGCACATTGGAATTTTGACGGATTTCCCGGCATACCGAAAAACCATCCTTTTTCGGCATCATTACATCAAGCAGAATAATATCCGGATTTTCCGATTGAAATTTTTCCATGGCTTCAATACCGTCATAAGCAATAACAGTTTTATAGCCTTCCTTTTTTGCATACTCCTCCAAAATCGAGGTTATTTGTTTATTATCATCAACAATCAGTAGCTTTCGCATAATTATCACCTGTTATATATTTTATAAATAAATCATGTCTTTTCTATGTCAAAAGCTTTCAAAAGGATAATAGCTTTATTTTTCTATTATTAACTTCAATTAGTCCTTCGTCCTTTAATTCTTTTAGCACTCTAAAAAGTGACGGGCGCTGAACGCCAAAATAATCGGCTAGTTGTTTCTTTGTTAGAGGAAGAGTAACTGTATCCGATTGCTGCTTTATGGACAATGCATAAAGATAATCCAGTACATTTTTACGTAAAGACTTCTGAGAAAACATAAATATTTTGCGATTCATTCCTTGGGAATTCTGTGAAAGCGATTTAATAAACCGCATGACAAAACTATATTCTTTAAGTAATACACAAACTGCTGACTTTGTAATATGCAGCAAACGACAATCAGTCATACAATAAATATTGAATGGATATTGGTTGTTATCTCCAAAAAGTAAATTTGCGGCTATAATACTTCTGCTTTTAAATTCAGACATTACATTCTCGGAGCCGTTTTGCGCAAGCGAATAGGCCACAAGACTTCCGGACAAAACCACATCAATCGAATTACACTTATCTCCGTGCGAGTGAACAGTTGTGTTTTTCTTATATTTGCTTTCATATATTTCACAGTCTTTTATCAAATTTGATAATATATTTTCATCAATATCTGAAAGAAGCGGAATCTGTTTAAGGCTACCTATTCTCATTTTTCAGTCCTCCATAAATATTATGTCAAAAAGAAACGTATGTGTCTATATTTAAAAAAAGATACTTGCTATAATTCATTACGAATTTATTATTATTAAGGAGGACATATGGACATATTCACTATAGCCGTATGGGTTTTTACAGCAGGATTTCTTGTCTTTTCTTTTATTAAAAACAAACATAAGACAAAAGAAGCTTTAAAAAGTGCCTTTGGTATGGGAAAAGGAATGCTTGTTTCCATATTGACAATCATTTTTGCAATTGGCTTAATACTTACAATATTTACACCTGAGTCAATAGCAGCATTTGTTGAAAAGCAAAACATTCTTGTAGCAACCATTTCTGCAGCAATTTTGGGAACAGTTACACTTATTCCGGCATTTATTGCATTCCCCCTTGTTGGAACACTTATCAATGGAGGTGTTGGAATTGTTCCTTCTGTTGCATTTTTGACTACACTTACAATGGTAGGGATTGTTACTTTTCCACTTGAAATTAAAGCCTTCGGAAAGAAATTTACATTTATTAGAAACGGGCTTAGTTTTGTATTTGCTATCATCATTTCACTTATTATGGGGGTGATTATATGAATAAGGTATTTAATAAGATTAAAGAAAATCTTTTTCTAGTTTTTATTGTACTTTGCTATGCAGTGATTCTTCTTGTATGGCCACAAATGGGTGTCCAAGCGGTAAAAAACAGCGGATACTATATAAAAGAAATGTTGCTTATTATGCCCGTCATATTTATATTGACGGCTTTGCTCGACACATGGGTTCCAAAACAAACTATTATTAAATATCTTGGCCAAGAATCCAAATCTAAAGGAATTGTTCTGTCATTTGCCCTGGGAGCAATTTCAGCCGGTCCGGTTTATGCCGCCTTCCCTATTTGTGTTATGCTCCATAAAAAAGGTGCCTCATTACGAAATATCTTCATCATATTAAGCTCTTGGGCCGTTATAAAAATTCCTATGCTTATCAATGAGATGAAATTCTTAGGTCCGAAATTTATGCTTGTGCGCTGGGTTTTGACGGTTATTGCAATTCTTGTATTCTCATGGATTGCCTCTAAGATTGTTAAAGATGAGGATTTGCCAAAAGAAGAAATTGTAAAAGCTAAAGCCGGTTTGAATGTCAATCAGGACGCTTGCATGGGTTGCACTCTATGTGTTCAAGAATACAAAGAGCTTTTTGAGATGAATACTAAGAAAGCAGTAATAAAGGAACACAACTTTGAACCGGATAAAGAAAAATTAAAAAAGGCTATCGACCGTTGCCCTGTAAATGCAATTGAATTAATTGAAGAATAAGCGGCTGGCCTAGGCTTAATCTTAGGCTAGTATACCTCCATGATATAATTAAAGGGTATTGCACAAAATTAGCGTGATACCCTTTAATATCTTCTAATAAAACAATCGGACATCCTTTGTAGCCACCACTTCAACTCCTGTTCCCGCTACATTCTCAATAATAATATCTCCCGCCGCTATAGGTGCTTTTGCCACCACTTGGCGAATTTCATTCATACAATCAAATATTTTGTTCTTAGGAATGCTTTGTTTTGTTTTAACTGATACCAGAGGTTTCTCCCCACCGGTTACCTTAATAGTAGTAGTAACAATCCTCATAGGGTTTATTATTTCCTTTTGCGCATATGTTATCCCGCGTTTACAGCTATATCCCGATATGTCTTTTATAATCCCATCCACTAACTCCACATTAACAACACATCCTAGAGGACAGCCTATACAGATGAGTTCCCTTTTTTCCATAGGGCTCACTACTCCTTTTCAACCTCAATAGTAATAGTTTTCAGGTGGTCATGGGCGGCCAATTTAACCTTTTCCAGCTTTATTTCTTCCATTTCGCTCGGAACCATTATAAGCCGCTTCTTGTGCAAAATTCGTTCTCCATCCAGAAAAACACCGATATATGCATTCTTGTAAATATCTCCTACACGGAACCTTACCATAATACTATCTTCCATGCGGTTTATATTGATTTTATCAGGAACAGTATAGCGAACCCCATTTCTCGCAATAATGTTGATTTCTTCACCAACCACTTTTTGTTGAATGCTACCATTTACATACTCGGCTGCATTTCTGCCTGTGTCCTGAGCTTCAATAGTCGCATAATCAACTAAATCGTGAACATGTAGGACATTGCCGCAAGCAAATACCCCTTCAACTGAAGTCTCCAGGCTCTCATTCACTTTTGGGCCATTTGTTACAGGATTTATTTCAACTCCAATTTCTTTGGATAATTCATTTTCAGGTATAAGACCGACAGACAGCATTAAAGTGTCACAGGAATAATATTCCTCTGTCCCAATGATGGGCTTACCTTTATCATCCACCTTGGCTATGTTAACCCCCGATATTCTGTCCTTTCCGTGAATATCTACCACCGTATGGCTTAATTTCAGCGGAATATCATAATCGTTCAAGCATTGTACAATGTTTCTTTTAAGGCCTCCCGAATATGGTAATAGTTCTGCAACAACCTTGACTTTTGCTCCCTCCAAGGTCATTCTTCTTGCCATAATTAAGCCGATATCCCCCGAGCCTAAAATAGCAACTTCTTTGCCCGGCATATAATTTTCAATATTAACCAAGCGTTGAGCCGTGCCTGCAGAAAAAATTCCTGCCGGCCGATAGCCCGGAATATTAAGCGCCCCTCTTGACCTTTCTCTGCAACCCATGGCTAAAATAATAGCTTTTGCCTGTATCTCAAAAAGGCCATCCTTCCTATTGACTGCCGTGACCACTTTACCTGCACTGATATGAATCACCATGGTATTGAGTTTATACTCTATTTTCAGTTCCTCAACCTTATTTATAAAACGCTTTGCATATTCCGGACCTGTCAGTTCTTCCTTAAAGATTTGAAGCCCAAAACCATTATGTATGCATTGATTTAGAATACCGCCAAGCTCCTTATCCCTTTCAAGTATCAGAATTTTTTCAACTCCATGCTCTCTGGCAGATACCGCTGCCGCCAGACCTGCAGGGCCTCCTCCTATAACAACTACTTCATAGGAATCCATATAATTCACCCTCTCGTTA
>CAYMLJ010000115.1:0-5918 GCA_964391395.1 uncultured Ruminiclostridium sp. | reverse complement strand
ATACTGGCTCTTACGGCAATCCAGTTGCCGCAGTATAATTATAACAAAAATTAGCAGAAACGCAACGATAAAGAGAGGGTTGGTAATGAGTAATATTAAAGGGGAATTGTATCTAATGGGCGCTTTTTCATTGGCGGGGACGTCTGTAATCACAGGCCATATTCTTGCCATGAAATTAAGCAGCTTTACAATAACTGCAATCAGTCTGGGAATCGTTCTTGTTTGTTTATTCCCGTTCTATGTAGCAAAAACCGTTCAGACAATACGTATTCTGACAAAAAATGATGTAATAATGATTATGTTCCAAGCAGTTTTCGGGATTTTTTTGTTTCGCACCTTTTTGCTATTTGGTGTGAATTTAACCAGTACCGTGGAAGCCGGAATATTGACAGGCGTTACGCCGGCTGTAACATCACTACTTGCCTTCTTCTTTTTAAAGGAGCGGTTTTCAGCCACAACAGCGTTGGGAATCGGCTGTACTGTCGCGGGCATTATTTTTTTGCAGGGAATCAATCTTTCTTCCGAACAGTTTTCTGTCGAGCATATTTTAGGAAATATGCTTATTGTCTGTGCTGCGGCAAGCGAATCTACCTTCAACATTATTTCAAGAAAACATAAGGCAAAGAAACATGGTGAATCGGCGGTACAGATTCATCCAATGGTGCAAACACTGATGGTATCAGCTATCGCCTTTGTTTTGTCTCTAATCCCGGCTCTTTATGAGCGCCCTTTAGCCTCCATACCGGCACTCGGAGGAAAAGAATGGTCTGCTTTGATTTGGTACGGCTTAGTAGTTACTGCGTTAGCTTTCGTATTTTTTTACGAGGGAGTAAAGCGTTGCGACGCATACATAACCGCCACTTTCTCAGGAATGATGCCCCTGACTTCGATGCTTTTATCCCTGTTGCTGCTAAAAGAAAAAATAGGTTACGCACAGTGGATTGGGGGCTTTCTCATAGTTTTCAGCATGGTGCTAATAGGAAAAAAAGCAAGAACACAACAGTAAAACCGCCTGTTCTGATGAACAAGCGGCTTTTAGCGTGCCTTCGGTTATGATGCTTAGCCTTTTGGAGCAGGAGCCTTTACAACAATTAACTCCAAAATTTCATGGTTGAGGTTTTTAACATTCATTTTGGTTTGAGCTGGAATCTTAAGAAGTGTACCGGCTTCGTATTCGTGAATATCCTGCTCGTTCAAGCCGATAGAGAGCTTACCGCGAACCACAGTCATGTATACATTTGAATTAGAGAAATGTTCAGGAAGACCCTCGTCTTTATTAAATACCATATGCAGATAGTGTAGATTTTCATCGAATATAACCCTTTCTACGGCTTTTTCGTTACCCCTGGATAATCTAAATATTTGTTCAACCACAATGCTTGCCCTCCTGTTTTTTTATGTAGTATTCTGTTTGCTTCACTTTTTATTATACTATTGGCTTATCCGCTACGTTTGCCGTATTGAATGGAACTTTTAGGACAAACCTGCCGGCAATTTGTGCATTGATGGCATAACGCAGTATTGATAACAGCCTTTTTATCTTCCGAGGATACAACAATGGCCCGGGAAGGGCAGACTTTTTCACATAGCTTGCATCCAATACAGGTATTCTTATCTACTTTTTCTGAATGCAATGCAAACCGGCCAAAAGTTCTTTGCAAAGCGCCAAACGGGCAGATCAGATTGTGAAACACTTCCGGTTTATATCTGAGCGCAACAAAAACCGATACCAGTAGCCAGAAAGGCAGAATCGGCAAATTAATTTGTAATAGTCTTTTAGAAAGTAGCATAATCGCTATACTTACAATCAGGGTTATCCATGTAAAATACCCGTTTTTTAGCCACTTGGGGGCCTTATCGGTTTGTAATCTCAATTTTTTTGAAAGCCATTCAATGGGAAGCATCAGAGTATTCATAGGGCAAACATACCCGCAATAAACCCTGCCGAAAATCAGAGCGATAAGCAGACTTGCTCCAAACAACGCAAGCCAAAGCATAACTTTCCCGTTTACAAGCAGAAAAGTGAAAAGAGCGAGAAATAATATCCGAATGATGTTGATTATGTATTTCATTAAAAAACCGCCTTCTTATTGATATATAACCATTATACAGATAGAATATATATAAAGGAGTTACCAATGTAACACATAAGGAGTTCGTTATGAAAAAATACCTGGAACTAATACGACAGATTGACCTTATAAAATCAATAAACCCCTTAGCTATAGAATCATACTTGAAAGAAGGAAGCTGTAAAATTACCCGGTATGGGAAAAGTAATATTGTTCATTTTGTTGGGGAAGTTTGCTCAAAACTTGAAATCATTCTCTCCGGGAAAGTATGTGTTGAGCGCATTGATGAGTCCGGCAGTCTTATGACCATAGCGGAGTTTTTAAGCGACGATGTTCTTGGAGGCAACCTGGTGTTTTCAAAGAACCCTAATTATCCCATGACCGTCACGGCAAAAGAAGCTACTATAATATTAGAGATAAATAAGGACCTGTTGCTCCGATTGTTTTCGGAGAATAATGAGTTTCTTAGGAGCTACCTTGAGTATGTATCGGATCATACGGTTATTCTTGGAGACAGGATCAAGCACTATGTTAACAGGACAATACGTGAAAAGATTGTGAGCTACCTGGATTATGAACGCAAAAAGCAAAGTTCTAGTATAATCAAGCTTACTATGACAAAAAAAGCATTAGCTGAAAGAATGGGTGTCCAAAGAACATCCTTATCCAGAGAACTTGCTAAAATGAGAGAGGAAGGGTTGATAAAATACGATTCGGAATGGATTGAAATAGTCGATAACTCCTGTTCCCTTTTTCAATTCAAGATTTGAAATATCGGCCATCAATTCTTTTTCTGCATTGAGACCGGGACGTCCCTTATAAATAGCACCTTTTGTATCGCAAAGGATAACTTTTTTAAGGCCCATATTCATAAGCAGCTTTGTGATTGCTATACCTGCAGCACCTGAACCGTTGACAACAACTTCTATATCAGAAATATTTTTGTTGACTAACTTAAGGGCATTTATTGTTCCTGCAAGAACAACTATAGCTGTACCATGCTGATCATCATGGAAAATAGGAATATCGCATTCAGCTTTAAGGCGTCTTTGTATTTCGAAGCAACGCGGTGCGGAAATATCCTCCAAATTCACGCCGCCAAAGCTTCCGGAAATTAGTTTAACAGTATTTACTATTGTGTCAACATCCTTGGAGCGGATACATAGCGGGAATGCGTCTACATTGCCGAAAGACTTAAAAAGTACACATTTACCTTCCATTACAGGCATTCCGGCTTCAGGACCGATATCACCGAGTCCTAACCAGTTTTAAGAATGCGAAAGGTAGAGAAAGCATATTATTTATTTCATGTATCCTTCTTCTCCGGTGTATCGTGTGTGGTTTTTCCTTTACCACTGTTGTTATATAGAAAGCGCTTGATCTTTTGCGAGGCCGTTTTCTCTAAATCAGCGATGCGTTCAATTGCTTTCAGTTTAGAAAATTTGTTTACTTGGGAATTGACATAGGATCGGATATCGGCAAGAGCCTTGGCATAGGGGCTCAATTCAGAGCTTTCAGGTGTAAGATCAGAATTTTCGATGGAATCTTCATTCAGCTTCACCAAACCAACCAGCTTTTGATCACGTTCAATTACGAGAGATTCCAATACCAGAGGATGCTTGTTCAGCACAAATTCGATATCCTCGGGGTAAATGTTTTCCCCGGTTGCACCCACAATGACATTTTTGTTACGTCCCTTGATATAGAGGTAGCCGTCATTATCGATTGAGCCGCAATCACCGGTTTTGAAAAAACCATCCTCGGTAAAGACCGATTTGGTCAGCTCTTCATTTTTGTAGTAGCCTTTCATCACATGAGGCCCCTTGGTAACGATTTCTCCGATTCCAGTGACGGGATCTACGTCAATCAGCTTCATTTCGACACCTTCCATTTTAGGGCCGGTAGACTGTAAGCGTGATTTTTTAGGATTGGCTCCGGCAATCAAAGGCGAGGTTTCTGTCAGGCCGTATCCGATGGCATAAGGAAATTTACCCTCCATTAAGAATTGCTCTACTTCCGGAGCGAGCTTGGCTCCGCCAAGACCAAAGAAATGAATTCGGCCGCCAAAGGTCTCCATAAGTTTTTTCCCGGCGATACGATGCAAAATCTTGCGGATGAACGCAATCTTATACAATTTTGCGACAAGCTTATTCTTTTCGAAGGTGGGAACAATTTTGTTCTTATATATTTTCTCCATTACAGCCGGCACACTTAGCATTATGGTAGGCCGAACCGTTTTCAGCGCAGGCAGTAATGATGCTACTGCGATTGCTCTGCCGAGGTAACATACGTGACACCCCTGCATCATCGGAAAAATGAAGCCTATTGAAAACTCATAAACATGGGACATTGGAAGAATAGATAAAAATATGTCATTTGGATAAATGTTTTGGATCAATCTGACTTGATGTGCCATAAACGCAATGTTTTTATGAGAGAGTTCAACACCTTTGGGTGTACCGGTTGTTCCGGATGTATAAATGATAGATGCGGTGTCCTGTTCGTCAATAGGTTCGGCAAAAAGATCGATAGATGTATCAATATTCGGGATAGATTCACCTGTCAGAAAAGCATCATCTTCCAAGCAATAAATGTGCTGTAGTGTCGTACAATCTACCAGCTTTTCCTGATTACTTTTTGAAACAAACGCAAAGCAAGCTTCTGAGTGCCGGATAATGCCTTCAACCTCGCTCTTATTAAAATCCGGAAGTAAAGGGATAGCGATGGCACCCAGACAGACAATCGCAAAATAAGCGACACCCCACTTTGGCATACTAGGGGATAATATGGCAACCTTATCACCCTTTTTAATGCCAACATGCTTCATTATAAAAGCATATTGCTTTACTGCCTCATAAAGTTCCGAATAGGTCAGCGGCGTTTTCCCGACAACCGACAGAGCAGGCTGTGCTGGAAATTTCGCAACCGAATTGCGAAAAATGTGCTGGATGGTGAAAGAACCAATGTCATCAATTGTTTGCATTTTCATGTCAGGCTTGCTCATTGTATTATATCTCCTTAAAATCGTTATAAAATAGCACGTGAATTCAAGATTTATGTTAACTTATGGAAACCAGCTACTTTTGGTGGATATAATCTCGGGCACAACTACTATTATAGATGATATTTGTTTAGTTGTGTATGGTTGCCGTCTTTTTAGCAAATGATTTTTCGATTATGGATAAAATAAACCATTGTATGAGTCCGCGATTTCCATACATTCTCTCCGGCATACAAACATTACTCTTTTGATTGCCGCGGGAGTTCCATTAAGAAAGGTATCTTATCAAGTTCCTTTTCTAGTTGCTTTTGTTTTTATAATTCCTCTGTTGTAAATTTACTTCCTTCCATATATCCACGAAGCTCTTTAATTGGGTCCATAACTGGTTTAAGCAATAGTCCTTCGCTTGTTTCAACAAATTCAATGTTGTACCCTTTAAGTTTTTTAGCAAATTGCTCAGGAATAATCAATTGTTCTGCTTTGACTACTGTTGCAGGCATTTATTACACATTCTGAGTAAAAGTATCTCTTTATTTATTTTAATTGAGAATTGGAAAACTATTAAAAAAATAATCCACGCAATATAAAATACAAAGACCTGTTCAGCTATATACCAAGCCATACGCTTATGCTTTATACGCTAATCATAATAACCAACGCTATTGGCGTACTCTATAAACTCATGTTTAGCCCTTTTATATTCATCAGTTTTTTTGTCTAATTCCTCCAGAGTGATTTCCTCCAATTGGAACTTATAAATAGCTAATTCAAAGTCCAGCTTTTTAATTATATAGTATAGTTCTCTAATACCAACAAGAACAGTGCTTGAATGGTTATGAATGCCT
>CAYMLJ010000114.1:3913-5974 GCA_964391395.1 uncultured Ruminiclostridium sp. | reverse complement strand
ATTTATGGTATAGGATTATTTTGTACAATGTATACATTATTATATTAACCGGGAGGTGTAAACATGGCATATAAAATTAATGAAGATTGCATCAGTTGTGGTGCTTGTGAGCCTGAATGCCCAGTAAGTTGTATTTCAGAAGGCGACAACATATACATAATTGATGGGGATTCATGCATAGATTGCGGTGCATGTGCAAGTGTTTGTCCTGTAGAGGCTCCTCAGCCTGAGTAAGAGAATTAATAGTTATTTAAAGGAGTCAAGCCTTGTGTTTGACTCTTTTTCGTATTTGAGAAGTGTGATGTGGGAAGTGGGAAGACTCTGCGCTTCGCTCAGAGTGACAAGACGCTCAGGATGACAAGTTTTTTATGTCATTCTGAATGTAGCGAAGCGGAATGAAAAATCTTACCAAATTAAATATATACCAGGAGAACCTGTATGAGCTTTGTAGTTTTACCTGATGAGACCTTGGAGGATTTGCAGATTAATGGACTTTTTCTTCTTCAAAAGAAGGATTCATTTCGTTTTGGCATGGATGCCGTCTTATTATCAAATTTTGTTAAGGCTAAGGCACATCAGAATGTGCTTGATTTAGGAACGGGTACGGGAATCATTTCCGTTTTAATATCAGCAAAAACAGAGGCCAAAAGTATTACCGGTTTGGAAATTCAGTCTGATATAGCCGATATGGCGCAAAGAAGTATCGACGGGAATAATCTTAACCATAGGATATCTATAAAAAGAGGCGATATAAAGGAAGCGATATCTATCTTTGGAGCAGCTACATATGATATAGTAGTTACAAATCCACCATATACAAAAGTAGGCAGCGGCCGTGTTAATAACCATGATAGCAAAGCTGTTTCAAGACATGAGCTTTACTGCAATCTTGAAGATGTTTTAACAAGCAGCTCAGCAATACTTAAGCCCCAAGGAGAATTTTTTATGGTGCATCGTCCTGATAGACTTACTGATATATTAGCGGGAATGAGGAAGGTTAAAATCGAACCAAAGCTACTAAAAATGGTATGCCCGTATTCTGGGAAAGCACCTTCCCTTATACTTGTTAAAGGCTTAAAAAACGGGAACCCGGGTTTAAAGATTTTGCCTGATCTGATTATATACGATGAATCCGGAGAGTATACAAAAGAGGCTCGTATACAATATTCTATTGATTAGTGAGGTTAGTGACAGATGCCAAAAAGAATAATAAATACTCCTTTATCCGATGATGTTATATCTCAATTAAATGCCGGGGATGAGGTTTTAATATCTGGTATATTATATACTGGCCGGGATGCCGCTCATAAACGTATGATAGCCTTACTGGAAAAAGGAGAATCACTTCCCTTTGATATAAGAGGTCAGATTATTTATTATGTAGGTCCGTGTCCCGCTCAAGAGGGTAAAATAATAGGCTCTGCGGGACCTACTACCAGTGGCAGAATGGATACATATGCTCCGAAACTGATTGAATTAGGGCTTAAGGGCATGATAGGTAAAGGTCTTAGAGATAATAATGTGGTTGAAGCAGTAAAAACTCATAAAGCAATTTATTTCGGGGCAATCGGGGGTGCCGCTGCGTTGATATCATCCTGTATTGTTAAACAGGAAATTATAGCTTTTGAAGATCTCGGTACTGAGGCTATTCGAAGAATAGAGGTTGAAAATCTTCCATGTGTTGTGATTATAGACAGCAATGGAAGAGACAGATATAAAGAAGGACAAGAAAAATACAGAATTGAAGGATGAAAATATGGAAATAGCAACTTTTAAAAAAAGAATTAATATTTTCAGCGGCCATTACGGAAGCGGAAAATCTGAAATATCTGTTAATACGGCGTTTTTATTAAAAGAAAAATATGATGATGTGCTCATGGCTGATATGGATATAGTGAATCCGTTTTTCAGAAGCGTTGATGCAAAGGCAGAACTGGAAAGTAAGGGTATCAAGGTAATTGCACCTATGTATGCCAACACAAACGTAGATGTACCGGTAGTTGGGCCGGAAATATCTGTAGCTCTCAGGCACAAATCTAGGCGCGTAATTTTAGATGTAGG
>CAYMLJ010000114.1:0-3813 GCA_964391395.1 uncultured Ruminiclostridium sp. | reverse complement strand
CTTTGGTTAATGTTATCAAGAGCCCTTTCATAATCTTTTGCCGGAACCATAACGCTAACAACCCATCTTTCAACTTTATAGGGTGAATCGTCAGCATAAATGGCAATGTTTTTATGTAATCCTATAAACTGATTTGAAGAGCTGGAGTACTTGATAAGAGAATTCGGTCTAATCTTATAACTTAGCTTGGCATCAGTAAGTTCATTTCTTACGACTGCAGGGTACTCTGCTGCCATAAAAGATAATGAGCAGTCTAATGTTTCATTTTCAGACTTTGATAATAAACTGAAAACTGTATCTGAAATAATAGAATCAGGAATATAAGATAATTTGAAAAGCAATGAACTAACTTCAAAACCGCATACTCCATATATTGTGCCATCTGAAGCAATAAGCGGGACTGTGCAAAGCATTACTTTATCGGTAGTATTAGGTAATGCCATATTTGGACACCAGTAATATAGTTTTGAAAGCGGTAATTCTCTATTATCCCTTGCAGTATTTATAGTTTTTAAAAAAAAGTCATCATTCTTAACATCAAATTCCATTGCCCATTGGGAATGAATCAGAATATCATTGTTCTTTGCTATGTCTGTTGATCCTCGGAGCATATGTAAGTAGGGTGATTCCAAATTTACTATGTTAGGCTCCATGTTGCGAATATATATACCGGCTTTTGAAGAATTCGCATTTGGAAGCTTAGGGTTTATTGTTCCATCCAGAATAATAAACACTCCACTGCTTTTTGTACGTAAAAGTGCTGTAACTAATGTTTGGCATTCCAAAGCCAAAAGTTCATTATAAATCTCAGGATGATCTTTTAAATTACTAATCAAGACATTTTTATCCTTTAGATTTTTTTCAATACTTATATTCAGAGCTTTAGCCAAATCTACGCTTTTAACTGATATATTACCATAATCCATATAAATACTACTCTCGACATGGTTAAGTTCATTTTCAAATAGTGTTTTTGTTTCTTTATTGCCTATGTTAAAAACTCCTGAAATTAAAAGTATCACTATAACTGCTGTTAATAAGGTTATTAAGAAAAGAACAGAAAAAACAATAAGGCGTCGGCGCAATGACCTGCCTTCTTTGCTTAGATTTTTTATTCTCTGCCAGAAATTTCGGTTAAAAAGCGTAGAATTATGAATATCCAGTTGGATTCACCTCGGCTTAATTTTTCTCCGTAAAGTTTTCGAAAACGTTTTGAGACGCATTCTTAAAGGCTTCATCAGTGTCTTTGGTATCAAGTAATAATAAGTAATCAGTTCTGGCATTAAGGGATGCTTGTTTTATTCTTTCGCTATAGGTCTTCTCCAAAGAATCAAATTTCTCAAATACCGGAGGAATGTAAAAATCATATTCATTATACATTGTAACAGCAGTTTTCAATAGCTTTTTGATATTGACATTCTCTACTCTGTTTATATTCTCTTCAATTTTGGTTTCAAATGCTCTCTTTGTTACAGGAAGATAACCCGTTTCTGATATGAATTTCATATTTTGTTCCGGTGCCGTAAACCATTTCAAAAACTCTACCGAAGCGTATTCCTTTTCTTTTGAGGACTTAGTTACAATCATTCCTCCGCCGCGCTGTAGTGCAATTTTATTTCCGCCTTTAAAAATCGGGTAAGGTAGAATCTCATATTCAACATTTTCTATGGTATTGTCTTTATAAGTAATAGTGTCTCCGTAGAAAAGAATTCCCGCGGTAGATCCTGTAGAACAGACGATTTCGCCGGTTTTTGCAAGATCCGAAGAATAGCCGTTATAGATAGCAAAACCACCTTTAATAGCAGCTTCAAAATAAGCTGACCATATTTTTTTATAATTATCCGAATAATTTATGGCTTCATTAACAATAAAGTTATCACCAAACTGATTCATTCCGATTTGTGCAATGTTAAACCAAGAATCCGACGTATAGAATGATTTTCCATCATTCGGAATGTCAGGAGTTTTAGAATCTGTCCACTCATAGTACTTTATTGCCGCATCTGAAATACCTTCAAAGGTTGTGAGGGTTTCTATTTCTATTCCTGTAGCATCAGAAAATTGATCAAAAAGTGTCTTGTTAAGGAAAAGTACCTCAGTTGATTTAGCTGTAGGGAATACAGCTAGCTTATCAGATATTACTCCCTCTTCAATGAATCGAGGTAAGTATTGGTCCAGCTCTTTCTCAGAAAAATACTCTTTTAAGTCTAAAAGTTTTTCATTTTTATTTAGAATAAGGGCCGATTTGGGGTAGCCGGTTGTTATGTTCGGAAGCTCAGAGGAACCTGGAATCCCTTCTGCTGAAGCAACAATCTTATCATATAGCGCAGAGGAACTGGATACAGAAGTAATATTAATGATAATACCTTGCTCTTTTCCTACAGTACCGTTAAATTCATCAACCAAATCATTCATTGATGCTTCCATTTGTCCGCCATAATTATGCCATAATGTTATGATGACAGGTTCATTCGGATTAAGAAGACTATTATTTCCGCATCCTGTAATTATTATAAATAAAAGCAATATAAAACTAATAATCTTTATTGTTTTCATGGCCTACCTCATAATTCACCCTAGGGGTGATTACATTTATAGTAATAGAAATTATAATCAAAGTAGCTAAGTATATAAACTTTTTTTATATTTTTATTATACATTAAATAATAACATCGTAGTTGACTCTTGCAAATATTTAACATAAAAAGAAAGGTTAAATTGCAATTATGTATAATAGTGCGGAAGGCTCTTATACCTGTAAATTTGAAATATCTTCCATAAAAGACGGATACAGAGTTACATTCTATTGCAGCGCAGGAGATCATAACCATACAGGAGAGGTGTATGATTCCAAAACTGTAGAACAAGCATTAAAAATAGCATGGAAAGAGTCAAAAAAGTATTTTAACCGTTGCCACCAATGCGGTGATTGGGTATGTGATGAGCACTACAATGAAGATGTTATGAAATGTATTATATGTCAACCAAAATAGTTTAGAGAAGGGTAAAGTTCCAAGAATGGCACAGATGTGTGACAAACTCTGGGTTCATGGGAATCAAGTAAAGCTTCCCATAGTATGGCTGAAATAAACACGGAATTCTTAATTCAAGATACTCTGTGCTTATTATAGATTATTACCCCTTGGTTAACTGTTGATGTTATTTCAGTTTGCAAGAAAAAATATTAGGAGGTTCTTATCAATGAAAAAAAGGTTATTATCATTATTACTTGCTCTTACCATTTTTTTTACAGCATCTGTCTTCAGCTTTGCTGAAAGCGTAAGACCGACCACACTAGAAGCACCTCAAAATCTAAATGTTTACTATGATCAGGACATTATGTTGCGATGGACTATACCTCAAACAATTGTAAATTTAATGGAAGGTGATTTGGACGGATCTATTTATTATTGTATTGACTGGAAGCTTAATAACGGCCCATGGCATTTTGATGTACCTAAAGTAAATAGAAATACTTATGATCCTGATGAAGAAACTGAGGATGGATTCATTGGCTATGTCGGTAATATTACATCAGATGAAAATAATGTACAGGAAGTATTTTTTACACATTGGAGATTTGGTTATGATAATGATGAGGATATTGACCTAGCAAACAAAAAATATACCTTCAGGATGAGATTTGCTTTTGAAGGTTATGATCTCGAAGAAGGCGATGATTTCATTATGTCACCGTATTCTAATGAAGTATCAATTGGCGGACCAAACCAAGTTCAACCACCGAAAACTATTGATGCTCCAACAAATCTTAAGGCGGAATTAAAGTATAAAGAGGATGATAAACCGTATTTT
>CAYMLJ010000113.1:0-5992 GCA_964391395.1 uncultured Ruminiclostridium sp. | reverse complement strand
CCATGCCAGAGACCTGTTAAGAACCACACAACAAAAAGGTTGCGGTAATTGGCCAGCTGCGATTTGCATCTGCTCCCACCCAAAGGTATATACACATAATCTCTGAAAAAGGTGCCCAAGGATATATGCCATCTTCGCCAGAATTCTCCTACAGATTTCGAAATATAAGGGTAATTAAAATTTTCATCAACCTCAAAGCCAAACATTCTTCCAAGACCTATTGCCATATCGGAGTAACCCGAAAAGTCAAAATATATTTGCAGACTATAGCTGATTAGTCCAATCCAAGCCGACAAGGCCCCAAAGGCGCCGCTCTTGAAGTTAAAGACACTATCGGCTATTAAAGCCAAATTATTTGATAAAATCACTTTTTTGCCCAAGCCCAAGATGAATTTAGTGACTCCTCCGGTAAACATATTTAGTGAATGGTTCCTGTTTTCCAACTGCATAGATATAACAGAGTATTTTACTATTGGCCCGGCAGTCAATTGAGGAAACAATGAGATATAAAGGGCAAGAATAATAAATTTTTTCTGTGAGGTAACGGTACCCCTATATACATCTACAAGATAAGTTATAATTTTAAAGGTATAAAATGAAATCCCTAATGGTAGTGCCATTTTAGGTACCGGTATATTTAACGGTAGAACGTAATTTATGTTTGTGATAAAAAACGGCAGGTATTTGAAAAACACAATAAGCCCCACATTAAAAACTATCGAGGCAATAAGGCAGAGTTTTTTTCTATTTGAACCGTTATTTATCAGAAGACCGAAGGCATAATTAATAATGATTGATACAGGAAGTAACAGGATGTACACAGGCTCACCCCAGGCATAAAAAAATATACTGACAATAAAAAGAAAAATATTCTTATACCGTGTACCCGAAAACAGATAATAACCTGCCAGTGTTAATGGAAGGAAGAGGAAGAGAAATATCAGACTGCTGAATAACATAATAAAATCCCTTCAATTAAATAAACCTTATAATTTGGAGAAAACTAACAGCACTATTCTATCATATTATAGCTTCATAAAACTACTATTTAAGGATTCATAAAATTTATGACGGGCGTAGACCTTAAAGAAGAGTGCATTATCATAGGTAGCTTATGGTATAATATAAATCTGGTAAATTAGAGCAAATAGCGAGAGAGGTGCTAAAATGGAGTGCGGTGAATTGCTGAAAAAGCTTAGTGATATCAGAGCTGTTGCCGGTAGGGAAAACATGGCAACTGAGAAGATAACCGGGCTTTTTCAGGAGTATTGTGATGATGTAAGTGCTGATGCGTTTTATAATGTAATAGGCTTAAAGAAAGGGCAGGCTGACAAGCCTGGAAATGTTCTTATAACAGCTCATTACGATGAAATCGGTCTTATAATAACAGGTATTGAGGACAGCGGCTTTCTACGTTTCACAGCAGTGGGTGGTGTCGATGCTAAGGCCATTGGAGCCATGGAAGTTACTGTTCACGGAAAGGAAGATCTTTTCGGCGTTATCGGGGTTAAGCCGCCACATCTTATTCCTCCCGAGGATAAAGACAAAGGAATTAAAATGGAGGATATGAGGATCGATATTGGCTATGGCGGGGATAAGGCCCGGGAGCTGGTAAGCATAGGCGATATGGTTTCCTTTAATAGCCCTGCTCGCGAACTTATGAATAACCGAATTGCCGGAAAAAGCATGGATAACAGAAGCGGTGTGGCTGCCCTTATTGAAATTTTAAAAGAACTTCAGAAGATTAAGCACGATGATAATGTATATGTCGTTGCTACCGTTCAGGAGGAGCTTGGCCTTATCGGTGCCATTTGTGCCACATATAATATAAAAGCTGATCTGGGTATTGTAATAGATGTTTGTCACGGTGATATGCCTGATGCGCCAAGTGATGAAGCTTTTCCCTTAGATAAAGGGGTAGCGGTGGCTATAGGACCCATAATAAGCCGAAAGCATGCCAAGGCATGCATAAAGCTTGCCAAGGAAGAAAATATATCTTATCAAATAGATCCGGAAGCCGGAGACACCGGAACCGAAGCAGCAGTACATGCTGTTGCAAGAGAGGGAATTCCGGTGATTCTTCTCTCAATCCCGTCGAAATATATGCATACAACTGTGGAAATGGTTTCTGTTAATGATGTTGTTTCCACAGGCAGACTAGCGGCACGATATATCGCAGGGAGGGCTAAGGAATGAAAGAAGCATTGAATAATTTAAAAAAGCTTGTTGCCTTGGATGGTGTGTCGGGGGAAGAAAAACCGGTCAGGGATTATATATTATCTAAAATAAAGGATTATGTTGATGATTATTATGTTGATAATTTAGGTAATCTAATTACCTATAAAAAAGGCACCGGAAATGGTCCTAAAGTGATGCTGGATGCTCATATGGATGAGGTTGGACTAATGATAACTCTCATAAACTCGGATGGTTTACTAAAGTTTCGTACCATAGGAGGCATTGAAGCCAGAGTGTTGGTAGGAAAACGCGTGAGAATAGGGGAAAACCGAGTCCCGGGAGTTATCGGATTCAAACCCCTCCATCTTCAAAGCCCAAAAGAAAGAGGAGGCACTGTTGACAAAAAACAGCTTACAATCGATATTGGGGCAAAGGATAGGGAACAGGCCGAGTCAAAGGTTGAAATAGGTGATTTAGCTGCATTTGAATACGACCCGGTAGAATTCGGGGACAATAAGCTAATGGCTAAGGCACTGGATGATAGGGTGGGGTGCGCGGCTCTCATTGAACTCTTAAAGCATAACTATGAGAGTGATATATATGGCTGTTTTACCGTCCAGGAGGAAATCGGTCTAAAGGGTGCCAAAACTTCAACTTTTCAAGTAAAGCCCGATATTGCATTAGTATTAGAAGGAACTACCTGTTACGATGTACCTGATACCAAAGAATACGGAATGAGCACTGTTTGCGGTGATGGGCCTGCGCTAACTGTTATGGACAGGTCGGTAATAACAGACAAGGAATTAGTTAAGCATATAACAGATACCGCCAAAATGTATGGGATACCTTATCAATTTAAGAAAACCATTACAGGTGGAACAAATGCAGGACGAATTCAGGCCGGTGGTTCCGGAGTAAAGGTAGCAACAATAGCGCTTCCTTGCAGATATATACACTCTCCCGTATCTGTTATGGATATTATTGATTTTGAAAACATGATAAAGCTTGCAAAGAAAGTTTTGGAGACGCTTCCGGTTTCAATTACTCTTTATCGCGAACAAGGAGGAAAAGTAAATGTTTGATATGATAAATAAGCTTACACATACCTTTGGTCCATCGGGAAATGAGAGGAAGGTAGCAGATTTAATAAGTGGTATGCTCAAGGGTAAGGTTGATGAAATCAAAACTGATGCTTTGGGAAACCTTATATGCATTAAAAAAGGCACTGGTAAAAAGATAATGTTGGCTGCCCATATGGACGAAATAGGCATTATTGTCTCATACATTGATAAAAAAGGTTTTTTAAGATTTAGCGGTGTTGGGGGAATTAATCCCTTTATTGTGCTGGGTCAGCGCGTACTCTTTGAAAATGGGACTGTGGGTGTTATATGGTATGAGGAAAACATTGATGATATAAAGAATATTAAACTTGAAAAAATGTATATTGATATAGCTGCAAAATCACAAGCTGATGCCGAAAAGCTTGTAAGCGTAGGAGATATGGCAGTATTTGAAGCGGGGACTATTTTGCAGAACGGAAGGATCATATCTAAATCTATGGATAATAGAATCGGATGCGCAATCCTTGTGCAAACTGCTTTAAACCAGCCCGAGACAGATAATGAAATATATTATGTTTTTACCGCGCAGGAAGAGGTCGGATTAAGAGGAGCAAGAACAGCCGCATACGGAATTATGCCCGACATGGCTTTAGCAGTAGATGTTACTTCAACAGGAGACACACCCGAATGTAAGCCAATGGCTATAAATATCGGAGACGGGCCCGCAATAAAGATTAAAGACAGAAGTGTTATTGCGCACCCCGTGATTAAAGACCGCTTGACTAGATGCGCAAAGGAGCAAAATATTCCTCACCAATTTGAAATTTTAATTCAGGGTGGTACCGATGCTGGAAGCATACATACCACTGCAGGAGGAATTCCTTCGGGTGGTGTAGCCATTCCCACCAGGAATGTTCATAACTCGGCCGAAATTATTGATATGAAAGATGTAGAAAACGCTGTAAAGCTTATTGAAGCCTTTATTCGTTAATGACAGGTTCCATACTTTTTTCGGCGTCTTTATTATTTGCCATGTAATAAAAAAATGAAAAAAATCAAATAATAAAGAGTCGAAAGGAGGATTCAACCTATGAGTATTTTTGACAACATGATGATGAACAATGTAAAAAACGAGAAGCAAAGCAATATGAAGAAAAACAGCAGTAAATCGTTTAAGGAAGAATATTCCGAAGATTTGACAAGCAATGTTTCAAGGTATGGTATTCAATCATATTCCAAATCAGGCGTTGCCTTTGAAAAACTATCCGAGACACAGGCAGAAATAAGTTATTCCGGGTTGCTTGCAAAAAGCGGTGCACAGGAAGTTGAAGGCGTGTATGGTTTTGGAAGTAATCAAAATTGGGAGGGAGTATCCACTCTTCAGTTTAAAAAAGAGGGCGAAGACTCTTATAAGGCGCTTATTCCGATAGAGCAGGGAAAAAACATTAATATAGCCTTTAAAGATTCGGCAGAAAATTGGGACAATAATTCCGGTATGAATTACACTTTTGTTAATTAAAAAAGTTAAATCAGATTAATGGGGGGCATTAGCCCCCTGCTTTTAGAGCCGGCTTCCGTCGTTAACCCAATCCCGTGCTTCTTCTACGGCTTCATCCGAGGCGTAAGGTATTTGTCCCTCGGTTATGGTTTCTTTGATCTCGGAAGCTGCGTTGGTTACATAGGTGCGGCATTTATTTGTGACACAAGACAGTTTATTTTTTTCATCCATAAAAACTCCCCTCCCACTGTAGTTTTTGTATTATAAAATAGTTTATTCAATATAACTGTTTGGTGCTTGCATAGATGAAGGTGGTATAATTAAAATAAAGAGTAAAGAATTCTATATTCTATTAGAGAGGAATTATGCCATGGAAAAGATTAAAGTGTGGTTGGCTTCATCTGAAGTCGAGCCTTTTATAAAAACAGGCGGTCTGGCAGATGTAGCAGGTTCTCTTCCCAAAGCACTTAAAAATTTGGATGTTGATATTCGGGTAGTATTACCTAAATATGGTAAGATAGATACTAAATATGTCTCAAAAATGGAGTTTGTCGGAAGCTGTCAGATTGAACTTTCATGGAGGAAGCAGTATTGCGGCATATTCAAGCTTGATTATGACGGTGTGACTTATTATTTTATTGACAATGAGTATTATTTTTTCAGAAATGGTATATACGGCTTATATGATGACGGAGAGAGATTTAGTTTCTTTTGTAAGGCTATTTTGGAGGCTTTGCCTATTATAGGGTTTAAACCCGACATCATTCACCTTAATGATTGGCAGACCGGTATGGTCAGTCTTCTTCTCGATTCTCATTACAGAAATAGGGAAGATGGATTTTATCAGAATATACACACCTTGTTTACCATACATAACCTTAAGTATCAGGGGGTCTTCCCAAAGAATGTTCTTGGTGATTTACTTGGCCTTGACTGGAAGTACTTCAACGTGGACGGCGTGGAATACTATGATAATGTGAACTTTCTGAAGGCCGGCCTTTCTTATTCCTCATTAATAAGTACAGTCAGCCATACCTATGCAGAAGAAATCAAATACGATTTTTTCGGAGAGAATCTTCAAGAACTTATAAAACGTCGTTCCGGTGATATGTATGGCATTATAAACGGTATTGACTATACCATTAATAATCCTAAAACAGATAAAAGGCTTTACGCATATTTTGATCAAGATGATTTAAGCGGTAAATACAAAAACAAACGTAAGATTCAGCAGGAGCTTGGCTTAGATATAAAA
>CAYMLJ010000112.1:1246-6047 GCA_964391395.1 uncultured Ruminiclostridium sp. | reverse complement strand
CTAAGATGCTTTTTCAGATAAAGTCCGGTATACGACTTAGGATTCTCCATTATTTGTTCGGGAGTGCCCTCGACAACTATCGTTCCTCCTTCATCCCCGCCTTCGGGACCTAAATCAATTATATAATCAGCTGTTTTAATAACATCCAAATTGTGTTCGATAACTATCACTGTATTTCCCTTAACGACAAGCTCTTGCAACACATTAATAAGCTTATGAATATCAGAAAAATGCAATCCTGTTGTGGGCTCGTCCAAAAGATATATAGTCTTTCCTGTACTTTTTCTACTTAATTCGGCAGCAAGCTTGATTCGCTGTGCTTCTCCCCCTGACAAAGTTGTGGAAGGCTGTCCTAATTTAATATATGACAATCCCACATCATAAAGGGTTTGAATTTTTCTTTTTATTGCCGGGAAATTTTCAAAGAAACTAAGCGCTTCTTCCACTGTCATATCAAGTACATCATAAATACTCTTCCCCTTATAACGTACCTCCAGAGTTTCACGGTTATATCGTTTTCCGTTACAAACCTCGCAAGGCACGTAAACATCAGGTAAAAAATGCATCTCCACCTTTACGGTGCCGTCACCTTTACAGGTTTCACAACGGCCCCCTGGTACGTTAAAGCTGAACCTTCCTTTTTTGTATCCGCGCATTTTAGCGTTGGTTGTTGACGCAAACAGGTTTCGGATTAAATCAAAAACACCAATATACGTTGCGGGATTAGAACGTGGAGTCCTTCCTATCGGGCTTTGGTTAATATCAATAATTTTGTCAAGGTACTCAATACCTTCAATTCTGTCATGCTTCCCCGCAATTGTTCTTGCTCTGTTCAGCTTCTTCGCCAATACCTTATATAGAATCTCATTGATAAGGGAACTTTTCCCTGAACCGGAAACACCGGTCACACAAGTAAATACACCTAAAGGAAAGGCTACGTCAATGTTCTTCAAATTGTTTTCCTTGGCTCCATATACTTTAAGATATTTATCCGGATTTCTTACTTTCTCCGGTACAGGAATAAACAATTTGCCGCTTAAATACGCTCCCGTTATAGAATTCGGGTTTTTCATAAGATCCTCTGCCGTGCCTCGCGCAATTACTTCTCCTCCATGCTCTCCGGCACCGGGACCGATATCTATAATATAATCGGCGGCAAACATTGTATCCTCGTCATGCTCGACAACCAGAACACTGTTACCCAAGTCTCGTAAATTTTTTAGTGCGCTTAAAAGCTTGTCGTTATCACGCTGATGAAGACCTATGCTTGGTTCATCAAGGATATAGTCCACCCCTACTAGTCCTGAGCCAATTTGAGTTGCCAGACGGATTCGCTGTAATTCTCCGCCTGACAGAGTACTTGTCGCCCTCGAAAGAGCCATGTAGTCCAACCCCACAGTAATTAAGAAGCTTGTCCTTGCCTGGATCTCTTTTAAAATCTGTTTTCCTATTGCTATTTGAAAATCATCCAGTTCTAAGCCTCTGATAAATACATCAAAATTCTTTATAGACATATCTGTTATTTCAAATATATTTTTATCGGCAATGGTTACTGCTAAAGACTCCTTCTTCAAACGCTGTCCCTTACACGCCTGACAAGGAGTAATACGCATAAAGCTCTCATATTCGGCTTTTATATTAGGTGAGTATGTCTCTCTATAATACTTTTCTACACTGCTTATTATTCCTTTGAAAATTACATCATGTACCTTATCTCCCCATCTTCCGTCATAATAGACCTTCACCGTGCGGTCTGTACCGTAAAGTAAAATATCATATATTTCTTTGGGGTATGATTCAAAAGGAACGTCCAAGGAAAAATCGAATTCTTCGGCAAGTGCATCCAAAATTGCTCTGGACCAGCTTCCCTCTTGTTTGGACGATTGCCAACCTATAACCTGTATTGCTCCTTCATTAATACTCATACTTTTATCGGGAATCATCAAATCCTCATCAAAATCCATTTTGTATCCTATTCCAAAGCATTCGGGGCAAGCTCCAAAGGGGCTGTTAAATGAAAAGTTTGCCGGCTCTAAATCTCCGATGCCCATTCCACAATCAGCACATGCTAAAGTCTGGCTTAATGTGAACTTCCTCTGGTCAATAATATCGACTGTCAATACGCCCTCGGTAATGGTGAATACATTTTCTATGGAGTCGGATAACCGGGCCTCTATTCCGGGTCTTATTATTAATCGGTCAATTATAATATCAATATTGTGTTTTATGTTCTTTTCAAGAACAATTTCTTCAGATAATTCATATAGTTCTCCATCAATAAAGGCACGAACATATCCGCTTTTTCTGGCTTGCTCTAACACCTTTTCATGGCGGCCCTTTCTACCTTTTACGACCGGTGCCAACAATTGAATTTTTGTGCCTTCGTGAAGACTCATAATTTGTTCAACCATCTGATCCACCGATTGACTCTTGATTTCCTTGCCGCATTCTGTACAATGAGGGGTACCTATTCTAGCAAATAAAAGCCGAAGGTAATCGTATATTTCGGTAACAGTCCCTACTGTTGAACGGGGATTATGAACTGCTGTTTTTTGCGAAATTGAGATAGCAGGAGATATGCCTTCAATACTAAGTACATCAGGTTTTTTCATCTGCCCCATAAATTGTCTTGCATAAGAAGACAGTGACTCCATGTATCTTCTTTGCCCATCAGCATAAATAGTATCAAAGGCAAGGGAAGATTTACCGGAACCACTGATTCCGGTAAGTACCACTAATTTATTTTTAGGTATTTCTATATCAATGCTCTTTAAATTATTTTCAGAAGCACCTCTGATTTTAAGATAGGATTTTTCTGCTATTATGACCAGCCCTTTCTAGCGTATGTAAGTAACTCAATAGGTTATATTCAAACAGATATTATGTATTTGATTTTAGCACATAATCCGACCGTATGTTCTCACAAAAATAGATGAAAATAGGTATTATAATAATTATATTTCGTCGTTTATTTGATGCTTATATACTGGTTTATTAAAACAAAAAAACGGCTTAAGTCCGACACGGTACTCAGCCGTTACATAATCTATCTCTAACTATTTTTCTTATATATTGCAGGCTTAGGACACATGTTCCCTAATATAGGGAAGTACTTCCTCCGGTGAAATGTTCAATGCCGCTGCAAATTCTTCATATAGATTTTTTTCCGCTGTTTTCATTATATCTTCGTCGATCTTCATTAGTTTTTTTCCTATTGCGGACTTTTCTTGCTTCTCAACATATATTGTTTTTACGAGCTTTGCCCAGCCTTCTGTTTCACCTTTTTTCAAAGTGGCTTTAAAAAACTCATTTCTCTTTTTGTTATCATCTATCCAGTTTGTTTCTTGCTCAGATAACGACTCAATCAGAGATAAGACATCATCCCGTTTTAGAATCTTCCTCATAAATACTTTATCATTATTTACCGGTGTTTTTATGGTTAAATTGTTACTATAGACTGGCCGAAGTATATAAAAATCAGTTTCGTTATCATTTATATCCTTTTCCTTACGTATATCAACAACTCTACATACTCCCATAGTATTGTAAATAATATGGTCATTAACTTTGAACATTATTACCTCCTTGTTCCCAGTTTCAGTGTTATTTGGTTAAACTAAAAGTTACAAAAAAATAGAGCCCAAATATCTGCATGCACAGTATTTAAACTATATTACTATTTTACCACAAAACCACGATTAAATGTAAGAAACTTTTCTAATGCGAATTCTATCCTTATTCCAGCAAGGGCGCTAAGCGGCCAAAATGAGTCATTGTATGTATAGACAGGGTTACATTTGCAGCAATCCATCCAAATCTAATACTAGAACTTTTCTGGCAGTTTTTTGCTTAATATAACCTGTATCCTCAAGCTCCGCCAACCTTCTGCTGATTGTTTCAGGAGTGGTCCCTAAATAAGAGGCCAAGTCCTTTTTACTCATAGGCAGTGTAAATTCCATAGATTTATTATTCTCAACGCATTCAGCTAAAAATTGTGCTATGCGTGTTTCCACTTTTTCGGTTGAAACACGGGTGGTTTGTAATTCCGACTTTTCAAGCCTTCTGGAAAACTCCGACAGCATCTTCAAGGATATAGAAGGATATCTCATCAGAAAATTCTGTAAATCTTTGCGGTTAATCATGCATACCTCGGTATCCTCCATGGCTTGGGCGAATGATTCATGAGTAGATTCGCTGAATAAAGCCAATTCTCCGGTAAAATCACCGACTGCCAAAATTCGCACCAATTGTTCCTTCCCGGACTCGGATAAACGATATATCCTAATCTTGCCCTTATTAACTATATATAGAGAATCCGACTGATCTCCGGCACTATAAATTATCTCGCCCTTTTTGTATTTACCCGGTTTTATAGTTTCGACGATTTCTCCCATCTGTTCGTCCTCCAGATGGTTAAATATAGGCACTATGGAAACACAAGAGCTATGATGCGTATTGCAGTGGTTGCAGTTTCCGTGATTACATTTCTCCATTTTTATCCCCTCTGATTAATTATTATAAAAAGCAGGCGGATAAGATTCCCTATCCGCCAGTTTATACACCGACAATAACTTATTAGCTAACTATCGGCAAATAGTATTTATATTGCATGTGAATTATCTTAATAATTCTCACATCTTATCTCGAAAAAGCACTTTGAATATTTACATACAGGACATACCTCCGGAGCCTTCTTTCCCATTACAAGATGTCCGCAAATACGGCATTCCCACATTGCCTGATCGCCTTTTTCAAATACCTGTTGCATCTCAACATTCTTAAGCAATGCACGGTAACGTTC
>CAYMLJ010000112.1:0-1146 GCA_964391395.1 uncultured Ruminiclostridium sp. | reverse complement strand
TTTGAAACATCGATTATACTATTCTCTGTATTGGATGCACCGGTGGGGCAAACATAGAGACACAAGCAGTCCTTAGTACATAAGCGTATATTTCTTACTGCATATTTTTCTGCCATACTTAATTACCCCCTTCCACTTTCTCAAACTTCCAGTTTTGAACCTTGCAAATAGGGCAAAGATCAGGCGGTGTATCTCCTATGTAAATAAATCCGCAAATTGTACAAACATAAACACCTGTATTCTGGAGCATAGCTTCGCCCTCTTTTTGATATCTGGTCAGGAGGGAACTTAGAATGCGGGTAACCTTTTCTCCCCAAGTAAGAGCCCTCAGCGCTCCACGATCCTTCGCATCGGATGATATAGCTTTGGCGTTTGGTAAACCTTCCTCAAGATCTTTTTCTACTAAACTAATTAGCTTATCAAAACCCGGGTCCTTGTAAGGAGCCGCTACTGCTTTAAAGTACCCTGCCAGCTCATTAAAAAGCACTGCTTCTTCTGCTTTATACTGTTTTTCGCAGCCACGTGCCAGATTTGTGCATATAGCACTAACCTCCAAAGGGGATAACTCTTTCATGTCATCAGAATTTACAATTATAGGCAAGGGCTTCTTTTCTGACGCTTTGCCCGACTCTCCTTGTTTACTGAATTCAGCTTTTGTTGCGCCACAAAGAGGACATACCCAATTTTCCGGGACATCCTCCCATGCTGTACCCGGTGCAATACCAGCCTCGGGGATTCCTTTTGCTTCATCATAGACATATCCGCAAATGGAACACACATATTTTCCCATGTCATACCTCCCAGTCTTCTTTATTTTATTCGGATCGCATAGGCTTACTAGCTACCGAAAATTTGCTATATTACTTAACTTAAAATATAATCACAGCTTTACTTAAGTTAAATATTCTCTTAATTTGATTGGCATCTTGGACAAACCCCTTTAAAATATATATTCTTATCAAGAACCTTAAAGTTATCTAATCCTTTGATTGAAAATGTATCTAAATTAATATTGAAATCAATAATTTCTTTACAAGTTTCACATTTAAAATGTCCGTGATCTTCGGTATTTATATCATACCTAGTTTCATTGTCCTCAATATTAATTACCCTAACCAAACCTTCTTCTACCAGTTTTTTTAGTGT
>CAYMLJ010000111.1:0-6190 GCA_964391395.1 uncultured Ruminiclostridium sp. | reverse complement strand
TTTTGCCGTATTATAAAAGGCGAAATACCCTCAACGAAGGTTTATGAGGACGAATATGTTTTTGCTTTCAAGGATATTAATCCGGCCACACCGGTACATGTGCTTGTTGTTCCGAAAGTTCATATTGATAGTCTTGAGGCATTGAATGAAGAAAATATTGAAAATGTAATGCATATTCATCGCGGAATAAAAAAAGTTGCCGCGCTGACCGGGATTAATAAAGATGGCTACAGAATAATAGTAAACTGCGGAGAAGGTGCAGGCCAAACTGTTTTTCATCTTCATTATCATGTTTTGGGCGGAACAAAACTCAGTGAAAAAATAATATAATTATATGAATAAGAAAAATCTATTGACGCTTTCAAAACCACTATTATATAATAGATTACGTGCTGTAACATGGTTTACCATTCACACCGACTGGATAAATCCCCTGGCACGGCGGCATGTACGTTACAGAGGGGAGGGATAGATGTGTCTGAAGTAAGAGTTAAGGAGAACGAATCCCTTGACAGTGCGCTGAAAAGATTTAAGAGACAATGTGCGAAGTCTGGCGTTCTCGCTGAAGTGAGGAAGAGAGAGCACTATGTCAAACCCAGCGTAAAGCGCAAGAAGAAATCCGAGGCTGCGAGGAAAAGGAAGACGAAGTAAGGGTTTTATTAAGTGACCCTTAAGGAAGATAGCCTTAACAAAATTTTAATAAATAACAAAGCCCGGAGAGAACTTCGGGCTTTGTTATTACTACAAAAAGTGTATAAGGAAGTAAAAATGGAAAATTATTATTTTGGCAACGGGAGAAACTGGAAGTACATAAATGAGATAAGTAATAATAAGGATACAGATAATAATTCAAAAAAATTTATATATAATCTGCTATTTCAAAGAGGTTTGAGCACCTTAGATGAAATTCGATCATTTTTAAAGCCATCACTTGAAAATTTTCATGACCCATTTTTATTGGATGGTATGCAAGATGCAGTTGAGAGAATTCTTTTGGCAATTCGTAAAAAGGAAAAAATATTAATCTATGGAGACTACGATGCAGATGGAGTTTCGGCAACTTCAATTTTAATCAGGTATTTTAAAACATTGAATTTGCAAGCTGATTTTTATATACCTGACAGAGTTGATGAAGGTTATGGAATTTCTGAAGCGGCGGTTGATTTTATAAGCAGCAGTGACTATGACTTGTTAATTACTGTTGATTGCGGTATATCGGCGCGTCGTCAAGTGGCGGAAATAGTTGAAAAGTGTACGAATAGAGGAAAAGCGATTGATATAATTATTACCGATCACCATCAGTGCAATGAAGAGCTTATTCCGGATGCTTTAGCAATTATTAATCCACATCTTCCGAACAATAATTATCCATTTAAGAATCTATGCGGTACAGGTGTGGCATTAAAACTGATTCATGCATTGGGGATACGCACAGGTAATGCTCGTGCTTTTGAAGATTACCTTGATATTGCTGCCATTGCCACAATAGCGGATATTGTTGATTTAACCGGTGAAAATCGTATTATAACAAAATTCGGAATAGAAAAAATACTTAAAAACCCTTGTGTCGGCATTAAAGCTCTTTTAAATATCGCTATAGCAAATAAAACACAGGTAGATTCTTATAGGGTTTCCTTTGTTATAGCGCCAAGAATAAATGCAGCCGGTCGTATGGGAGATGCGAGTATTGCTGTAAAGCTATTTACAACCGATGACCAATCAAAAGCTATTGAATTTGCCGGTAATTTAAACAGCTCTAATATAAAAAGACAGGAAATTCAGGATGAGATATTCAAAGAGGCTATTAAAATTATAGAAAATGATTCTAAATATAAAAAAGAAAAGATTATTGTTGTCTATCATGATAACTGGCATCACGGCGTTATAGGCATTGTTGCATCAAAACTTGTAGATCGTTACCATAAGCCTGTATTTGTTTTCTCTGTTGAAGACGAAAAAGCTGTAGGCTCCGCCAGAGGAATAGAAGGCTTTAATCTTTTTAAAGCAATGGAATCCCAATCAGATAACTTAATTAAGTATGGTGGCCATGAGCAGGCCGGAGGGCTTACTATTTCAGCTTTAAACTTGGAATTATTCAGGAAGCAAATTAATTTATATGCAAGCAGTTTAATAACAGACGAAATGCTCATACCTCAAACAGCGATTGATATGGAATTAAAAGGAAATGAGATTAGTCTAGAAGCTGCAAAGATAATTTCGCAATTGGAGCCTTTTGGCTGTGGTAATTCGATGCCGATTTTTTGTTATAAAGGAGCTATAATTAAGGAGAAAAAATTAATAGGAAACGGTCAGCATCTTAAGCTTACTTTCGATATTGAGGGAAAGAATATTGCAGGAGTGTATTTTGGAAAAGGGTATCTTGATATAGGAATATTTCCTATGGATAAGGTTGATATTGTATTTACACAAGAAGTCAATGATTTCAGAGGCATTGAAAACCTACAAATAAAACTTTCGGATATGCGACTTTCAGAAGAAACAATAAAAAGGAACAAATTATTACTAAAAGCAGCTCGTCAAGTTGAATGTCTTGATTGCGATGAAAATTGGCTTTATAATGGGATTATTGATAATATTATCTTATTTGACGATATTGTAGTAGACAGGGACATCCTTATTATCATATACAAATATATAAGCCGAAAAGGGGATATAATCCTTACACCTCCGGATTTGTTTATACATTCCGGAATCCTTAAAAAAGAAACAAAATATAACATTAATGCTTATAAATTTCTTTTGGCATTATTGATATTTGATGAGTTAGGACTGATGGAAGTAAAATTGGATGATAAGGGAAACTATACAATTAATCGGCCTGACGAAGTTAGAAAGGTGAACTTAGAGGATTCAGAAATTATGGATTGGGCAAATAATATGGTACATAATTTGAAATAATTGGTGGAAACTATGCTTGATGCGTTTATGAGGCTAAAAAATTTAATAATGAAATATAATCCCGATTCAGATTTTGCTATGATAGAAAAAGCATATAATATTTCTACCAAAGCTCATGAGGGACAAGAAAGAGTATCGGGAGATCCGTATATCGTTCATCCGGTTGAAGTAGGATGTATTCTTGCTGAACTTGAAATGGATGATAATTCCATTGCCGCCGGAATTCTTCATGATACTATTGAGGATACCACCTTTACTTATGAACAGATTAAGAAGGAATTCAATGCAGAAATAGCCGAGTTAGTGGAAGGTGTTACGAAGCTTACCAAAATTCCTTACACATCTAAGCAGGAAATTCAAGCTGAAAACTTTAGAAAAATGTTTCTTGCCATGGCAAAGGATATTCGAGTGATAATAATAAAACTCGGAGACCGTCTTCATAATATGAGAACTCTTAAGTTTATGGCAAAAGATAAGCAGCTTCAGAAGGCTAGGGAGACAATGGAAATATATGCACCATTGGCTCATCGTCTTGGAATTCATAAAATCAAATGGGAATTGGAAGATTTAAGCTTTCGATATATCGATGAAAAGAGCTATTACGATTTAGTTGAAAAAATTGCAAAAAAACGCAAGGAACGCGAGGAATATATTAATAGTGTTATCAAAAGCGTCAAAAAGAAAACAAAAGAAGTAGAAATAGAAACATCGATAGAGGGACGCGCCAAGCATCTTTACAGTATTTATAAAAAAATGACTGTACAAAACAGGACCCTTGAGGAAATTTATGATCTTTTCGCAATACGGTTGATTGTAGATTCTGTGAAGGATTGCTATGCCCTTTTAGGTTTGATGCATGAGATGTTCAAACCAATGCCGGGTCGTTTTAAAGACTATGTATCAATGCCAAAACCCAATATGTATCAGTCTCTTCATTCAACTGTAATCGGACCCGAGGGAATACCCTTTGAAATACAAATACGAACATGGGAAATGCATAGGGTTGCCGAAGTTGGTATTGCTGCCCATTGGCAGTATAAAGAGGGCGGATACGGCGAAAAATCCTATGCTGAGAAGCTTTCTTGGCTGCGTCAAATGATTGAATGGCAAAAAGATGCCAGAGATCCTGATGAATTTATGGAAAACCTAAAAATCGATTTGTTTACCGACGAGGTATTTGTTTTTACACCTAAGGGCGATGTTAAAAACCTTAGAGCCGGATCTAATCCTATAGATTTTGCTTATTCTATTCATAGCGCCATCGGTAATCGTATGATAGGCGCAAAAATAAACGGTAGGATTGTAACTCTTGATTACGAACTTAAAAACGGAGATATTATTGAGATTATTACATCCGGTGCAAGTAACGGGCCCAGCAGGGACTGGCTGAAAATTGCCAAGACATCACAAGCAAGAAGTAAAATTAACCAATGGTTTAAAAAAGAAAAGAGAGAGGAAAATGTTGAACAAGGTAAACTCGCTTTTGAAAAAGAGTTAAAGAAAAGCGGGGTTACCATGAATCAAGCCATAAAGAGTGAATATATCGAAACCTTATTAAAAAAGTATAATTTTCATAATATTGAAGATATATTCGCGGCTATTGCCCTTGGGGGTATTACCGCTAACAAGGTTGTCACTCGATTAAAGGAAGAGTATAGAAAGAGTCTTCCTCCCGAAGAGCAGACTAATATGCTCATTGATCAAATTGAAAAAGAGAATAAACAACGGAAAAGTAAAACATTGCCCGAAAGCGGTGTAGTTGTTAAGGGTATTGATAATTGTCTTGTCAGGCTTTCACGTTGCTGTAATCCTGTTCCCGGAGACGAAATAGTAGGGTATATTACGAGAGGGCGCGGTGTTTCGGTTCATAGAAAGGATTGCTCCAATATGCGAAATACCATAATTGACGGTGATGCCAGACTAATTGAAGTATACTGGTATAAGAGTGTTTCAACCAATGTTTCTTATTTAGCCGAGATTACTCTTAAGGCTCGTGACAGAACCGGTCTTATTGTTGAGATTACAAATGCTATAGGAGAGTCCCGAATCCCTTTAAGAGCAATTAATGCAAGAACTGCTAAGGATATGTCAGTCCTGATGCAAATGACCCTTGAAATAAGTAATACCGACCAATTAGACAGAATAATTGCTAAGATGAGTCGTATAAAAGATGTATATGAAATATCGCGTAACAAATGAGGAAGATAATATGCGTGCTGTGGTACAACGTGTTAAACGTGCCGAAGTAAGAGTTGAAGGCAGTATAACAGGGAAAATAGAAAAAGGGATACTAGTACTCCTAGGAGTAGGAGAAGACGACGAAAATAAAGACTTGGAATACATTGCTGATAAGATTATAAATTTACGTATTTTTGAAGATAATGATGATAAAATGAATCTTTCGGTACTTGATGTGGGAGGAAAAGTTCTTGTCGTTTCTCAGTTTACCCTTTATGGAGATTGCAGGAAAGGAAACAGACCAAGCTATTCAAAAGCGGCAAGACCACCAAAGGCACAAGATTATTATGACAGATTTATTGAATATTTGAGCAATAAATACAGCATCAAGGTTGAATCAGGCGTATTTCAGGCAAGTATGGAAGTGGACTTTATTAATGATGGTCCGGTAACACTTATGATTGATAGTAAAAAAATATTTTAAGGATAAGAAGAAAAATGGAACCTATAATTTTAACAAACGGGGTATTCGGCTCAAACTCATATATTGTAGAAAGCAATAATCAATGTGCAATAATAGATTGCGGCAATAAACCACAGGATATAAAAAGGATTATTGACAGCAAAGGCTTGCAGCCGAAATATATAATACTTACTCATGGCCATGCGGACCATATTTTTTATACGGGAAGGCTTAAGGATTTAACTGATGCCCTTGTATGTCTTCATGAAAATGAAATACCTGTTTATTCGGATAATGATAATAACGGATATAACTTATTCGGTTTTAATACTGATATTGCCAATCCTTATCCCGATTGTCTTCTGAAGCATGGCGATAGGTTGCCTCTGGGAGATGTGAATCTTGAAATTATACACACTCCGGGGCATTCTCCCGGCGGTATTTGCGTTTTGTGTGAGGATATGCTTTTTAGCGGAGATACCATTTTTCAATTAAGTGTTGGCAGAACAGATTTATTTGGAGGCAGCCAAAAACAGCTTATTGAGTCAATTAAAACACGGCTATATACATTGGACGGTTCTGTAAAGGTTTATCCCGGGCATGGAATGCCCACTACAATTGACTACGAGA
>CAYMLJ010000110.1:1296-6256 GCA_964391395.1 uncultured Ruminiclostridium sp. | reverse complement strand
GCCACACAGGTAAAGGTTCCGCGCAACTTATTAACTATTAAGGTTGCAAGAGCTTCGCCTTCAACATCCTCTGCAATGATAACAAGCTTCTTACCTTGTTGAACAATTTGTTCAAGAATAGGCAGAACTTCCTGGATATTTGAAATTTTCTTATCAGTAATAAGCAGATATGGGTTATCTAAAACCGCTTCCATTTTATCTGTATCGGTTACCATATAGCCGGATACATATCCACGGTCAAATTGCATACCTTCAACCAGTTCAAGACTTGTGCCCATGGTCTTGGATTCTTCAACAGTAATAACACCGTCATTGGTCACTTTTTCCATAGCATCGGCAATTAAAGCACCGATTTCTTCATCATTGGATGAAACAGAAGCAACACGGGCAATATCTTCCTTGCCCTTTACCTTCTGGGATATTTCAACAAAACCCTCTACTGCAGTATCAACAGCCTTATGAATGCCTTTTTTGAGGATCATCGGGTTTGCACCGGCTGCAACATTTTTAAGACCTTCGCGGATAATGGCCTGAGCCAGTAATGTAGCTGTGGTTGTACCGTCACCGGCAACGTCATTGGTCTTTGTAGCTACTTCTTTAACAAGCTGGGCTCCCATATTCTCAAATGCGTCTTCTAGTTCAATTTCCTTAGCTATTGTAACACCGTCATTAGTTATAAGGGGTGATCCGAATTTTTTATCAAGAACAACATTTCTGCCTTTGGGTCCTAAAGTAATTTTTACTGTATTCGCTAACTTATTCACACCCAATTCAAGGGCTTTTCTGGCGTCTTCACCAAACTTAATATCTTTAGCCATATCTTTCTACCTCCTATTACTCAACTATTGCAAGAATATCAGTCTGCTTAACAATTGTATATTCATTGCCGTCTAATTTTACTTCTGTGCCGGCATATTTACTGATAAGCACTTTGTTTCCTACCGCAACTTCCATATCTACATCTTTAGTTCCGGGGCCTACAGCAATTACTTCCGCTACTTGGGGCTTTTCTTTTGCTGTACCGGGAAGTACAATACCGCTCTTGGTCGTTTCCTCGGCTTCCAGCATTTTAATTACAACTCTTTCTGCTAGTGGCTTAATATTCATAGGTAAACCTCCTTATTTTCTCCCGTATGAACGGGCTATCATCTTGTTAGCACTCATCTTAATTGAGTGCTAATACAATATTAAACAATTTCTCAAATAGAATCAAATGATGTTGATGGATGATTTTGGCTGATATTTGGATGTTTCCGCACAAAATTCGATAGTAGCTCTCTCAAACTCGGAGTTTCTCCCGATTTCTTATTATTCCACTAATAAACATGAACTAAACTATAGAATTCATCTGATAAACAGTCTTTAACCCCTCTAATGTCAAGAGGGTATTAACTTCATCTATCATTGTTGATTCCGATGCAATAAGATTGGCCATACCTCCCGTAGCAATAACCTTGATATTATCCCCGGGCATCTCTTGCTTCATTAAACCTACTATATAATCGGTCTGCCCTACAAAGCCATATAATATCCCCGATTGCATGCTGTTTACTGTGGTTCTTCCAATAATATGCTTAGGTTTGGTAATTTCTATACGGGGAAGCATGGAAGCTTTATCAAAAAGAGCTTCAGCTGAGATTTTAATGCCAGGACAAATTATACCGCCCAAATAGTCACCTTTGCGATTTATTGCACAAAACGTTGTTGCAGTACCGAAATCCACTATAATGACAGGACCGCCGTAAAGCTTCAAAGCCCCTACAGCATTAACGATTTTATCGGTCCCTACTTCCCGGGGATTTTCATATTTAATATTAATTCCGGTCTTTACCCCGGGTTCCACTAAAATAGGGTTAATCCCAAAGTATTTCTTTATGGCATTGATGATTGAATGCATGGCAGGCGGAACCACAGAACACATAATAGCGTCTTTTATCTCTGCCGGGCTGATACCGGCATGGTGTAATATTGATATCAGAAGCATACCGGTTTCATCAGAAGTACGTTCCCTTATAGTCGAAACACGCCAATTACCCACAAGGGTATCGCCCCGATAAACACCTATCGCACTGTTTGTATTGCCTACATCGATGGCTAAAAGCATATGGACTCCTCTATTAAATACCAAACTTTATTGCTTTTATTTGCTTTATTTCAAATTGAATATCCTTGTCTATTCTCTCAATATCAGCCTGAATATCCTCAACAGTTTCAATGCGCTTTGTTTTTATGCTTCTTCCTAAAATCTCATTGTGTCCAGAATTTCTCGAAGCATTACGTCCATATCGGGGATTTGTGCTTGAAGAAACTCCCGAATTAGATTTATATGATTTGTTTTGATTTGATTTTACATTTTTAACATCCCGAGATGTTTTCTCTGTGAGTCTTTGATCTTTGCCCTTTGTCGCATACTTCATACCTTCACGACCTTTCATACGGTCCTGGCTCAATGGTCTTTCTCTATTTCCCTGCTGGACTTTCAAATTATGATTGTCCTCTGTATTTGAATTGCGGCCTTGAGAATAGCGTTTATTTCTTTCTAAAGGTCTGTTGGTACCTGTTCTTGTATTGCTATTCTGTATGCTTTGTTTCTGTCTTTGTTGATTACTTGGGTTCTGTTCCATAAAATCCTCCGTCATATAGTCTATATTCAATAAGGGCTTCGCCCGCCATTCAACGTTTTCAGGGGGAGATTTTTCTCCCACTGGAAAAATTAAATGGTACCCGCCGCCTATAGAGGTGGGGGACATTTTAATTTAGTTCTATTAAATATTTTAACCTTTACAGTAAAAAATTTAAATACCTCATTGTGAATCATTCTGCTTCCGTAAGTGAAATCTCGCCTGAAAGCATTTCATGAACCATACCGTGGTCATCTTTTACAATAAGCTTACCCTCGGCTGTTATGTCAAGCACCTCGGCGTGGAAACTGCCTTGTTGACCTATTATATTTACCCTTTTTCCAAGTGTAATATTACTTTTTTTCCACTCTTCCACAACCCAGGATGAACCACTTTCAATAAACCCTCGGTATACATTCTCTATTTCGTCTATTATGCTCGCCGCTAATACACTGCGATCAAGCTCAGTATTGTTATTCACATTCATTCTTAAAGATGTGGCTATAGAGGCAATATCATGGGAAAAATCTGACTCCGAGTGATTAACGTTAAGACCTATCCCCAAAATAACCCAATCAACCCTCTCCGCCTCTGCCGAAAGCTCTGTAAGTATCCCACAGACCTTCTTCCCATTAATAAGGATATCATTTGGCCATTTTATTCCTATTCCCTCAATTCCCAACGGTTCCAAAGCTTTCATCACTGCAACCGATGCCGCGAGCGTTAATGTTTGTACCGAACTTGGATGAAGATTTGGTCTTAGTAAAATTGACATCCATATTCCCCGATTCGGCGCAGACATCCAAGTTTTTCCCCTTCTTCCCCTGCCTGTGCTTTGCATATCGGCTATTACAACAGTACCTTCGGGAGCATTTTCAGCAGCCATTTTTTTAAGAACCTTATTGGTGGAATCTACCTCTTGAAAAAATACTAGGTTCTGTCCAATTAATGAACCGGTCACTTCGCTTAAAATAGCCAATTCCCCATATGGCGTATCTATACTGTGACCGACCTCATCTTTAATCAGACGATAACCTTTTTTTGTGACGGCCTCAATATTAAATCCTTCTTCCTTTATTGAATCCATACGCTTCCAAATGGCTGTTCTGCTCATCCCTAATAAGTTACTCAATTCTTCCCCGGAAACATATTGATCATTTGCCCTCTTAAGCTGTTTCAATATCTTAACAGAGGGATCTTTTATATTAGACAATGGGGTTTCACTCCTTATGGAATCCTTAATACAGTGTACTCTTTGCTGTCTGTGTAAAAGAAAACTACATTTTTATGCTCTTTATCCTCAAATCGTGTTGCTTTCCCTTTGGATTCAAGATATGTAAAAAAGGCATATAAAAGATGATTCCCGGAGTCGTTATAACGCTCCTCATGCTTTTCCAATAGATTTACCAAATATAAATTTTCTGAGTTTTCATACAACAAAGGAATATCTAATGCCGTTCCGGTAACCTTGATGAATTCAGGTAAGACAGATGTCATAACAAGAACTTCAGGATTTCTAAAAGTACCAAAACAATAATCTTTTAAAGGAATAATATTATTATAATACAGTCGGTTAATTCCGAAATCCTCCTGACCCATCCGATAAAGCGAAGCGTCAGCAACCATGCAATATTCCAAATCAATCTGCAGGCGAACACATTGGTAATTTGGGTCTTTCAGCTTTTTTGTGTCGTCCCTGGGGTTTAGGAGAGCTTTTAATACCTTCTTGCTTTCGCTTGTCCCAGGAAGAGTTATTTCACGGTCATACCATTCCGACAATTTAAGACCACAATCAACTACATCTTCAATTTTCCCTTTTGAAACAAAAAAATAGAGATCAGCCATTCGGACTCCTCCATATGTGGTTTGCAAACCCTTGCATATAAGGTATTATATACTTTTTGAAGATTATAATCAAATAATATGCACTATTTTGGGAAAACCGCCTTAAAGCTTGACTTTGTGCATATCACGTTATACAATAGTGACGAAATTCTTGTGCAGGAGGTAATCCTAATGAATAAAGCTGAACTAGTAAGTGCTGTAGCACAGCATTCAGGTCTTACAAAGAAAAATAGCGAGGCTGCTATTGATGCTTTTGTAAATGTTGTCGAAGAATCTTTGGCAAAAGAAGAAAAGGTCGTTCTTGTAGGTTTCGGAACATTTGAGACAAAGAACAGAGCTGCAAGAAAAGGCCGTAACCCCCAGACAAAAGAAACTATTAATATTCCAGCTTCAAAAGCCCCTGTTTTTAAAGCAGGAAAGTCTTTAAAAGACAAAGTTAACGGTTAATATTAATTACATTTAAGGGCGGAGAAACCTCTCCGCCCTTAAATTAT
>CAYMLJ010000110.1:0-1196 GCA_964391395.1 uncultured Ruminiclostridium sp. | reverse complement strand
TCATAAAAACCATCAATATCAGAGAGGATAATCAGCAGGTCAGCTTCTACCAGCCTTGTTACAACAGCTGAAAGCGTATCATTATCTCCGAACATCAAAAGACTTTTTATCTCATCAACTGATACGGTATCATTTTCATTAACTATAGGAATAACCCCGAGATCTAAAAGATTATTGAAGGTGTTCATGACATTTATCTTTTTTACTTCGTCATTAATGTCGGGTTTTGTTAAAAGCATTTGTCCTACAGTTTGATTATAGGTAGAAAAAAGACGGCTATATATATTCATAAGCTCACACTGCCCAACAGCTGCTAATGCTTGCTTCATCCCCATACCTTCCGGCCGTTTTTTTAAGTTAAATTTGCCCATACCGACACCAATGGAACCCGAGGAAACCAGAATTACTTCCTTATCCTCGTTCATCAGTTCTGACAGTGTCATGGCCAGGCGATCCATCCTAGTAAAATTCATCCTGCCGTTTTCATGGGTTAATGTTGACGTGCCTACCTTTACCACTATCCTGTGGGAATCCTTCAGCTCCAGTCTGTGATTAGTTTTCATAATTATTTTCCTCAATTCGTTATATTTCGACAAGGGTAATATTTTTGCTAAATTTTTTGACGAACACTTTTCTATATACTCATTAGATCATTTCATAAGGCTATTTTGTAGTTATTGCATTAATCAAAAATTTAGGGGAATCATTTACCATTCTATCCGAATAAGTTAATATAGGCAGTGCATAAATAAATTAATCTGTTAATTTATTTATCATGTAACACTTTTGGGCCAAACCAGAATCCAACCCCCCGGTGGTTTGGCTTTTTTTTATTTCTAAATTCTACAAATCTCTATATCCCCTATTACACCTAGAGCTTCACCGACTATTACCAGTGCTCCGCGAACGTTTGGAACCTTATTTATATATAAAAGTGCACCTTCAATATCCTTTGGCATCTTTACTATGTTACCCAATGCCGTAGCACATGCATCTGCCACCGAAGCATCGGGGTGTATTACCACAGCTGCATCTGTCTTGCCAAAGCTTAGAGAATGCCCTATAGTTCCCGATGAAGTACATATGCCACAGGGTGTATCGTCCTTCTTAATTTTTAAGGCTATCTTGCCGCTCAAGGGTGAATTCCCTGCATAAATTCCTATAGTCCGGTCTTTATTACTTTTAATAAAAATGTC
>CAYMLJ010000109.1:0-6498 GCA_964391395.1 uncultured Ruminiclostridium sp. | reverse complement strand
AAGGAGAAGAATTCTGCTTCTTTAGCAATTTCATCAGCTGTTAAAGCGGCTCTTGGAATCTCAAGCATGGTTCCTACCATGTATTTAAGATTAACTCCTGCTTTTTCGATTATCTCATCAGCAGTTTTTACAACAACATCCTTAATATACTTTAATTCTTTAATATCTCCTACAAGAGGTATCATCATTTCAGGAATAACGCTCATGCCATTCTTATTAACATTAATAGCAGCCTCTATAATAGCTCTGGTCTGCATTTCTGCAATTTCAGGATAAGATACTGCCAGACGGCATCCACGGTGACCCATCATAGGATTAAATTCATGTAAGCCCTCTATAATTGCCTTAAGCTCATCGTAACTCATGCCCATATCGTCGGCAAGATTTCTAATGTCTGCGTCGGCTTGGGGTAAGAATTCATGTAGCGGAGGATCCAAATAGCGAATGGTAACGGGTAGGCCCTTCATTTCACGGAAAATTCCTTCAAAGTCTTCTCTTTGCATTGGAAGTAGCTTGTCAAGAGCCTTTCTTCTTTGCTCTTCAGTGCGGGAAACAATCATTTCGCGCATGGATTTAATTCTCTCGCCTTCAAAGAACATATGCTCTGTTCGGCAAAGACCTATTCCCTCTGCGCCGAAGCTAAATGCCTGAGCTGCATCTGCGGGGGAATCTGCATTTGTTCTAACCTTCATAACTCTAATATCGTCTGCCCATGCCATAAATTTACCAAAATCTCCTGTAAGCTCAGGAGCAACTGTTGGCAATTGGCCAGAATACACATTACCAGTAGAACCGTCAAGAGAAATCCAATCGCCTTCTTTATATACATTTCCGGCTTTATCCATAAATTTCTTACCGGCTTCATCAATTCTCAATTCACCACAACCGGCTACACAGCATCTTCCCATGCCACGTGCAACAACAGCGGCGTGAGAGGTCATTCCGCCGCGGGCGGTTAGGAATCCTTGGGAAACATGCATGCCTTCAATATCCTCCGGAGAGGTTTCAACACGTACAAGCACGATCATCTTTTCACCGTTGTTAAACGCTGCTGTAGCATCTTCCGCAGTAAAGTAAGCTTTACCTGTAGCAGCACCGGGTGAAGCAGGTAATCCTTTGGCAATAGGGGTTGCAGCTTTTAAAGCCTTGGCTTCAAAATTCGGGTGGAGCAATGAATCAAGTTGTTTTGGGTCAACCTTCATAATTGCCTCTTCTTTAGTGAGCATTCCTTCGCTTACTAAGTCAACAGCTATCTTTAAAGCAGCTTGTGCCGTACGTTTACCGTTTCTTGTTTGAAGCATGAACAGCTTACCACGTTCAATTGTAAACTCCATGTCCTGCATATCGCGATAATGCTTCTCAAGTGTATTGGCAATGTCTACAAATTGATCATATGCAGCAGGATTTATTTCATTTAGATGGTCTATAGTTTGAGGAGTACGAATACCTGCAACGACATCCTCGCCCTGTGCATTCATAAGGAATTCGCCGTAGAGCTTTTTCTCGCCGGTTGAAGGATTTCTTGTAAATGCAACACCAGTACCTGAATCATCGCCCATGTTACCATAAACCATTTCTTGTACATTAACTGCTGTACCCCAATCACCGGGTATATCGTTTAATCTCCTATAAACAATTGCACGAGGATTATCCCATGAGCGAAAAACGGCTTCTACTGATTCTATAAGCTGAACTTTAGGATCCTGTGGGAATTCTGTCCCCATCTCTTTTTTATATAGGTCTTTATATTGTTCAACAAGTTTCTTTAAATCATCAGCATCTAAGTCAGTATCCAGCTTGACACCTTTATTGTTTTTCATTGTTTCCAATAGATGTTCAAACTTACTTTTTTCAATTCCCATAACAACATCGCTGAACATGTGCATAAATCTTCTGTAGCTGTCATAGGCAAATCTTGGATTGTTTGTAAGCTTTGCAAGTCCTTCAACAACAACATCGTTCAGACCGAGGTTAAGGATTGTATCCATCATACCGGGCATTGATGCTCTTGAACCGGAACGAACCGATACCAGTAATGGATTTTCAGGATTGCCAAATTGCTTTTCGACTATCTGCTCCATTTTGGTCAGGTACTGATAAATTTCGTCCTCAATATCTTTTCTGATTTTCTTTCCGTCATTATAATATCTGGTGCATGCCTCTGTTGTAACTGTAAAGCCTCTGGGTACAGGTAAGCCAAGACCTGTCATCTCAGCGAGGTTTGCACCTTTGCCGCCGAGTAAATTCCTCATCGAAGCATTTCCTTCGCTGAAGAGATAAACGTATTTAACCATTTATACTACCTCCTGATTATATAATAGAAGCAATTCATGCTTTCTTGTTACTAGAAGAGTATCTTGTCCTTTAAATATCCATTTAAATCTTTTATTGGTATTCTGACCTGTTGCATTGTATCACGTTCGCGAATAGTAATGCAATCATCTTCTAAAGAATCAAAATCAAAAGTAATACAGAAAGGAGTACCTATTTCATCCTGCCTTCTATAGCGCTTTCCGATTGAACCGGCTTCATCGAACTCACATACATATTCCTTACTGAGGGCTTCATAGATTTTGAAAGCTTCATCAGAGAGTTTTTTCGAGAGAGGTAGTACTGCAGCTTTCACCGGTGCAAGAGCAGGGTGCAACCTTAATACTGTTCTTACATCACCTTGGGCGACTTCTTCTTCATCATAGGCATCGCATAGAAAGGCCAATGCCACACGATCGGCTCCTAGTGACGGCTCTACACAATATGGTATATATTTTTCATTTTTTACAGGATCAAAGTACGATAAATCCTCTTTAGCATGCTCCATGTGCTGCTTTAAGTCAAAGTCGGTGCGGTCTGCGATGCCCCATAGCTCACCCCATCCAAAAGGAAATTTAAATTCTATGTCTGTAGTAGCCTTGCTGTAATGGGAGAGTTCTTCCTTGGAATGATCACGCATCTTAATATTCTCTTCTTTCATACCAAGACTAATCAGCCAATTTTTACAAAAGTCTTTCCAATAGTAAAACCAATCTAAATCAGTTCCCGGCTCACAGAAAAACTCCAGCTCCATTTGCTCAAATTCTCTTGTTCTGAATATAAAGTTACCGGGAGTAATTTCGTTTCTAAAGGATTTACCAATTTGTCCTATACCAAAAGGTATTTTCTTACGGGTGCTTCTTTGAACATTCTTAAAATTGACAAATATACCCTGAGCAGTTTCCGGACGTAAGAATATTTCATTTTGAGAATCATCGGTAACGCCTTGGAAGGTTTTGAACATAAGATTGAATTTTCTTATATCAGTGAAATCATGTGCACCACAATTGGGGCACGGAATGTTTTTTTCTTTCATATAGGCTGTCATAGCATCATTTGGTAGACCGTCAACAGCCATTTCAATTTTATTTTTAATGTTAAAATCCTCAATTATTTTGTCTGCTCTATGTCTTGTTTTACATTGCTTGCAATCAATAAGAGGATCTGAAAATCCTCCTACATGACCGGAAGCAACCCATACTTTTGGATTCATCAGAATAGCACAGTCAACTCCCACATTATAAGGGCTTTCCTGGATAAACTTTTTCCACCAAGCTTTTTTAACATTATTTTTAAACTCAACACCTAACGGTCCATAGTCCCAAGTGTTGGCAAGTCCATCATAAATTTCTGATCCTTGAAAAATAAAGCCACGGTTTTTGCACAGCGCGACCATTTTGTCCATGGTTTTTTCGAACTGCATCTATTATTCCTCCTGTATGTTTCTTTTTAAGTCGTTAAACCTGATCCTCGCTGCTATTTAGTGAGGTCTCAACCATATTTTCATGTGTCAGTTGAGGTTTTTTGATTTTATGATAAGAAATAGCACCTTCATCAATCTCATGTATGGCAATGGTAACATCCTTATCTGAATTAAACTCGGTAAGCTTCTGTGCTCCATTGGTTAACATACGGGCACGTTTAGCTGCCAAAATCACTAACGTATATCGGCTGTCAACCTTCTTCAGTAAAGAAGACATCGGTGGATAAATCATAACATTCCAACTCCTCTAAATATTTTTATATTTCTTTATCAATACTTGATTTCTACTTGTTCGCATTTGCTCAGCCTGCACTACGTTAAAAATTCTTTGTGCTGCGTTTTCTATGCTATCATTCAAAATCAAATAATCATAATTTTCTATATGTTTAAATTCATCTTTTGCACGTTCGAGCCTTTTAATTATTGATTCCTCGGTATCTGTTCCTCTTCCTCTGAGTCTTTTCTCAAGCTCACTAAAATCCGGTGGAATAATAAAACAGAGTACACAATCAGGAAAAAGGCGTTTTACGTTAAGCGCTCCATCAACTTCGATTTCCAGTATGACTATCTTTCCTTTTTCAATCTCACTGCAAACGAGGTCGCTGGGGGTTCCGTAGTAATTCCCGCAGTACTCCACCCATTCTATTAGTTTATCATTTTTTATCATTTCCTCGAATTGTTCTCTTGTTTTAAAGTAGTAGTTTTTGCCTTCACTTTCGTTGACTCTGGGAATCCGTGACGTAGCTGAAATCGACAAAACGAACTTAGGATCGTTCTCCATCATGTTTCGTACTATGGTTCCCTTACCCACACCGGCCGGCCCCGATACTACAATAAGTAAACCCGGAATCATATATTTGCCTCCCGTCCGGGCTTATTTTTTTTCAAAGCCTCACCAGCAGAATCCCCTTCCAAATCTTGTATCCTGTTGGCAACTGTTTCAGGCTGAAGAGCAGAAAGAATAACGTGATCGCTGTCTGTAACAATTACGGCACGCGTTCTTCTGCCATAGGTGGCGTCTATTAAAACTCCCCGCTCTCTTCCTTCTTGAATAATCCGCTTTATAGGCGCCGATTCAGGGCTAACAATAGCAACTATTTTGTTTGCAGAAACCATATTTCCAAATCCAACGTTTATTAACTTCATAAGCGCCTCCTCCTCAACAATTATTCAATATTCTGTATTTGCTCTCGTAACTTTTCTATTTCACTTTTCAGCTCAACAACATTTCGTGTAATATCAATATCGCTTGCTTTCGATCCAATTGTATTAACTTCCCTGTTCATTTCCTGAATTAAAAAGTCTGCTTTTTTACCAACCGGGCTGCCGGCGTCCAGCATTTCTCTCATTTGTATAATATGACTTCTTAATCTAACAAGCTCTTCATCTATGCTGCACTTGTCTGCAAACAGAGCAACTTCGGTGGCAATTCGCCCCGGATCAACCCTTTGTAGATCAATTAGCTCCGATAGCCTTGTCTCAAGTTTTTCTTTATACTCTTTTACAACAAGTGGCGCTTTTTCGTATATTCTTTCAATGTATTTTTCAATTACCGAAAGGTTCACCAATAGGCTTTCTTTGAGCTTTTCCCCTTCCCGAGTCCTCATCTGTAGAAGCTCTTCAAGGGCAAAGTTAAAAGCCTTTTCTAAAATCTTACCAACTTCCTCGTTATTATCCTGTTTCTCAACCTTCAAAATATCAGGAAAACGGGCTAAAGATGTAGCTGATATATCGTCTCTAAGCCCAAGATTAGCTGAAATCTTTCTCATTGCATCACAGTATGCTTTTGCTAGTCCTTCATCAAGCATTACCTCTTGAAAGTCAGAGGATTTATTATTATAAGTTATGTAGATATCAATCTTTCCCCTTTGAATTCTTGCTGAGGCAAGAGAACGGATCAGTTCTTCAAAGGATGAAATCTGTTTTGGCATTCTAAGAAAGATGTCACTGTAACGATGATTTACGGTTTTAATCTCAATTGTAAAAGTAATATCTTGTTCTGTATATTCGCAATGGCCGAAGCCAGTCATACTTCTCAGCATTAAATTAAATACTCCTTAATTACATGTTACTTCTATTTATCCATAGCAAGAACATTCTTAATTGATTGGTAGACTCTTGACTTATCAAAGGGTTTCACTACAAAATCCTTGGCCCCCTGTTTAATAGCTTCAATAACCATTGATTGCTGGCCCATAGCTGAAACCATTATAATACGTGTTTTAGGGCTAACTTTTAGGATTTCCTTAACAGCCTGGATGCCATCCATTTCTGGCATGGTTATATCTAAAGTCAAAATACCCGGTTGATACTCTTTCGCAGCTGCTATAGCTTCACGACCATTTGATGCTTCTCCCACAACCTCATATTCGTCGGATTGTTCAATAATTTTTCTTAATAGAGTGCGCATGAATATTGCATCATCAGTAATAACAAAAGTAATCTTATTCATAAATTTATTTCACCCATTTCATACATTATAATAGAAAGGACAGAAATAGTCGCTGTCTCTACTCTTAATATTCGCTTTCCTAAGCTCACAATATCATAACCTATATTTGCGCATTCTTCCACTTCTTGATGTGTAAACCCGCCTTCCGGCCCGACAAATAGCGCAATATCCCTAATCCTATTAATATTATAACATTTCAATGCTTCTTTCAAACATTTTTTTTCCTCGTTTTCATATAACAATAAAGCCGCAC
>CAYMLJ010000108.1:0-6604 GCA_964391395.1 uncultured Ruminiclostridium sp. | reverse complement strand
TTCTACATCTTGATAGTAGATGTTGTAATTATGCTTCCAGTGAGGACCAAAGCTGCTTGTTTTATAGTCCGTAGCATTATATGAACGAATAAGGTCAATTGGCGCCTTACCGGATATGCTCATATCTGCAACACTTATGGTATAATTCCCTGATGCTGTGTCAACAGGGTCGGAGGTTGATTCTGAAAATACGGGAATGTCAGTGCCGTCAGCTAAGCTTACGGTAATACAGTTAGAAAATTCTATTGTATTATTATTTTCATTGCTTTCTTTATCACTGCTTGTTGTTCTCTTGACCTCAGCCCACAGAATATATTCGCCGACATTCTCGTTTTCTGCATCCCAAATAAAATGGAACTCCTCACTGCTTTCTTTATTTAAGGTTCCCTCATAGAAATGTTCTCCTATCTTTTCGCTCTCGTTGCGGGGTTTATTCTTTTCTTGTAAATACAAATTGACCTCAGCCTTACCTACAAAGCTTGCATCGCCGGTATTTTTTACACAAACTTTTACTATCAAAAATTTCTTGGGAACAACATCCTCGATGTTGGTATTAATGCTCGTGCATTCCAAATCAGGAGCCACAATTTTAAAAGAATCTGATTCAAACGGCCATACGGGTATGTCACCCTCATCATAGGGTTGAAATTTTACATAATACCTAGCCCCATATTTTCCATCTTTGCCTAAATTAAAAGCATATTCCGGCCCTGTATATTGGTTATTTTCATATCTTCCTTCTACAGCTATTGGATCTGATATTTTCTCACATAATCCTGTATCTATATTGTAAAGCTTAGCAATAACCCTATCATGATTACCTGAAAACTGTACCCTCATAATGATATCTCTGCCAAGTTTCATCTCGTTATCATGCGTACATATAGCAAGAGTGGATACTTCCGCATCCTCGTTAGGACCATCCTCTATAGGGGTTATATCATCTTCCGGATTGGCATCTACTTCTTCGGATGAAGCAAGATATGCCTGATATGAATCCAGAATGGGTATTGTATTATCTTCATTTGCAGCTGATTGAATGATAAGCTCCCTTACCATAGCATTGGTTTTAACCAAATCTTTAGACCAAAATTCAGCCGCTACCCCTGCAACATGGGCGGCAGAAAAAGATGATCCTGATACAAAAGCTTGACTGTCATCCAACCCTAATGTGGTAATATTTTCTCCGATTGCGTAAATATCAATTGCGTCCGGATTGCTATAGTTATATGAGATTGCATTGTTTTCGTCGATTGCTCCAACCGCCATTACTTCACTATAGGCTGCCGGATATTGTACTTGTGCATCTGCACTACCTGCAGCTCCTACCAATAATATGTCCTGAAGATATGCTTTTTGAACAGTTTCATGAAGTATGCCCGAGTAAACATCTGCACCAAAGCTCATAAGAACAATGTCGATACGATTTTCCATACACCATTCAAGACCTTTAATCACATCGCTGTAATAACCATTACCGTTACTATTAAGTACCTTAACGGCATACAGTTCAGCCTCCGGTGCTATTCCTACTAAACCTTCACCGTTTTCGCTCGCCCCGATAATACCTGCAAGTGCGGTTCCATGACCGTTATCATCATCGTAATCGGTTCCCGGTATAAAGGAAACCCCTCCTGCAACATTTAGCTCTGAACTATCTACATCAATACCGGTATCAAGTATAGCTATCTTAATTCCTTCACCGGTAAAGTCCGGATCATCAATTCTATCTTCACCAATTAGCTGTAAGTTAGGCGGATAGATATCCCCGCTTATTGAAACAGGCTGATCTTTTTCAATACTATATATATCTACCCCTTCAAAAATTTCAGCCAGTTCTGTTTGGGTTGCTTCGACTACAGAAATTTCTTCGGTAACTGATTCAATTTCGATATCTGTTTCATTTGTTTCTGTTTCAAGCTAATAAAAAAGAAGCCCGTTTGTAAGGCTTCAAGCAATCTAAGAAATTATAATTTTTTGGTTTTATCAATTATCGTCAAACATTAGCATTCCCAGCCGGTTATATTCCTGCCAGGCTGGATACTCAGACAATTCCTTAGTCGCACTGGCAATACTTTTATAATACCAGCCATGCTCCGATCTCTCCTTTTGATTAAATCGTTCCCACAACTTGTCACCAATCTCCTGATAATCATTATACATAGCCCGGACATTGGATAGTTTATCGCCAAGTGCTATCATTTTTACAGCCAGACGTTTTTCATTGTATAGCCCATCTATTGTCTCTTGTTTTCGAAGCTTCCAGGTTTCAGCTGCAGGTCTATCTTCTAGCTTATTCTCACTTTCAGCAAAAACAAGCGACGTTACTGTTACTCCAAATTCCTCTATAAGCTGGTTTTCAGTAACCGGAGTGTCTTCGATAACATCATGTAGCACAGCAGCTGCAATCACTTCTTCCTCGTCAGTCATAGATGCAACAATAGCTGCAGCCTCAAGGGGGTGCACTATGTATGGGGTTGTCGTGCCTTTACGCACCATACCACTATGTGCTTGTACCGCATATATTATTGCTTTATCAAGTAAACTTCCCATCAGCTTCCTCCATTAAGGTTATTATTCGATAATAGCTTAGTCGGGCATTTATAGCCTGCAAAAGCCCTTTTTAATAAGAGAAAAATGAGTATTTAATACTATGATCTTGGCAGAACTCTCTTAGTTTTTTACAGCAATCAGGACCGCTAAAGTTTTTGTTGAGTAAAGCTAATATATTAGCTTCGGGGTTTTCTGATAAAAGATTAAACAGCTTTTCTGTATTTTCCTCGTCAAAGCTATAAAAGTACTCATAATCACTATCCCCGAAAAGATCCTCGCATGCTCTGCCAATTTCATTACCGGATATTTTAAGCTTCCCTTCTGACAATTCAGCTAATACATAAATATTTGCGTGTTGAAGCTTTTCGTTGCATAATTCGGTTTTCATATACGACCACCCCATTTTTTAGATATCTAGATTAGATAATCTGTCAAATTCATCAAAAACCTTTTCTTTAAGGTTATCAGCAGTAATATCAAAGAGGCTAATGGTCTTTGTTATCGCTCTTTTAAGCCCCCAATATGTTTTCGAAATTTTATCATTTTTGGGTGTTACTATTTTGTAATCATCTTTTATCTGAAAGTCCATATATCCTTCATTTCTTAAGGGGTAGTAAAAAGCCCAATGATTTGCGGGCGAGCAACCCTCACTCCATTCGTTAATATTGAAATATTCAAACTTTGATAAAAATAATAAAGGGGTATTATTACTTTCTTTTTCGCCTAGGCAGATTTCCATAACAAAAACCGGGGCATTTTTCCATCCGTTTTCGCTTTCACAATCCTCGTTTTTTGCATTCTGAAAGAGTAAAATGAAATCATTTAGTAACCATGCCTCTGTAGCATTATCTGATTTTCTTCTAAGAAACTTTGGAACTGAATTTATGTAATCTGTTTTCTCTTCTGCAATCGTTTTTGTATATTCCATAAGCTTTTGAACATTATCATATGTCTGATAGATTACCTTCAAAGCATTTTTGATGTTCTCACCTGAATTCATAATACAAATCTCCTTCCACATCTATGTTAATATCAAAATCAAACTTATTTTGAGGTTTATACTCAAATCTATAAAAACTTGATCCGTCAATTAAAAAATCGTCTTCTAAATTCATATTTTTGAATTGCTCAAAGCCTTTTCTTTTAAGAAGTTTTATTAAATCGGCAAGGATTAGATCCTGAAAATCATCGTCCAGGCTTAATTGAGATAGCGCTGTTAAAAATGATTGCCATGATATATACCCAAAGCTTACATCCGCATTAATCAAACCTCTTTTTAGAGTATCCTCATATACATCCCTGCAAGAAATACTGTTAGCAATAAAAATAAGTACTTTATCCTTCTTTCCCCCTAATTTATCGATTATTCTCGATTCTCTTGAAAGCTGATGACTGCTATTCTCTTTTTCTCTTTTAAGAAAAAGCAATTCAGATTGGTCAGAGAAATCTGCTCCATCATCGGATGAAAGGCCACTCAAGTACTTAACTTCAATTCCACATATTAAGTTATCAAACTCAATTAGTATGTCTAGTTCTCCTTCTTCATCAAAAGGCCAAAATTTTATATTATTGCTCCAAAAACCAGCATCAATATTAATAAATAAATTTGCAATAGATTGAGGATAAACTGAATTTATCAATATTGGCTTCATTACCTTATTAAAAGGAATATATCTTAAGCATCCAAAAACATTCCCCGTCAGATTATCCTCTAATCTATCACTTAAATTGCTTCCCATGCTGCTAATCTTTCCGTATATTTCCGCCAGCATTTAATCACCTAATCTTTACCTTATGATATCTCTATTATATCACGTAGTTTTTCAGTCATTATCCAAGCTTCCAAAATACATTTCTAATGCTTTTTCAATAACCCTTTGGATTTCCTCCGGTTTCTGTTCTGGCTTAAAGAATCGGGCTAGCACCTTTGCTTTTATCTGTACTCCTACATGTTTTTTTACTTTAGCTTTTTTACCTATCTCTCCCGAAAGAATACCTTCAATCTTTTCAGCATCTAAGCCCGATGAATCAGAATGATTTCGAAGCAGCGTCGCTTTTTCCATATTGATTTTATATTTCTTATGGCCTAGCACTCTTTCAAGCTCCTCCTGCTCTGTTGCTTTTAAAAAAGAAAGGGTCACTGCCGGAATAAAAGCAATCTCTTCGTTATCAACTCTCTGCAGTAGCGCCGGGATTAATTCATGTATTCGCAGATAACGTGCAACGGTATCTTTTGATAGTGCATATTGCTGCCCTACCTTTTCAGTAGGTCTTGCTTTTTTTGTCGCAACTTGCGACAAAGTCTCATAACTCTCTGCGGAAGGGGATTTAGATAGTCTCTCAATCTCATTTATAAAATCTAGTTTTCGTTTGATTTCAAGGTTCTGAGCATTTTTCAACTGTGCTTTTTTGCTTTGCTCTTTTATATTATCGTAATGCCGCTTCAAAGCAATTGCCCTCTCTGAATGAGATAAATCAGAAAAGGATCTTTGTAACAGGTTAGTCTCTGTGACTATTAGATTTGCTTCCTCTTCGGTCAGGCCTTCTTTAATTATAGCCGGAACTATATCAAGCCCTGCAATTCTGGCAGCATTTACCCTGTTGTGACCCGATAGTATTTCATAATCTCCATCTTTAATGGGTCTTACAACAACAGGAAGGATAACACCTATTTCTCTAATACTATCTACCAATCCCTGCAATCGCTCACCCTGGTACAGCTTAAATGGATGACCTTTAAACGGAATCAATTTACCAATTGATATTTCCACTTTGTTTCCGGCTGGTTTTTGGTCTATTACAGCTTCTTCACCAAATATTTCAGCGAAGCTTCTTACTTTCCCCTTAGTCTCCATACCCTAGATACTCCCTTCCAAAGTCCTTATAGGCAAGAGCCACCTTACTTGTCGGTTTATATTCAATAATGCTCTTATACCGGTAACTTGCTTCACCGGCCATTACCGACACGGGTATTTTATTCTCGAAGATCCTTATATAGTCACTATAGGCTTCATTCATGAGATTAAGTATTTCCTTAGTCAGCCTTGTCCGCTCTGAAAACATAGTAATAAGAATACCGTCAATTTTAATGCCCGGATTTATTCGCTTTTTAACTCTTGCTATTGTCTGCAATAAGAGTTCTAATCCTTTTGCAGAGAGATACTGGGCTGTAGCTGGAATAAGTACGCTATCACATGCAGCAAGAGCATTGACAGTTAGCATTCCCAACGCAGGCATACAATCAATTATGATATAGTCATAATCTTCTCTTAAATACTCCAGTAGCATTTTAAGAATAATCTCTCTGCTCATAACATTGACGAGGCTCATCTCTACAGCTGAGAGCTCAATGCTGCACGGTATAAGATCCAAGTTATTGAAGGAAAGAATATATTCATCTTTATTGGGAAGCTTTCTTTCATCAATAACGCACATCATCAAATCATAGATTGTTGTCTTTAGTTCTTCGGGCCTATCAATTCCGAAGCACATTGTAAGGTTACTTTGCGGATCCAGATCAACTAATAAGACTTTGTTTTTACCATCCTCCGCTAAAGCATAGGCTAGGTTTAACGCTGTAGTCGTCTTTCCAACGCCGCCTTTTTGATTGCTAATAGAAATCACTTTACACCTATTCATAGGTACTTCCCCTTTCACTCCCCATCATATTGTGATTTATATAAACTATTTGGTTTCATTATACACTATTTAGTTTATGCGTCAAGATTTATTTACACTTTTACGTTTATAAATATAACAGATCCTTGTTAAATGAAATTAAATTGTTTATATTATAATTGGGTGATAATTATGCCATTAACTATGGGTGAGAAAATAAGAATACTTCTGAAGCGGAAAAAAATGACTATAGCGGAATTAGCTGCGGCCATTGAAACATCAAATCAGAATCTATCCAATAAACTTACACGTGACAACTTTTCAGAAAAGGAACTTCATCAGATCGCCTCTGCCCTTGGTTGTCGATATGAAGGATTTTTCATTTTCGAGGATAATGAGAGAATATAGTCATAAAATAAGTAATAAAAAAAGC
>CAYMLJ010000107.1:0-6642 GCA_964391395.1 uncultured Ruminiclostridium sp. | reverse complement strand
ATAGGGTCTGGATTGTACCTAAAACAGCAATTGAAAGCTTTAATCCGGCCAATCGTGAAGCTATACTGACTGAAAACAAAAACAACAATAAGGAACTAAAAGAAAAAGTTCGTACCTACCCCGAGAACTCGTTTGCTTTGACCAATTCGGAGGGAGAATTCTATGAGGAAAATGATCAGATATGCTATGGCGGCGATGACATTTATTTGGAATTTAAGGCTGAAGGGACAACTTTATTCGTAGGCCCTGCCAAACCAACCCTTCCTTTTACCGATATAAAAATCATTACAGCAGATTACTTTAATGACTATGTAACCGGCAAGGTTGAGCCAAAGCGCCTTATTGATTGGGATGTTGATCGTTTTGATGATACTAAGGTACAGGATAAACTGGAATATTATAAAGGCCCAATTTATATATCCCCTTTTAATGATTATGGAGTGACGCGTGATTATAAAACCACTAAAAAAGGCGAACCTCACATCCAACATCGTCCTTATGTGATAAGCGGAACGGCTTTGACTATAACCAATGAACTGGGTGAATTCGATACTAAAAATGCATTTGCCCAAACCGGACCAAAGGGGACAATGGATGTTTTGTGCGAAGATTTGCCTAACCCTTATGTTGATATGGATGAGATTCCCGAAGCTGTCGGGATTCTTGCTACCATTGATATAAACGATGAAACAAAACCCTTAACTGCCTACGGAATAAAACCTACCGCACCCGAATTTGTATTAACCCGAACCGTTGATTTAGTGGAAGATTCAATTAACCAAATAAACGATGGGGACAAAATCATTAATCAAATGAGCTACGATGAATATCTCTGGATTGCTAATCCCATAGGTACAAGGGCAATTACATCAGAAATGTTTGATTATCAGGTAAACGGGTTCTCAACACAGGACTATAAGGGATATTACGAAAATCCGGTAACCGAAACAAGGGAAGGGCCCATAACACTTACAGAAGTTTTAGATGATGACAAAAACCCAACAGGTGCTGCATTGTTTGCCCAACGAGTTACCATGGAATGGGTTTGGCAGCCACACCCTAATCCTGTAAAAATAACAAGCCCCGCCAATACTAATTCTACAGCCGGTGAAGCATCGTCGTTCCAAGTTACAGCCGATGGCTTTTTACCGACATACTCTTTGGAAGGAGAGCCTCAAAGGGTATGGATCGACGAAAAAACAGGTCTGCTTTACATACCCAATACATTGGAACCAGGTTCTTATACTTTTAATATTCAAGCAAAAGAGGGAACGGTTTTAGTGCCAGTAAACATGCCCGATCCCAAGAAAGGCCATGCTTCATCACCGCCTGATAAACAGATTTTTACCATTACAGTAAATGTCCCTGGCGCAGAACCAACTGTTACGCCGACTCAGACTCCTGAGCCTTCCACAACACCCACACCAACTCCGATGCCCACGCCTACTAAGGAAGGTCCTCCTACTCCGCCGGCCACACCCACACCCACGCCCGTAACACCTAGTCCAAAACCCTCCACACCTACACCAACACCAAGCACTACGTCTAAGCCTACGCCCACACCCGCGACACCTACGCCTACACCTGCGACACCTCGACCTACACCCGCACTAACGCCACCGATATTAGGCGACAGACGTGATAATTACGCTTTTAAAATGTCCGCAGCAAAAACTGATTTTTCTATTCAGATAAAAGCGACGGGCAGTGAGCCTATTACATACTCATTAGAGCAAGTTAACCAAAGATTATTTATACCTTCTGAAATAGTAATCGACCCAATAACAGGGATATTGACCGTAAAAGGTGGTTTAATAGGCGGAATCAGCCCGGGCAAATATGATTTTATGGTAAAAGCCAGTAACGGCGCCGGTTCAGATATGCGGCAGTGTTCCCTTGAGGTTACATCCTCTATGGTACCCCTTCGTCCCGGAATTACTTTATTCGAAAACTCTGTACAAGCATATATTTCCAATGAAAACTTAAAAGCAAATTGCAGTCCCAAAAGCTCTGTGCAAACAGATGCCGGTCTTAGTGTAATGCTTCTTGCTACATCAACCGAACCCGGAAAAAATCAAAGCCTTCCTACTGTAGCCCCTAACAAAGATGTATTTAAAGAAGCGCCACCCCCCAACAAGCTCACACTAAGATGCGATGACCCGAAGGATGTGTACACCCTCGACCGCAATATATATAACGGTGCATCCTATATTCGTTGGGATACGGTTTTGGATATATCACTTATTGAAGTTATGAAGAATGATACCACTGTTTATGATGACTATACCTATTATGATATGGTATCGTTAGGTGAAAAAATTATATTAAACGATAATTCGCCCGTTTGCGATAATTATCATTACTATGATCCTGAAAATCCTGATTATACACTTCCTCTTACAGAAGAGGAGCTTGCCAAGATCAAAGCAGATATGAAGGTGGCGATGGAGGAGAAAATAGCCGAATACAATAACGGTTATAAGCAAGTTTATCAGGACTTTAGCGTAGAAAACCTTCGTGATCGCTACTTTGACTTAACCATAAATCCGCTTGATAGAAGTATTTCCGTCTTAGAATATGGAACTTTAATTAAGGAAATGAACAATAAAAAAACAGGAGCATTTAATGTTGACTTAAACCAAGAAACAGGAACTGTAGTAACAGGTAAGTATTTTACAACCTTAATCAACAATCCAACGGCATCGGTTTCATTCAATCAAGAAGGCGCAATTATCACCTTTGCGGGTAAAGACATTCAAAAGGCCAATGACATAGATATGATAAATATCGGTTACACCTTGGCCCCTCATGGAAAAGCTATAATTGAGAGTGTCGGTCCAGGCTTCGAGAGCTTTACCTATGGCTTCCAACACCACGGTGAGCTTCCCGGCACGGCAACTTTTTCAATTACAACCGGTATCACTGAGGGTTCAAAGGTAAATGTCTATAAATTTGATGCTGCCAACAATCAATTCACCCTGATAGCTGACAATATAAAAGTAGGTGCCAAAGGTGCTGTAACCTATAAAAATAATACTATGTCTGAATACCTGATAACTACAAAAAACCTTTCAGAAGCGGTGGTATCGGCTATGTCATCTCAACAGGAGGCGGATGGTGGAAATTTCTTATGGATAATAGGTTTGGCCATTCTTATTCTAATTCTTGGCGGAGTGTACTGGTTTGTAACCAAATCAAAGCATCTCTCGTCTAAATCGAAAGTAGGTTAGGCTTAATTTCTAGCTCAAATAAATAAATGAGGTGCAGTTATGAAACAAAATTTAGCGGTTTGTTCTCGTGTTATCACTTTAGGATAACTCCACCAATACCCTGTCAATAAATATATCAACCAAGGCTGCATCGAACTGTGTTCCTGAATTTCTCCTAAGCTCGGCTACAGCTTCCTCTTTACTCAGAGCTTTTCTGTATGGGCGATCAGCTGTCATAGCCTCAAATGCATCTGCTACTGCTATTACTTTGGATTCAAGCGGAATAGCATCACCTTTCAGGCCTTCGGGATAACCATTGCCATCAATACGCTCATGATGGTAAAGAATAGCATCCGCAAAAGCTTCGTGCTCCTTTAGGACACTTAGAATCTGATAACCTAAATATGAATGCCGTTTTAACAAGTCCCAGTCATCACCGGTAAGAACTTCTTTCTTATTAAGAAGTTCACCGGGTATGACAATTTTTCCAATGTCATGAACCTGAACCGTCTTTCGGAAGGCAGATATCTCCGCTTCCGATTTTCCGAGAGCTTCGTAAAGCGCAGCTGCAAAAATACCAACCTGCTCATTATGCTTATGCTCCGTTTCTGATTTCTCATAATTGATCTTGATGAACCTCTCTATAGTGCTGGATTTTACCTTCTGCCTGTTTGCTTGTTTATAATCATACATATTTGTATCTGCATCTCGAAGTATATCATCAATTTTCTCAGTCTCAAGTGTTTTAACACAACATCCTACGGCTATTGACACAGTAAGCGGCCCAACACTATAATTTTCGGAAGTGTTTTTTATCCTTTTTTTTACTATTTGGGCTGCCTCCAACGAGGTTTTAGGCATGAGTATACAAAATTCATCTCCGCCTATACGAGAAATTATGTCATCTGCTCTGAAAATATCTCTCAAGAAATCTGCAGTCTTTTTAATAAGACGGTCTCCCATCTCATGACCAAAAACATCATTGGTTAATTTTAGATTGTTTAAATCAAGCATCATAATTGCAAACGGGAGGTTTCGGTTGGTATCCAGTCTGCGCATTGCATCTTCCATATATCGGCGATTATATAAACCCGTAAGCTCATCATGAAAACTCATATATTGAATTTTCTTCTGCTTTTCAAACAATTCGGTCATGTCTCTGAATACCATTACGAAACCTGTAGTCTCACCATCAGGCTTATGAACAGGTGTTATATTTTCAACAATAGTAAGCTCTTCACCTGATTGGGAAACGAGTAATAGCACACTCTCTTTAGCCTTTGTCTCTTTATTTTTCAAGTCAATAGAGCTTTCCCACAGTACAGGCTCTCTTGATTCGGGATAAATAAGCTTAACAACTTCATCAACCTTTTTCCCTATTGCCTCGCTTTGCTTCCAACCTATTAATCTTTCAGCCGCGGGATTAAAAACCAAAATATTCCCTTCTACATCTGTTGAAACAATTCCGTCTCCGACCGACAGAAGGGTTGACTTAAATGCTTCTTTTTCTAGAAACAACTCCAACTGCGCCTTTTTGCGCAAAGTAATATTTGTAATGCTGCCAATCATACGTTGAGCTTTACCATCATTATTTTTAAAAACAGTCCCTCTGTCTACTACCCATAACACACTGCCGTCATTACTAATCATACGATGCTCATTGTAATACTCTCCCTGGGTTTCAACAGCTTCATTTATAAGCTTAAGCACCTCTTCCCGATCATGGGGATGGAGCCTATCAGAGAATTCTTCCATCTTATGTGAAAGAAAGCTCTCATCAAGCCCCAGAATTGTGCACCATCTCTTATTATGGTAAACTATACCCTCATCAATATGCCAATCCCAAAGGCCTTCTCCCGTAACATCGATAATCATACTCAAAAGCTCTTCACTGTCTTTTAATTTTGTATAAAGAATATTCTTTTCTTTTTCTCTCTCCTCGGAAGCTTCCTTAAGTGCCTGTTGTGTTTCAAAAAACTTTCTGACATAGCGAACATTAAAAAAATGAATTATGAGAAACATAATTAAAAGACCAATAAAATATCTTATGTTAGTTTTGATTGTCAATTTATGAATATCATCAAAAACAACCGATTCATCATTACTGATAGCTACCATTCCATTGAGCAGACTACATTTCATATATGAATAAATCCTTCCGTCTGCCACAATCAACTCCGAATTTCTCATTTCATCTATAAATGTCAGCTGATATCCGCCTTTTTCCAGCTCGGCAACAACCGGACCGGCATCAGTAATTATCACATCAAATCCCAGAATTTTATTATCCTTTTTCACAGGTGATTGAACAAATAACAAGTCCTCCTCGGGCTTGTATTCAATGAACAGTTCTTCTTTTTCCAATTGAACAAAATCTGTTAAGCCCTCTTCCGGACCTATCGAGTGAATTATCTTACCATCAGGCGTTACTCTTAACGCCGATCTTAAATTTTCAATAACTGCAGCGCCGTCATTATAACGCGGCGCAGTAAATTCTCTGAGCTCCTCAAAGGATACTTTTCCCTCTAAATAATCAGCGAGCATATCTCTGATTACCGATCTACTTGATAATGAAGCTGCACTATCTCTGCCTTTTTTAACATACTCTTTAAGCACTTGATGCTTATTTTGAGTAATAAGCTGATAGTTTTCCATTACCACACTGTCCAGTTCTTTTTTTAACGGCATGTAAATAGCCATAAATATAAATAAAGAAAGAATAACCATAAAAACTAAAATGGTTAATCGTATCCGTTTGTAGACTGGTTGCATTATAATCAACTCCGATCAAATATGCCATATTTAACATTTTAACAGTTTTAATGGGAAAAAAACAGAGGTGCGAACCCCATTGACAAATTCCATAAATTACTGTAATATTAAAAAAAATGAATACAAAAAAACTGTTGATTGAGAAGAGTACATTACTATTAATTGCTTTACAGAAAGTTGCGGGAGATGAAATGCAATAGGCGGTGTAGTATGGAATGGGCTCATAAAGGTGGTAGGAAAGGTTTTAACCGAGTAATGCCCAACGGGTTTTCCACCCGTTATCAAGGAATGCGTATGATAGTACGTTAATGAGTGGGTGTATTTTACATCAATTTAGGTGGTACCACAGAAGTATAAGCTTTTGTCCTATGTTTTATAGGATAAGGGCTTTTTTTATATTCAATAATAATGTAATTTGTTGGGGAGTGTGTAACATGAAAAAAGGAAGATTCGGCAACTATGGCGGACAGTATATACCCGAAACTTTGATAAAGGCAGTTCAAGAGCTTGAAAAGGCTTACGAATTCTACAAAAATGACATTGACTTTATTAATGAATTAGAAGCTTTACTTAAAAATTATGCTGGCAGACCATCTCTTTTATACTATGCTGAAAAAATGACTCGAAACTTAGGTGGTGCCAAAATCTACCTTAAGCGCGA
>CAYMLJ010000106.1:0-6735 GCA_964391395.1 uncultured Ruminiclostridium sp. | reverse complement strand
ATTGATAGATCGAACATGAGGTAATATTATGGAAAAAAGTAAAATGAACTATTACCGTGAGAAACGGGAGCAGTTCATATTCAAGATATTAATTCCCGTTCTGAGTATTTTTATGTTTCTTATACTTTGGGAGCTTGTTGTACAGTATAGGATAGTACCTTCGAGGTATTTACCGAAGCCCACTGAGTTAATAGATGTTTTTGTCTATAAACTGTCAAATGCAAACCCGGAGGGAGCAACATTACCGATAAATATTGTATCAAGTCTTAGTATATCACTTGCAGGCTTTGTAATGGCTATTGTCATCGGCGTTCCCCTTGGTCTTGTAATGGGTTGGTACAAGGGCATAGACCTGCTAGTAAAACCTGTTTTTGAAGTCATCAGACCTATTCCACCTATTGCATGGATTCCACTAACAATCCTTCTTCTGGGTATCGGTTTTAGAGCAAAGGTATTTATTATATTTTTCTCTGCTTTTGTGCCATGCGTAATTAACTCCTATACCGGAATTAAGCTCACCAATCCAACGCTGATCAATGTTGCTAAGACATGCGGAGCTACTAATTTTCAGGTATTTTATAAGGTTGGTGTTCCATCATCGGTGCAAATGATATTTGCAGGAATAAGAGTTGCTTTGGGAGCCTCGTGGTCTACCTTGGTAGCAGCAGAGATGCTGGCTTCGGATTCAGGACTAGGCTTCATGATTCTGATGGGACGTATGTTTGCTCGTCCGGATTTAATAGTACTTGGAATGTTGATAATAGGGCTTATAGGTGCCTTGATGACAATAATACTTTCGAAATTTGAAAACAATTTAGCTCGGTGGAGGTCTGGCAGATGAATATGAAGAAGATACTATACGCGTTTTTACCGGTTTTATCCATTGGGCTTTTGCTGACTGGATGGGTTTATCTTTCTACAAGCAGACCGGAACTGTTTCCGTCACCCGCCACAACATGGGCCCGCCTGATAAGAATGATTGAAAAACCTTTAGGACGTATACCACTATGGAAGCATGTTCTAGACAGCTTGCGTCGTGTAGGAATTGCTGTATTCATCGCTTGTATCTTGGGTATTGTTTTTGGAATTTCCATAGGGTGGAACAGAACAATCAGAGCTACATTAGGTTCATTGTTTGAGGTTATAAGACCTATTCCGCCAATTGCTTGGATTCCTCTTATAACAATATGGTTTGGTATAGGTGAATTTTCAAAGATACTTATAGTATTTACCGGTACCTTTGCCGTAGTCGTAGTTAATACCTATACCGGGGTGCGCATGGTTGATCCTCTTAATATTTCGGTGGGTAGAATCTTCCATGCCAGCAAATATCGAATGCTATCGGAGATTGTGCTTCCAGCGGCATTACCGGCCATATTTGCAGGAATTCGCATGGCTGTAGGGACCGGTTGGGCAATAGTACTTGCCGCAGAGATGCTTGGTGCTGTTTCAGGAACAGGTTTCCTCATCTCACGAGGCAATGAAATCGGTGATACGCCTCTAATATTCATTTGTATGTTTATTATTGGAATAATAGGCGCACTGTTGTCTGCCCTAACATCCTACATCGAAAGGAGGGCTTGCCCTTGGAAGGCTTAAAAGAAAAATTGAAGATTATAAACATAAAGAAAACATACTCCTCCGGAAAAAAGGATTTTGAAGCCATTAAGAATATTTCTCTAGAGGTTTATAATAATGAGTTTTTGGTATTATTAGGGCCGGGATTATGCGGTAAAACTGTTCTTCTAAATATTATATCCGGCTTGGAGGAGGCAACTGAAGGGCAGGTATTGTTAGATGGTAAGCAAGTAAAGGGTTCAGACCCTAAAATATCTATGGTGTTTCAAAAGCTTGGACTGATGCCGTGGAAAACAGTTATGGAAAATGTAGAGGTCGGGCCAAAATATGCCGGAGTACCTAAGGCTGAAAGAAGAAAGAATGCCCAAAAATTTATTGACCTTGTAGGTTTAACCGGATTTGAAAATTCTTATCCTAGACAACTCTCCGGTGGTATGAAACAGCGTGTGGGAATAGCACGGGCATATACAGCCAATCCAGAGGTTTTGCTTTTAGATGAACCCTTTGGCCAATTAGATGCTCAGACTCGTTATGCGATGCAAGAAGAGATACTAAAAACCTGGGAGAAAGAAAAAAAGACTATTATATTTGTAACCAATAATCTTGAGGAAGCCCTTTATCTGGGTGATAGGATTGTTCTTTTGGGAAAACGTCCGGCCGAGGTAAAGGAAATTTATGAAATCAGGATTCCGCGCCCGAGAGATATTATGTCGGAAGAATTCCTTACATTGAGGAAAAAGATTTCCGAAAATATGGACCTGACTGTTTAATAGGGCTGCGATGTATGAAGGAGAATTTCATGAGTAATCAGAATGATATAAAGGTACAAGTTCAAAATCTCACAAAAAGCTTTGGCGACTTGTTGGTTTTGAACAATATATCTTTTAATGTTAAAAAAGGTGAGTTCCTTTGTGTTGTAGGCCCGACCGGATGCGGAAAGACAACATTTCTCAATCTTTTAAGCTGTCTTATTGAGCCTACTGAGGGATCATTACTTATTGATGGAGAGCCGGCAAACCCTAAAAAGCATAATCTGGCTTTCGTATTTCAGGAACCATCACCTTTTCCGTGGCTTACTGTTGAGAAAAACATAACTTTCGGTTTGGATATTAAGAAATTATCGGAAAAAGATAAGAAGGAACGCCTTGAAAAAATTATTTCTTTTATGGGACTTGAGCAATTTAGACATTCTTATCCCCACGAGCTCTCAGTAAGTACCGAACAGCGTATGGTAATAGGTAGGGCTTTTGCAATGATGCCTGATTTGCTTTTAATGGATGAGCCATATGGACAGATGGATATAAAAATGAGGTTCTACCTCGAGGATGAGGTTATAAGGCTTTGGAAGGAATTAGGGACCACTGTTGTATTTATTACTCATAATATTGAGGAAGCCGTTTATCTGGCAGAGCGTGTTCTTATTCTAACCAATAAACCTGCAACTATAAAGGAAGAAGTAATAGTAGATTTACCACATCCAAGGGATGTGGCAGACCCAAAATTTGTAGAGCTTCGTAAATATATCACCGAACAAATCAAATGGTGGTAAAAAGACGATTAGCAGATGACAGCGGAGGAATAGATATATATGAAAAAGGCCCATATGCTTATAGCACATGGTGGTGGACCTACACCTGTTATTAATTCATCACTACAAGGTGCAATAGAAGAGGCAATGAAGAGTGACTTAATAGACCGAATATATGGTGCTCGATTTGGCGTGGAAGGTTTATTAAAGGAAGATTTTATAGATTTACGAGCACAGAAACAAGAAAACATATCAAGTCTTCGTACAACGCCCGCATCAGCGCTGGGCTCATGTAGACGAAAGTTAATAGATGATGATATGCCCGTAATACTGGACATATTGCGCCGTAATGAAATTCGCTACTTTTTTTATAACGGTGGAAATGATTCAATGGATACCTGCAATAAAATATACAATTTAGCCTGTGAAAAGAATTATGAGCTAAATGTTATTGGCATACCCAAAACAATTGATAATGATTTAATGCACACCGATCACTGCCCCGGTTTTGGAAGTGCAGCTCGGTATATTGCCGTATCAATGAGAGAGCTATCTCTTGATGTTGCATCTCTGCCTATCCATGTGTGTATTGCAGAGGTAATGGGGAGAAATGCCGGCTGGCTTGCCGCGGCGGCGTCCCTTTCCACCGAACATGGACGAGGTCCCCATCTTATTTATTTACCTGAGAAACCTTTTTCCAAGAAAGAGTTTCTTGAGGATGTGAAGCTTATACACAGGGAAAACAGCGGTTTGTTGGTTGTAGTAAGTGAAGGTCTTAAGGATGAATCAGGTAAGCTAATAGGTGATAGTGGTATAAAGGATGGCTTTGGGCATGTTGTTCCCGGCGGTACTGCACAGACCCTGTCGAATCTAGTTGTAAGTGAATTAGGAATCAACTCCCGCAGCGAGAAGCCGGGATTGCTTGGGCGTGTATCTATAGCTCATCAATCGCCGGTAGATCGTCAGGAAGCCTATGATGCCGGTGCATTTGCTGTAAAATCGGCCATAGAAGGGAAAAGTGGTTATATGGTCGCATTTGAACGGGAAGATGATCGTGATTATCATTGCAATTTAAAGCTTGTTCCTTTGCCCGAGGTAGCTAATTTTGAGAAGAAATTTCCTATGGAGTGGATTAATTCCCGAGGTAATGGGATAAAGATAGAAAGCTTCCGGAAGTACTGTGAACCACTCATGGGGGAGCCCATTCCAAGTTATAATATGCTGGATACGGCAGATATTTAGAATTCAATTAACGGCCGGTTATGAATATGCAAAAGGAAGTGTTCAAATGAAATATATATTTGTTAACTTAAAACGTTTTGATGTGCCAAGATCATTGGGGGGGATCTGCACCCAGACAGACCCGAACCAGTGGATAGGCCAAATTATGAAGCAAAGTGAAGATATTGATGGAGTAAATCTGGTTTACTTATTGCCCGAAGCGCTTATTCTGCCTGCAATGGCAAATAAACCTGTTAATGTGGCAATTGGGTCCCAGAGTGTATATCGCGAGGATATCAGTATCGGCGGAGATTTCGGGGCATTTACAAGTCAACTCCCGGCAACTGCTGCGCGGCATTATGGATGTACGTGGACTATGGTAGGCCATAGCGAAGAGCGTAAGGATAAGGACAATAAATGGCTCAATCAGCAGTTGGTGTGTGCTGCCAATGCGGGTTTAAAGTTGCTATATTGTGTTGGTGAAAAAACAGAGGAGCTTAAAAACAGATTTGATGTTATAAGAAGTCAGCTACAAGAGGGTTTGAAGGATGTAAAAGCTCAAGCGGTAATCGGTTATGAGCCCATATGGGCTATAGGACCCGGTAAAACGCCTCCTGATGCAGATTATATCGCCGAAATATCCCAATTTATAAAAGAGGAAACCAACAAATTATTTGGTTATGAAGCTGCTGTAGTATATGGTGGTGGACTTAAAGAGTCAAATGCAGCCGAGATTGCCTCAGTTAATACTATTGACGGCGGGCTTGTTGCCTTAACCAGATTTCAGGGCGAAATTGGCTTCTATCCCGAAGAGCTAAAAAAAATCATATCCAAGTATTTAGAAGCATGAATACTAATGTACTTAAATTAGGGAAAGGAAGAGATTATGCCAATTGTACCATTAAGACCATTGCTGGAATCGACATCCCGGCATAAATATGCACACGGTGCGTTTAATGTTAACGCCATAGCTCAGGCCGAGGCAGTAATTGAAATACATGAAACTTTCAGAAGTGCGGCCATCCTTCAGGGAGCTGATTTGGCCAATGCTTTTATGGGCGGACGGGCTGATTTTATGAATGGCACTATTGAAGATAAAAAAATCGGTGCCGGAAGAATTAGCGATGCAGTAAAGAAAATAGCTGAAAAATCATCAATACCAGTGGTAATGCACTTAGATCACGGGAAGGATTTCGAGTCGGTAAAGGCGGCAATCGACGGAGGATATACATCGGTAATGATAGACGGCTCATCCCTTCCTTTTAATGAGAATGTAGAATTGACTCGTGAGGTTGTGAAATATGCTCATGCCAGAGGTGTGACTGTTGAAGGAGAATTAGGGGTTCTGGCAGGCATGGAAGATGATGTTTTTGCTGAAAATTCAACCTATACAAATCCCATGGATGTATGTAAATTTTTCAAGCAAACAGGTGTGGATTGCTTAGCTATATCTTACGGGACAAAGCATGGTGCTTTGAAAGGCGATAATATCAGGCTTCGAAAAGAGATTGTTATTGCATCCATGGAAAATCTTCGGCATGAAAATATATTTGGTGTTTTGGTTTCACACGGCTCTTCAATTGTACCTAAGTATATTGTAGATGAAATCAATGCCTTGGGTGGGGATATAAGAAACGCGAACGGTGTTCCTTTAGCCCAATTGAAGTCCCTAATACCAGATGGGATAGGTAAAATTAATATCGATACCGATATAAGGCTAGCAGTCACCAGAAATATAAGAGAATTCTTTAATAAAAACAGTTCTAAGAAAAACAGCCCTTCAGTCATGGGCGTGTGGGAGCTATTAGAAAAGAATCCCTCCCAGTTTGACCCACGAAGTTATGTTGTTCCTATTATGGAGATTTTGATAAAAGGGCTACCTACTGAAGATGAAGATATTAATGCAATAATCGATTGTTTCAAACGTGGTGTCCGTGAGGTTGTAGGGACTCTTATTGTAGAATTCGGTTCTGTGGGATATGCACCTAAAATAGAGCTTATTAGCCTTGATGAGATGGCTGAAAGGTATAAAAAGATAGATTAGTAATAGGAGGTATGTGCATGAACTTAATGAAAATCGGGGTAGAAGAGCTGTGTACAAAAGGGCGCATCAAGGTACGTACCTTTGCAAATAGTGAGTTTATGTTTTATACCATGGCAGCTGAAATGAGTGACGTAATACGGGCAAATAACCAGATAGGCAAACCTACTGTAATGATAGCGCCTGTAGGTCCTATAGGCCAATATCCATATTTTGTTGATATTATTAACCGCGAAAATTTAAGCATGAAGAACACCTATATTATAAACATGGATGAATATGCATATAACAGTGAGGAACTTGTTGATCCTTCTCACCCTTTAAGTTTTAGAGGCATTATGCAGCGTGAGGTTTATGACAGAATAAA
>CAYMLJ010000105.1:4447-6759 GCA_964391395.1 uncultured Ruminiclostridium sp. | reverse complement strand
AATTATCCAAAATGTGATTTCATGACATGGGATATGCCCTCTGATAAAACCTGCCCAAAATGTTCTAACTTTGTAACACAAAAATCTAAGAGTAATACTATCACCTATAAATGCTCCAATACAGAATGCGACTACATTGATGAACAGCAGAAGGAAGGCAAGAGCAAAACTGCATCTAAAACTAAGAAATAAAAGTCATCCTGAGCGTAGCGTAGCGGAGTCGAAGGACCTTTTATATCAACAAAAGATTCTTCGCTGACGCTCAGAATGACAGTTAGGACACTGCGTTTCGTTCAGAATGACACCTAGTATTTATTACCTTTCATAATCAGTGAAATAATCTAGGGTTCTGTCATAGGACTCATAAGCTTTTTTGATCAATTCTTCTGGGTATTCGCTATTGTTATAATAGTCCCTGGTGGGGATAGGCAATATTCTATGGATAATATTTTTGGTTCCAACTCCCTCACGGCTTACCCATACAGGTATATGTTTTACCTTGTTAATTACGGTTTTCTGAGTCTCGGGATCCTTTAAAAACTCTATGGTAACAAGTATGCTGTCTTCGCGAAGCCACTTTTTATCCTTAGGATCATCAAACCATTCATGCCATTGATTGGTTAAAAAATTACCCATAGAATAAATAATATATTTTGTTTCACCGTTTACCGTACGAATTTCAGTCGGCTGTATAACATGGGGGTGGGAGCCTAATATAACATCGGCACCCCACTCGAACATTTCATTTGAAAGACTTATTTGCTGTTCATTAGGTTTTCTCCAGTACTCATGTCCCCAATGCATAGAAATTACAGTAACATCCGCCTTTTCTTCAAGCTCTTTTATTTCCTTTTCCATTCTTGGTCTGTCAAAGAAAGCCAGATGCTTTGCAATCTCTTCAGTAGTAAGTAATCCTTCATTACCGTTACTGCCATAGGTATAAGCCATAAAACCGATTTTTATTCCGTTTATATCTTTTATTATATATCTTTGCTCTTCGCCGTCATAGGCTCCGATAATATCAAGGCCTCTGTTTCGTACGTTTTCGCGTGTTTCCAGCATACCTTTAATTCTTCTGTCCAATTGATGATTGTTTGCGTTATTTACCAAATTAAACCCTGAATATTTAAAAGCATCAAACATTTCAGGAGGACAATTGAAATAAGGAAAACCTGCATAATCATTTCTGTTATTAGTGGCGGCGCCTTCATAGCTTATTATGCCATAATCCGCACTTTCAACGAAAGGCTTGATTTCCTCAAACATATGGGTGAAATCGTATCGGTCCTCGCCTTCTATTTTACCCGCAATTTGAAGATCGTCATGTATTACACAATCACCTGCCGAAACCAAGGTAGCCGTAATAGGTGAAGGCAAGGGTTCCGGAGTTACAGTAGGTGTAGGGGTAGGAGCCGGTGTGGCTGCCGGTGTAGAAACAGGGCTTTCAGAAACTACCGGATTAGGGGATATACTGGCTTGATTGTTTCCGAATATTTTATACTGGTTATTTAAATAAATGATAGCTAATAAAGTTATAATACTAATTAATATCGTTATTACAATATATTTCATTTTTGTGCTCAAAAACAAACACCTCGTTAATAGTTTTTAATTATTTTATCATTTTTAATAGAAAATAGCATCATATTTTTATTGATATGATAAAGACACAAAGATTTATATGCATACATATATATTCAAGAAAAGTATATTTAAGATTTATCCTGCTGCTATTCCTCTAAGGCTTTAAGATACTCCCGCGGAGAAATGCCTTCATATTTTTTAAAAACTTTACTAAAATAGAAAGCACTTTCAAAACCGAGCTTTTGTGCAATCTCATAAATATGGCCTTCACCCCGGGCTAGCATTTTCTTAGCTTCGGTTATTCGTGCGTCGGAGATAAATTCTACGAAGCCTTCCCCGGAAAATTTTGCAAAAAGTTGGCTTAAATAATTGGCACTAAAGTTGAATTTAGTCGCAACTGAGTTTAAGGTAAGCCGGGTGTGTAAATTATCAAGAATATATTTCTGCACCTTACCAATTATCATTTTGTGATATCTTTCGGAGTTTGCCTCCTCAAAAAACACTATCGGATTATTGTCAGAAACATCATTGAAGAAATGTACGGCGGCAGTATAGCTTTCGCTTAAATTACGCGGATCGTCAACAATATTACCGACGGCAGCTTTAAGTATTATATTAAAATAGCTGTATACTGCACCCCTTGTTCTGTTTAATGCCTGCTCAATTATTTGGCGACATTTGTCATAATCCCCATTAAGGCAGAATGTGATTATAAAATGGCGCATATC
>CAYMLJ010000105.1:2672-4347 GCA_964391395.1 uncultured Ruminiclostridium sp. | reverse complement strand
AATAAAAAACTTTTCTCGTAGTACGGGTATACTGATTTGCGAATCTTGTATCTCGCTGACTCTGTTGTATCTTTCAAGTATGTTTATAGCCTTTTTTACAGCAACAGCCAAACTTTCGGGAGAAAGTTCAAGCTTAATAAGATAATCTACCACCTGAAGGTGCATCGCTTTTTTAACAAAATCAAACTCTTCGTAGCTGGTGAGAAAAATAAATAATGGGATGCGTCCATATTTATCAACGCAGGATTCTGCAAGTTCCAGTCCTGTTTTAACAGGCATTTTTATGTCCGAAATTACTATGTCGGGTCTTAGTTGTTCAATCATTTCTTCGGCCACTTGACCGTTTCTGGCTGTACCAACGATTTCAATACCATATTCATCCCATTGCAGCATTGATTGTATTCCTACGCAAACAAGGGGCTCATCATCAGCGATTAACATCTTAATCATTGAAATTATCGTCCCTTTCATTTAAATTATCATCAAGAACCTCTAAACTAATTTTATTTTTATTTATAGGAAGTCGTATAGTCATGGTTGTCCCTTGAGTTTCAACACTATTAATGGAAAGCTCATATCCTTTACCGAAAGCATAAATAAGTCGCTCATTTACATTGTGGATTCCAAGCTTACTAAACATACCCTGAGTTTTGTGGTCGTTGGTTAATAACTCTTTAATTATATCACTTTTCATACCAATGCCGTTATCAATTATGGCGCAAATAACATTATCTTCATCTCTTGATATCTTTAGCTTTATAATACCGCCACCCTTTGGTTCAACACCATGAAATATGGCATTTTCAACTATAGGTTGTAGCGAAAATCTTGGAATAGCTACATCAAGTAGGTTTTCATCTTCAATTTCTTTCTCCCAGACAATAGAATTTCCATAGCGATACTTTTGAATAATTATGTATTCATCAAGTAAAGCAATCTCATCTCTAAGAGGAACAACTTTACGCAGATCCTTCGAGACCGACATTAGAAGGTGTGAAAGGGAGGTTGTCATCTCAACAATACCATTAAAACCTTGTATAACAGCCATCATTTTAATAGAGTTTAATGTATTATATAAAAAATGCGGATTAATCTGACTTTGCAGCATCCGATATTCAAGGTCACGCCGACGTTTTTCATCAGAGATTCGTCTATCCATAAGCAATACTACATCAGTAGAAAGCTTATTAATTCCTCGGCCCACAAGTCCTATTTCGCTATCAGATTCAAGCTCCGGAGCAATAGAAAAATCGCCTTTTGCAATAGCATTAATTTTTTTTCTTAGCATAGCAACAGGGCGGCTTATATTACGATCAAGGCTGTATGTTATAAACAAAGCCAGTAAAAGAATAAGTCCGCATAAAACAACCAGAAGCAAGAACCATGCGCCTTGTTGCGGCATTATTTGGCTTTGAGGAATAACCTGAGTAAGAGTAATACCACTACGTACAGGATAACTAACCATCATGACCTTTTTACCGTTATTGTCACGTACTGTAGCTGCCTTAGTTTTTTGGCTCGTAGGGTCGCTTGTATTACTTTTTATAAACTCAAAATTAATATCTGTTTTAATAAATTTACTGTTTTCTAAAAGATAGAAGTTTTCTCCCAAAGTAAGATAAAGCTCAGAATCATCGGCTACATGATATCCCTTAAGCTTATCAGTAACAAGGTT
>CAYMLJ010000105.1:0-2572 GCA_964391395.1 uncultured Ruminiclostridium sp. | reverse complement strand
AACTACTAAATTGTATATAATGAAGTTTATAGATAAATTTTACATGTATTTCTATAAAAAATACATATAATTAAAGCCATTAAGCTATTTTGCATAAATAATACATCATTTTTGAGTGATTTTCCATTATATTTTTACAAATTAAAGATAGGATAAAGTTAATAGAATAAAATGGGAGGGAAACATACATGAAAAAACTCATATCTGTTTTACTTGTAATTGCAATGTCAGTAGGAATGCTTGCTGCTTGCGGAACATCCACTCCACCGGCAGCATCCAGCTCTGCACCACCTGCTACTTCATCTTCAGCTCCAACACCGGAAGCTCCGGCAAAAAAAGAGCCTGTAACATTGAAGTGGGCTATGTGGGATCTTGATGCCACAGCTTATTACAAACCATTAGTAGATGCTTATGTTGCAAAGAACCCCCACGTAACAATTGAGTATGTTGATCTTGGTTCAGCAGACTTCATGACCATGCTCAGCACACAGCTTTCAGGCGGAGCAGACCTTGATGTCCTTACAATTAAGGATATTCCCGGTTATGCCAACCTTGTAAAGCAGAACCATTTAGAACCGTTAAAATCATACATAGCTTCAAGCGGAATTGATACATCACTGTACGGCGGCACAACAGAACAGATTACAGTAAACAATGAAGTTTATGCTCTACCATTCCGTAGTGACTTCTGGCTTATTTTCTACAACAAAGATTTATTTGACAAAGCAGGTGTTGCTTATCCTACAAACGATATGACACTTACACAATATGATGAACTGGCTCGTAAGATGACAAGCGGCAGCGGCGCCAACAAGATTTATGGTAATCATTATCATACATGGCGTAGTGCTGTTCAATTGTTCGGAATACTTGACGGTAAGAACACAATTGTTGACGGAACATATGATTTCTTAAAGCCTTATTATCAATTAATCTTAAAACAGCAAGATGATGGTATTTGCCAGGATTATGCTACACTAAAAACCTCCAGCATTCACTATTCAGGCGTATTCTATAACAAACAGATTGCTATGATGAATATGGGCAGCTGGTTTATCGCTACACAAATTGCAAAAGTTAAAGAGGGCGAATCTCTTGCAACAAACTGGGGCCTTGCTAAATATCCTCATCCCGATGGTGTACCTGCAGGTACAACTCTTGGTACAATTACCTCGTTGTCAGTAAATGCTAACTCCAAGAACAAGGACGCTGCTCTTGATTTCATGAAATTTGTAACAGGTCCTGAGGGTGCCGGTGTTATTGCTGCAACAGGAACAATTCCTGCAATTAAAAATGACGAAGTTGTTGCATCTATTACATCTATTGAAGGGTTCCCAACTGATGCGGCAAGTAAAGAAGCACTCAAAACCACCAAGACATATCTTGAAATGCCTATACATGAAAAGAGTGCAGATATTGAAGTGGTTCTGAATGAGTGCCATGATAATATTATGACAAAGAACACTACAATCGACCAAGCTATTAGTGATATGAACACCAGGATTGCAGAAATTTTAAAATAAGTTTAAGTTAATAACAATACGGGCGGGTATTTGGCCCGCCCGCTTCATGTTACAAAGGGGGAGTAGCGTGTCCAGCAGCACTTTGTACGCATCGACAAAAAAGAGACGCAATTTCAAAAAAACAAAACAAGCTTTGGTTGCCTATAGCTTTATTGCGCCAAATTTTATTGGTTTCGCTGTTTTTACACTTATCCCATTAGTATTTGCACTTGTATTATCATTTTTGGAATGGGATGGAGCTAATCCGATTAATTATGCGGGCTTTGATAATTTTTTACGACTTATTAAAGATACGCAATTTATTAGAGCACTTAAAAATACAATTGTATACACAGCAGGTGTTGTACCACTTACAATTGTATGTGCACTGGCTTTGGCTATTTTATTAAACACAAAAATTATTGCACGAAATTTCTTTCGTACTGTTTCGTTTTTCCCATATGTTGCATCCCTTGTAGCCGTTGCAGCAGTTTGGAACTTTATGTTCAGTCCGGTACGAGGACCCATTAACAACTTACTTAATGCCATTACGGGCATTCCCTTTGAACAGCTTCCCGGATGGGGTGCAAGCAAGGATTGGGCTATGATTACCGTAATTCTATTTTCGGTGTGGAAAAACATGGGATATTATATGGTTATTTATCTTGCGGGATTGCAAGGTATTAATCCGGAGTTATACGAAGCTGCAGAGCTTGATGGAGCAAATTCATGGAAAAAGTTTTGTAACGTGACCATACCACAACTAGCTCCTACAACATTTTTCGTTACTATGATTCTGATTATAAACTCATTTAAGGTTTATGACATATTTATAAACCTTTTTGCCGGAGGCGATAATCAGTTGAGTGATGCAACTAGAGTACTTGTCTATCAAATTTATAATACAGCATTTCGTTCACTGAATTTTGGTTATGCAAGTTCGCAGGCAATGGTTTTATTTGTTCTTGTGCTTGTAGTTACATTAATTCAATTCCGTGGCGAGAAGAAGTATACTTAAGGGGGGAGCATAAATGATAAAGGAGAATAATAGCAAAAAAATTACCAAGCTG
>CAYMLJ010000104.1:0-6920 GCA_964391395.1 uncultured Ruminiclostridium sp. | reverse complement strand
AGGAATTTCTCATAACTAAAGTTTTTCTTAAATCATATTCATCTAATTCTAGCACGTCAGTGGTATATGTGAATATATTTTCATATATGCCATATATAGATAATATTTCTATAAACTTATATCGTCAAGTAGGTTTCGGATTTTCACTATTTCTTTACTGCATACATGTGTATAAATTTCAGTAGTTTTAGAGCTTTGGTGTCCCAGCAATTCTTGAAGATATCTTTATTCTCTTTCAAATTCAAGATATAGCTTTTGATTTTTGGCTAATTAAATGTATTAACTTTTGATTGTATGGGATCTTGATTCTATAGCTGTCTTTATCGTTCCATAAAAAAATTACTGACATAGACTCACCCCAAATAGAAACATATGTTATTTTATGATAGTATACTCCAATCTAAATAATACATTGGACTAAATTGAGTTGAGAGCTGATAATATCGTTTTTTGCGACCTTGTTTGTTTTATAATATTTTAGTAGAATAATAGTAATATTGTAGTAGTAAATTAAAAAATGTAAAAAAAGAGTTTGAATTTAGATATAAATTAAGTCGAAACTTGGTTTTTCTGTTTCTACAGAGGGTAAAACCTTATCATAAATAATTGTTCCTAGGCGCCGGGGTAGATATATTAAATAAAATTAGAAGCATTTTTCAAAATTGATTATCCGACCTTCTTTTTTATATGAATTAAGCCCCTTAATATTAATAGTTTAGCCGGTTGATATCAGTATTAGAGGAGACGTAATAAGATGGGCAAAAAGATAGCACTTCAGAATGATTGGTACTTTAGTTCAAAATATGAAGCCGGAATGGAATTGGATTACTCTTTGGAAGGAATGGTTCCGGTTCAGCTGCCCCATACTAATGTTGAATTACCCTATCATTATTTTAGTGAGTCAGCATTTCAAACAATAAGCTGTTATAAAAAAGTATTCAAAAGTCCTGAATTATCTGAAAATCAGATATTAAGGATTAGATTTGAAGGGGTTATGGCCTGCGCCAAGGTTTATTTAAATAATGTTTACTTAGGCGAGCATCTGGGAGGATATACACCCTTTTCCTTTGAAATTCAGAAAATTGTGAAAAAACATGAGGACAATTTCCTCACGGTAGTTGTTGATTCTACGGAAAGACCGGATGTGCCTCCTTTTGGAGGGGTAATAGATTATTTAACCTATGGGGGAATTTATCGAGAGGTATATCTTGAGATTTTTGAACCGCTGTTTATTAATAACATTAAAGCTGAGGCCATAGATGTGTTAAAACCAGTTAAGGGGCTTAGGCTGGATATATATTCAGATAATCGAATTGAAAAAGTATCTGTCGAGACAAAAGCAACTGTTACACTTACAGATTTATCAGGCCGGGTAATGGCAGAGAAATCCGAATCAATTATTATTGAGCCTGGGAAACAACGCTCTACGGTTACAATTGAAAACATAAATAATATTTGCCTTTGGGACATAGATAATCCATCACTATATTTAATAAACGTTGAAATTAAATATGATGATAAAGTAGAAAAAGCAAGCACCCGGTTTGGCTTCAGAGAGTGTAATTTTACTCCCAAAGGATTTTTTCTAAACGGAGAGAGGGTAAAAATTGTCGGTTTAAACAGGCACCAATCTTATCCTTATGTAGGCTATGCAATGCCCAAAAGGGTTCAACAGGAGGATGCTGATATTATCAAGAATGAGCTATGCTGTAATACGGTGAGGACATCACACTATCCTCAGTCTACTCATTTCCTTGACAGATGTGATGAAATAGGGCTGTTGGTTTTTGAGGAGTTACCCGGATGGCAACATATTGGTGATGAAGGATGGAAAAACGTTGCATTACAAAATATTCAGGAGATGATAGAAAGAGACTGGAATCATCCGTCCATTATTATATGGGGTGTTCGTATAAATGAATCCTTCGACGATGATAGTTTTTATGAAAGAACAAATAAGCTTGCAAGAAGGCTTGATAAGACCCGTCAGACTGGCGGAGTAAGGAATATTGAAAACAGTAATCTTCTTGAGGATGTTTATACTATGAATGACTTCGTTCATTCAGGCAGTAATATCGGGCTTAATAAGCAACAGGATGTGACAGGGCTATCTTTAGATGTTCCCTACCTTGTTACCGAGTATAATGGGCATATGTATCCTACAAAGAAGGCCGATAATGAGGAGAGACAAGTGAATCATGTACTTAGACACCTTAAGGTGCAGGATGCATCCTGGGCCGACAATTCGATTTCCGGAGCAATAGGATGGTGCGCCTTCGACTACAATACCCATAGCGATTTTGGAGCGGGAGATATGATTTGCCATCATGGTGTTATGGATATGTTTAGAATCCCCAAGTTTGCGGCATATGTATACGGTTCACAGATTTCGCCCGAGATAAAGGCTGTTTTAGAGCCTGTAACCTATTGGGCAAGAGGAGAAAGAAGTGAATGTACCATTTTCCCGCTTGTTGTTTTGTCAAATTGTGACTGGATAACACTAAAGTTTGGGGACTATAACCCTATTCCTGTTTACCAAAAATCAAAAGAGTTCAAGCACCTTCCGTATCCACCGTTTATCATTGATACTTCGGTTATTTCTATAGAACAAATAAGTCAATGGGGTATGAAATGGGAGGATGGAATTATTACAGGTTACGTTGATGATAAGCCTGTAAAAGTTGTTAAGATGGCCAGAAACCCAGTGGCTTCAGGTTTAATAGCTTTGGCAGATAACAATAAGCTTACAGCAGGTGAAAAGGATGCAACTCGAGTTATTATTAAACTTGTTGATCAGTACAACAGACCATTACCTTTTGTTAATGCAGTTGCAAAGATAAAACTATCCGGTCCGGCTCGAATTCAGGGACCAGAGGAACTTGTATTAATAGGAGGTTCCATAGGTTTTTGGGTTGAATCCAACGGTACTTGCGGTGAAATAAAAATTGATATTGCATGTGGAGGGTTCAAGTCAGAAATAAAGCTTTTAGTCCAATAGTTTAATAAAAAAAGAGAGGAGCTAATAATGCGAAAGTTTATACTATCCTTAGATCAGGGAACAACTAGTTCTCGAGCAATCCTATTTGATTTAAACTGTAATATTGTGGGCAGCATGCAATATGAATTCCAGCAAGTATATCCTGCTGCGGGATATGTGGAGCACAATCCCTATGATATATTGGAATCACAGTTGAAAGCAGCTGCAGATGTGATAAAAAGCTCAAATGTTCAACCCAAAGAAGTATTAGCTATAGGCATAACCAACCAACGGGAAACAACCATTGTATGGGAAAAAGCGACCGGGAAACCTGTTTATAACGCTATTGTATGGCAATGCAGGAGGACCGCTCCTTTATGTGAAGAACTGATTGAAAAAGGCCTTGAAAGCCATGTAAAAGAGACAACAGGCCTTATAATTGACGCTTATTTCTCAGCTACAAAGATTCGATATATCCTAGATAATATACCAAACGGGCAAGAGCGTGCCCAGCGAGGCGAACTACTATTTGGAACAGTGGATTCCTGGTTGATTTGGAATCTAACCGGAAGACATGCCACAGATTATTCAAATGCTGCTAGAACAATGCTGTTTAATATACATACTCTTGATTATGATGATACGCTCTTGTCTGAGCTGAATATACCCCGTTGTATGCTTCCGGAAGTGTTACCTTCCAGCCATGTATTCGGTGAAGTCAAGTCAGGTATTCAAGGGCTTGAGGCTTTAGCAGGTGTTCCGGTTGCAGGAGTGGCAGGGGACCAGCAGGCAGCCTTATTTGGTCAGGCGTGCTTTTCACCGGGACAAGCAAAATGTACTTACGGTACCGGAAGTTTTCTTATGATGCAGACAGGGGACAAGCCTGTAAACAGTCAAAATCGCCTGCTAACAACAATTGCATGGGGAATTAATAATGAAATTTGGTATGCATTAGAAGGTAGTGTTTTTAATGCAGGCAGCACAATAAGATGGCTTAAAAACGAACTAGGCCTAATTTCTAGTGATTCAGAAATTGATGCCTTGGCAGAATCAGTGAAGGATTCGGGAGGTGCATACTTTGTATCGGCGTTTACCGGTCTTGGTGCCCCGTATTGGGATATGTATGCCCGTGGGACAATGGTGGGCATCACCAGAGCGACAAACAAGGCGCAAATCTGCCGTGCTGTGTTAGATGGCATAGCATACCAAATATATGCTTTAGCCCGCACTATGGAAGAGGACAGCGGTTGTATTCTAAGTGAGATTAAAGCTGATGGAGGCGCATCTGTGTCAAATGTGATGCTGCAATTCCAATCTGATATTTTGGAAATTCCGGTGAACAGAGCAAAATGTGTGGAATCAACTGCTTTAGGAGCATCGCTTTTGGCGGGACTTGCCATAGGTGTATTTAAGGATTTAGATGATATAAAAAGACGATGGGAAAGTGAACGTGTTTTTATTCCGAAAATGGAGGATAAGCAGCGTAAGATATATATCGACGGATGGAATCGTGCTGTTTTAAGAGCACTGAAGTGGGAGGAAAACTAAATGGAAACAAGACCTTATGTGTCCTGGGAATTGATGAACTCTTTTTTGATTGATGCTTTTATTGGATATGGAGTGCCTAGAGAGGATGCAGAAATATGTGCCGATGTGTTGCTGGAAAGTGATCGTAGAGGCATTGAAAGTCACGGATGTAATAGGTTTAAGCCAATTTATATCGATCGAATTGTAGATGGTATTCAAAAACCAATAACCAAAATAGATATCCTTAAAGAAACCGAGACAACCGCTGTTCTTGATGCAAACGACGGAATGGGCATGGTAGTTAGCCATAAAGCGATGAAAATGGCAATAGAAAAGGCTAAAAAATATGGTTTAAGTATGGTTGCCGTCAGAAATTCAACCCACTACGGAATAGCAGGATATTGGGTGACAATGGCTACAGAAAATGGTATGATTGGAATCACAGGAACCAACGCACGTCCGTCAATAGCTCCGACTTTCGGTGTTGAAAATATGCTAGGGACCAATCCTCTCACTGTAGGATTCCCTACAGATGAGGAGTTCCCCTTTGTACTTGATTGTGCTACATCCATAAGCCAGCGTGGCAAGATTGAGTACTATGCCCGTAACAAAATGGATACTCCTAAAGGTATGGTTATCGGTGAGGACGGTTCAGCCATGGTTAACAGCGAGCAAATCTTAAAGGATTTGTCCTCAGGAAAAGCAGCTCTTGCTCCTTTAGGAGGAATAGGAGAAGAAATGGGCGGTTATAAGGGGTATGGATATGCAACTGTAGTTGAGGTGCTTTCAGCTTCACTACAGGCGGGAAGTTTCCTTAAACTACTTACCGGTTTTGATGAAGAAGGTAAGAAAATGCCGTATCATCTGGGGCACTTTTTCCTTGTTATAAATCCGGAGGCCTTTATGGGTTTGGATAGCTTTAAAAAAATAACAGGAGATATTCTGCGTCAGCTTAGAGAGTCAAGAAAAGCGCCGGAGCAGGGGCGCATCTATACAGCAGGAGAAAAGGAATATCTTATGTGGCTTGATCGAAAAGACAAAGGCGTTCCTGTCGGTGAAGCAGTACAAAAAGAAATTATGGCTGTACGTGATAGTTTAGAGCTGCCTTACGTATTCCCATTTGAAAAATTATGAGGTGAATTATGGATTATGCAAAAGAGTCATTGAGGCTGCACAAGGAATGGAAAGGGAAAATTGAAGTAATTTCAACTGTCCCCGTAGAGAGTAAAGAGGATTTATCACTCGCTTATACACCCGGTGTTGCACAGCCGTGTCTTGAGATACAAAAGGATGTTAACTTAAGCTATGAGCTTACCAGACGTCATAATTTATGTCTGGTTGTCACCGATGGTACAGCTGTGCTCGGGTTGGGGGATATCGGCCCTGAGGCAGGTATGCCGGTTATGGAGGGCAAATGTGTCCTCTTCAAAGCTTTTGGTGATGTAGATGCATTTCCGCTATGTATCAAATCAAAGGATGTGGATGAAATTGTTAACACCATATATTTGATAAGCGGAAGTTTTGGTGGAGTAAACCTTGAGGATATTGCTGCTCCCAGATGCTTCGAAATAGAAAGAAAGTTAAAGGAAAAGTGCGATATTCCGATTTTCCATGATGATCAGCACGGTACGGCTGTGGTTACTCTGGCCGGGCTCATTAACGCATTAAAAATAGTAAATAAGAAAAAAGAAGATATAAAAATTGTGATAAATGGTGCCGGGGCAGCGGCTATCTCAATTACCAAGCTGCTTATTAGTGACGGGTTTAAAAATATTACTCTGTGCGATAGAACCGGTGCAATCTATGAGGGCCGTAAGGAAGGCATGAATTCGGTAAAAGAAGAAATGGCGCAAATTACAAACAGAAAACAAATTCAAGGAACTCTTAAAGATGTTCTGGTAGGCGCAGATGTATTCATCGGTGTTTCAGCCCCGGGTTCATTAACTGCCGATATGGTAAAAACTATGGCTGAAGATGCAATTATATTTGCATGTGCAAATCCTACGCCCGAGATTTTCCCTGATGATGCGAAAGCAGGTGGGGCAAAGGTCATTGCAACAGGAAGAAGCGATTTTCCAAATCAAATAAATAATGTACTTGCTTTTCCGGGAATTTTCCGCGGTACTTTTGATGTTAGAGCAAGTGATATAAACGATGAGATGAAAATAGCTGCGGCATATGCATTAGCGGACCTTATCGGCTCTGAAGAACTATCAGATGAGTACATCATTCCTATGCCTTTTGACCCAAGAGTGGCTAAAGCCGTTGCCGAAGCAGTAGCAGAAGCAGCCAGAAAGTCGGGCGTTGCAAGAATATAGAAGAAAAATATATTAAATATTTGGAAGGCCAAAAGCCTTCCTCTTTTGCGGCCGTAACACTGCTTGTGAGGGAGTGAAACGACCGAAGAAGCAGATGT
>CAYMLJ010000103.1:1743-6935 GCA_964391395.1 uncultured Ruminiclostridium sp. | reverse complement strand
GTTATTTCATGCTATTTTCAGCCATCTCAATCATACGTTTAACCATCTGACCACCTATAGGGCCACCTTCATGGCCATTTTGGCTGGAAGGAAGGTCGCCTTTATAATGATCATTGTTTTCTTTACAATACTGAAGATGACCGATTTCTTGGGCACATTCCAGTTTGAATCTAGTCAAAGCTTCACGGCTCGAAGGGACAATAGGCGTTTTCGGCCTAGACATATTTTATCACCTCCTTGCCGTAAGAATTAACACATCAAAAAAGATGTCCATGAAATAGTGTGAACAAAAAAAGATAAAACTTGCGTGTTAAAATGAGGGAAGAGAAATTACAATATTTGATTTAATGCAGTAGTTTTTTATTTAATTAGTATTTATACTTGGTAATAATATGATACGATGACAAGGAATAAATCACTTAATCATTAGCTTATGATATAATTAAATAATTCATTTAACCGCACTAAAATTAAAGGGAGATAGAATTTGAAAAAAGTATTAAGAGTATTATTCAGTAGACTTATGGTAATGGCTGGATTAATGATATTTCAAATTGCTTTGTTGATAATTTTGACGGTTAAGCTGAGCACCTCCTTTGTATATCTCTATTTTGTCTTTGGTTTATTAAGTCTGATTGTTGTATTTTTTATTGCAAGCCAAAGAAGCAATCCTGCTCATAAGCTGGCTTGGGTTATTCCCATTCTTATATTCCCTGTTTTTGGTGGGATTTTATACGTTTTATTAAGGTCAAACGGAGAAAATAAGAAATTTCGTGATAAATTAGATGCTTCCCATAAAAAAGCATTACCTCTGTTGAAGCAGCGTGCACATATCATGGATGAGCTTGATAAGCAGGACAAGAGCATTGCAAATCAGTCCAGATATATATTAAAGGCTTCCGGGTTTCCGGTTTATGACAATTCGGAATCTATATACTATTCATCGGGTGAAGAGTTCTTTGTCTCATTTATAGAAGAATTGAAAAAAGCAGAAAAATTTATATTCATAGAGACTTTTATAATCAGGGAAGGCCTGATGTGGAATACTATTTTGAGTATTCTTGAGGAAAAAGTGGCTAAAGGTGTTGATGTCCGCGTAATGTACGATGATGCGGGCTGTCTGACAACCCTTCCCTATAAGTATTACAATAGGCTTCGAGAAAAGGGCATAAAATGTTACGTATTTAACCCATTTACTCCTTTGCTGGAAGTCAGGATGAATAATAGAGATCATAGAAAAATTATAGTAATTGATGGGCATACCGCTTATACCGGAGGCATTAATCTTGCTGACGAATATATAAATGCTTACGAAAGATACGGGCATTGGAAGGATTCTGCAATTTTGGTAAGAGGTGAAGCGGCTTGGAACATGACGGTGATTTTCCTGCAACTGTGGTCATATCTTTCAAATGAACCGGAAGACTATGAATCACTTAAAGCATGCACAATCTGTGATGGTTTATATGAATCGGACGGTTATATTCAACCTTATGGGGATAGTCCCTTGGACAATGAACTGGTAGGCGAATACACTTATATAAACATGATAAGCCGAGCCAGAGATTATGTTTACATCTTTACTCCATATCTTGTTTTAGATCATGAGATGATAACTACTCTTAAATTGTCTGCAAAAAGCGGCGTAGACGTCCGAATTGTAACTCCGCATATTCCGGATAAATGGTATGTTTTTTTGGTAACCCAATCCTACTATGAGGTTCTCATCGAAGCGGGAGTAAGAATTTTTGAATATAGCCCAGGCTTTCTTCATTCGAAAGCTTTTGTATGTGATGATGTTCTAGGAACTGTAGGCTCAATTAATCTTGACTACCGAAGCCTATACTTCCACTTTGAGTGCGGTGTGTGGTTGTATAAAACTAAATCGATAAAGGCTATAAAGAATGATTTTGTAGAAACCTTTGAAAAATGTCAGGAAATTACTCTTGAAAATTGTTTGAACGTAAAACCGTTAAAGCGAATTGCTAGGGGATTCTTAAGACTTTTTGCACCGCTTATGTGAGTGAAATTAATATTTTTTGGTGTATTTGTATTATTTTCTTTTATTGTCGCACAATAAACTGTGATTGAATGGTTAAAGGAGATATGTTTATGAATACACCATATTGGTTATCAAGCTCTGAGGGAAGAAATTTTGAACCATTAAATGAAGATATATCAACAGATTATTTGATAATTGGCGGTGGCTTGGCCGGTGTTACGTGTATGTACCTGCTAACAAAGGCGGGCTTGAATGTAACACTTATTGACGCTAATCGAGTTGGGTATGGAACTACCGGCAGAAATACCGGAAAGGCTACTGCCCAGCACGGTTATGTATATTCTAAAATTGAAAAAAATTACGGATTAGATATAGCAAAGAAATACTATAAGGCAAATGCCGAAGCAATTAACTTCATAGATGACACTTCGCGGCAATATAATATAGACTGTCAGTTTAAAAGACTTCCTGCATATCTTTTTACAAATTCGTCTGAATATGAAAGCAAGCTGGAGAAGGAGTTTGAGCTCTATCAGCAAATGGGCCTGGATTGTTCCTTTGAAAAGCAGATCCCTCTTCCTATTGATGTTTTATGCGCGCTTAAGATGAATAACCAAGCTCAGTTTCACCCAAAGCGTTTTATAGACGGCTTGGTTGAGCAGGCAATAAAACAAGGGGCGCATATATACGAAAACACTCGGGTTATTGACTTCCACCCGGGCAAGGAATGTGTTATTGAAACCAAAAGCAAGAATAAAATAACTGCTAAGAATGTTATTATTGCGTCACACTATCCCTGTTATGATGGAAGAGGTTTCTATTTTTCCCGCCTTAAGCCCGAAAGAAGCTACATTATCGGTATTGAGATGGATTCTTTCCCTGAGGCGCATTTCATTAATGCTGAGGATCCTACTATTTCACTTAGGTACATCCCTGAGGAAAAGATCCTTATGCTATCGGGAGAGAACCATAAAGTAGGACACAAAGACACTGATCACTATCAAAATCTCAAGGATTATGCAAAAGCAACATTTAATACAGATGCGGTAAAATACGAGTGGTCAGCTCAAGATTATATTCCCCATGATCATATTCCATATGCCGGTTATATAAACTCCGATAATAAGAATATTTTTATAGCCACGGGTTTCGCAAAATGGGGACTTACAAATAGCATAGCTTCTGCTACGCTCATTAAAGATCTTATCCTAGACGGTGCATCTCCTTACGAAGAATTGTTTACCCATTTGCGGGTTAAAGATTTTGTGTCCTTAAATTTCTTAAAGCAAAACGCCGATATGGCTGTTCAATGGATTTCAGGTAAGCTGACTCTAGGCGAGACAGAGCTTCCCGAGGAGAAAGGAATTGGAGTAATAGTAAATGTAGGCGGGAAACGCTGCGGCTTTTATCGCGATGAAGAGGAAAATATCTTTCTTGTAGACACTACTTGTCCCCATATGAGCTGTGAGCTAAAGTGGAATTCTCAAGAAAAGTCATGGGACTGCCCATGCCACGGCTCCAGATTTGATTATAAGGGAAATGTACTGGAAGGTCCAGCAGAATACGGCCTAAACAGTTACAATGAGCCGAAGAACAAAATTAATCCGCAGATAAAGTAAATGGAAACATGGGGACAGTTCTTTTGTTTCCCCATGTTCCTAACCGCTTTTGTTGCTTGTTTATTTCATATAAAACTTGTATGATTGATAGGTAAGTTTTGCAGCAAAGGGGTTTTCGTCGTGAAAAACAAAAATACAAAAGTAAGCGCAATTGTTCTTTTAGCGGTTACGGCGATCATGTGGAGTCTTGGCGGGATTTTGATTAAATCGGTAAATGCCCATCCTCTGGCTATATCGGGAACGAGATCTGCTATTTCATGTATAATCATTTTATTATATGTAAAAAAACCTAAGTTTAACTGGTCATTTCCACAAATTGCAGCAGGGGTTGCTTATGCCTCAATGGTGATTTGTTTTGTTGCGGGTACGAAGCTTACAACAGCGGCAAATGCTATACTTCTGCAATATACGGCTCCTATTTTTGTAGCTTTGCTCAGTACCTGGATTCTTAAAGAAAAACCAAAAGCCATTGATTGGGTGACCATAGCTGTGGTAATCGGAGGTATGGTACTGTTTTTCTTGGAAAGTTTGAACGCAAAAGGCCTTGCAGGGAATATACTGGCTCTGCTAAGCGGCGTTAGCTATGCTCTTTTTACTGTTTTAATGAGATTGCAAAAGAACGGTTCAACTATTGAATCGGTCATTTTAGGGAATGCGATAACTGCGATAATAGGCATGCCTTTTCTTTTCACAGCTGTTCCCGATACAAAGGGCTGGTTATTTCTTGTTATCTTGGGTGTTGTTCAGCTTGGAATTCCATATATTTTATTCAGTAAGGCAATTAAGGATGCCACAGCTCTTGAAGCCAGCCTTATTACTATGATAGAGCCTATACTGAATCCTATTTGGGTCATCTTAATTATTGGCGAAATACCGGGAATCCTTTCTATAATAGGAGGAATTATCGTTATTGCCACCGTTACCATAAGATGCATTATTGTATCCTCATCAAATCCATTAAGCGAAGAGAATACAAAATACAATGAGGAAGCTAAGATAATTGCCAGCTAACTGTCGGTTTTAGTAGCAGGCTCTGCAAATTTTCTTATAAACAAATTATCCCTTTCAAGTAAATCTTCAATGCTATGGAAACCAAGCTGCTCTAATAGCTCAATGGCATGAGGATTATCGATGGGCGTATTATATGTGGCAAGATCCCCATACTCTATTACATGTTCGGTACCTTCTTTATAGGGAATAAGTGCCTTAGGGCCACCGACGCATCCACCGACACAACCCATTCCCTCCATAAAATTAGCTTTTATTTCTCCCTCGGCTATATCTTTTAGTAATCGCTTACACTCAACAGCACCATTGGCTTGTGTCGCCCTTAATGGTATTTTTCTGCCGGGATTCAACCGGTTTAGAGTGCTTTGTACAGCTTCGCTGACACCGCCGGTTCGGGCATATATCCTACCGGCTTTAGAGGAATGATCTCGTAAATCTTCGGGTAAAGCAGAAAAATCAATTTCTGCAAGATCAAAAAGCTCTTTTGTTTCCTGGAAGGTAAGGACATAGTCCACCGCATCTTTAATATCAGGTTCTTTAGCCTCAGCCTTTTTTGCAATACA
>CAYMLJ010000103.1:0-1643 GCA_964391395.1 uncultured Ruminiclostridium sp. | reverse complement strand
GATCTTTATGAAGTTAGACCTATTAAGGACCTTAAGGACATGCTTGATTCCAGTGTAAAGCTTTACGGAGAAAAAGCAGCTTTTTTGTCTAAGCCTAAGGGACAGGCTGATTATGCTGCAATAACCTATAAACAATATAAATCCGACGTGGAAGCCTTTGGAACGGCACTGGTAAACTTGGGTTTGAAGGATGGGAAAATAGCTCTTATCGGTGAAAATCGTTATGAATGGTCAATATCATATCTTGCCATTGTTAACGGAACTGCGGTAATCGTGCCATTGGATAAAGAATTGCCGCCAAATGAGATAGAGCTTTTGTTAGAGCGTTCAAAGGCTGATGCCATTATTTATTCGGGAAACGTTAAGGACAAAATCGAAATATTAACAAAAAAGAATACGACCCTGCGATATTTTATAAGTATGGATGCCGAAGAGGACGATGGAAATATTCTCTCTTTTAATCTCCTTTTACAAAAGGGACACAATCTATTGAAAGAAGGTAATCGCGTGTTTCTTGATGCCGAGATTGATGCTGAAGCTATGAATATGCTACTCTTTACATCCGGTACTACCGATACTGCAAAAGCAGTGATGCTTTCACATAAGAACGTTTGCGAGAATCTTATGAACATGTGCTCAATGCTATATATAGACGATAAGGACATATTTTTATCCATTCTTCCCATACATCATACATATGAATGTACCTGCGGTTTTTTATGCCAGCTTTACAGGGGCTGTACCATTGCTTACTGCGAAGGATTAAGGCATATAGTGAAAAATCTTAAGGAATCTAAAGCAACCATGATGTTGGGCGTACCTTTGGTTTTTGAATCAATGTACAGGCAAATTATGAACCAAGCCATAAAATCCAAAGGCGAGAAAAAAATAAAATTTGCTATTGGCCTGAGTAATACCTTAAGAAAAATTAATATCGATATTCGCAATAAATTATTTAAACAGATTCATGAAGCCTTAGGTGGATATATCAGAATGTTTATCAGTGGTGCTGCCGGTATCGATCCTCAGATAGCAAAGGGTTTAAGAGAACTGGGGATTTCTTTGGTTCAGGGTTATGGTCTTACCGAATGTGCTCCTATAGTGGCATTAAACAGAAATAATTACTATAAGGATGAAGCGGCAGGTCTTCCTCTGCCTAATCTTCAGGTAGAGATAGACAGTCCTGATGAAGACGGTATTGGCGAGATTAAATGTAAGGGCTCAAGTGTAATGCTGGGGTATTATAATGATCCGGAGGCTACGGCAGAGGTTATTAAAGATGGCTGGTTCTATACAGGTGATAGCGGTTTTATTGATGAGGACGGCTTTGTTCATATAACAGGACGAAAGAAGAATGTTATTATAACTGGAAACGGGAAAAATGTATTTCCCGAAGAGATAGAAACTCTTTTAAACAGAAGCCCATATATTAAGGAATCACTGGTTTATGGCAAAGGTCAATCAGATGGTGATACTGTTATTTGCGCAAAAATAGTTCCCGATAAAGAGAAAATTGAAGAAGACATTAAAAACAATTCAGCACCCGGATCAACTGCTGAAGAAATTATTGAAAAAGAGGTTAAAAATATAAATAAGAGTATGGTTGTTTATAAACATGTTAAGGAATTTACTCTCCAGGATGA
>CAYMLJ010000102.1:0-7138 GCA_964391395.1 uncultured Ruminiclostridium sp. | reverse complement strand
TTGCCTCCTTAAGCTTTCTTCCTATATATATATCGACCTTATGTCGAAAGATTTAACCTTTGGCCCTTGCATTTTATGGAATATATTGCTCTTCAATCCTTATTATATCTCCATTCTTTGTATATACATTAAACAATTTCTTATTTTGGGCATCATATATGTACTCTTTGAACTCTTCTTTAGTTACAACTTTATGATTTAATATGTCTTCTTCATTTACAAGCTTATATTCTGAATTATCTGATAGATCTAGCAACTCTTCCTCGGGATTTATATCTAGCTCCTTTAGTCTTTCTATATCTTCTGCTCCAGAAATTTCAACTCTATTTATGTAAATAAAACTTCTTCCCCCGCTTATATCACTACTCAAACCAGAGATATACCCCATATAATGGCTTGTGGGTGTCTCCATGAAATCTGCGGCTGTTGCCGGATTCCTTACAACTAAACTGCTCTTTTTTACAGATGCATAGCCCGGCTTATTTATTATAAAATCATAGGCTACCCCTACTGGGTCCCCCAGCGATAATTTTTCGCCATTATTAAACTGCTCCTGCATATTCTTATAATAATCAGCAATTTTTATATCCGTATCCGGAAACTCATAATAAATAGTTCCATCTTCATTCATCCATCTTTCTACAATCCAGATACCCTTATCCCCTTGAACAACTGGTTGGGATAAAAGCAATTGACTGGTCTCGCCTGTAGGCAAGGATAAGGCCACTGCTACGTGATTTCCACCATAGCTTTCCTTTGGCAACACTCCGGTTCTCTCCAACATGATTCTTAGACCCATTTCTAGATTAGCCAATGTTTTAAATTCAAACTCATGCGGATAAAAGCATCCCAAATACTTCCTGCTTTGTCCTTCCATTTCAAAGGCTAAATATGGTTTGCCCAAACTGTCTTCGTCAATAAGCCAACCGCCGATTTCTTGCATCCCATCTCTAAGCTCTACTTTTTTAGTTTTAGCTTTTAATTTGTATTTTAATTCCCATATCTCTATAGGAGATGCAAGTATGTTTTCAAATGTCTCTATGTTTTCTAATTTTGTAATTTGACTATCTGTGATTTTAAACCTAGGTTGTGATGAATAGGAATCTTTATAAACTGAAATATGATTTTTTACAATCTCCCACGCATAGTCCTTCACTGTTTTGGCCTCTGAAACCTTTGTTTTTTTATCTTGAGTTTCATCTTCTTTAGGATTGCTGAGAAAGCCTATGCCCAATGGTACCATAGCTACAACAGCTACCAGTGTTACCCAGAAGCCGGGTTTCTTGTAATTGAAGATATTTTTTATTTTGCCTTTTGTATTATTGGTGATTTGTAAAAACGATTTATCCACGTTAACCGCCTTTCACACCCACCTCCATAGTGGTTTTACTCTATTATAACATTCGATTGCTACAATTAGTAATAATTCCATCTAAGCTTTTTGCGATGTAACCTTAATATATTTTAGCAATACAATATATAGTGATCTACTACTGTTATACCCGCAATATATTGTATTGCGGGGCTCAAAATGGGATACATCGCAAAATGCCCATCTATAATTTACCGATTACTTGAATGCTTATAGGATCCCGGTGCAAATGAAGCCTGTCCTTTTTACGTCTCTTCTCTTATATCCAAATCTAATTTTGTTTTAGCTAATAAATCCCTTACCTCTTCTTCTGTTAAGTTCCTCCACTTTCCTACCGGTAAGTTCTTCAATTCAATATTCATAATGCGAATACGCTTTAGTTTTACCACCTTATAGCCCAGCTGCGTACACATCCTTCTGATTTGCCGGTTTAGTCCTTGAGAAAGCGTTATTTTAAATGATCTGGTATCAATCTTCGCTATCTTACATTGATTTGTCAGCGTATATTCATTCTTAACAGGATTATAAATTCGTACTCCCTTTGACGTATCCCCAATAAAAGCAGGAGTAATAGCCTTATTTACAGTTACAATATAATCCTTCTCATGTTCATTCTTATTCATTAAGATTTCATTAACGATACTTCCGTCATTCGTTAGAAGAATTAATCCCTCAGAGTCCTTATCCAATCTCCCTATTGGGAAAATACGTTCGGGGTGGTTTACAAAATCAATGATATTCCCGTTTATATGCCGCTCTGTCGTACAAGTAATACCCGTCGGTTTATTTAAGGCAATATATACATCTGTCTTTTTTTGCTTTAGTGGTTTGCCATTTACCCAAACCTTATCCTCTGGGTCTACCGCTAATCCAATTGTGGCTATATTACCGTTAATCTCTACCTTTCCCTGTTTGATTAATTCATCTGCCTGTCTCCTAGAACAAAGCCCTGTTGAACTAATAAAGTTATTTAGTCTCATACCTGTCCCCTTATAACTTGTATTACCCCTCTATAATCCATTACTATTTTAACATCAATTGCTCTAACTTAATGGGTTCTATATACTGCCCGTTCATATAAGCTCTCATGTTTCCGCCGGAAATTTCATCTATTAGAGCTATATGTTTGTCTTCTCCAACTCTTCCAAACTCTAGTTTAATGTCATATAATTCAATATCTTTCTTTGCAAGCTCATCCTTTATTACTTTGGTTATTTTTTTAGTTAACTCAACAAGCTTTGTGTACTCGACTTTTGTCATGACTCCTAGCATTTCTAATGCTTCGTCTGTGATACTTACGAGTCAGGAACGATGGGAGAATAGTTACTGTTCTACTGCAATTACAGCATTTAAAGCGCTGGATTAGGATTTGTCGATCTTGACCATCATGATGGACATATCTTCTTCTCCAGCCATGACCGTGGAATTTTGTTCCGCGGCAGAATTGACAGGATTGAGGCCTGAAGGTTGAAATCTTTTTAGAAGCCATACAATAGGAACGGATTGGCTGACTAACATACTTGTATAGAACCAATGTGAAAACCTACCTTTTCTAAATTAATTTGAAAAGATTTTATCACATTAGCATGGAGTAATGTTTTTCACTTAACAATTTTATTGTGACTGTTTTTCATGCAATTAGGAAAGGCTGAATTTGAAAATCTACAGTATCACACCAACCGCTACTACAAGCCCCGTGCCTCGTCAACCACAGTCGCACAAGATAAATCGGTAGTGAATACCAAAGCATTTGTAAAGGAGATAAAATAATTATGACAAATGTTGTATCAGTTCTCAATTACCTTCGTGTCCGCCTCGGCTTGACAAAGAAGCAATTATCAAAAGCAACAGGACTCAGTCAAAATGATATTTGCCGCATTGAAAAAGGCTCTTATAATGCGCTCATGGGAAAGTACATGGTATTGTCAAAATATTTTGGAATACCTTTGTCAGTATTTTTAGATGATGATTTATTAGGCGTTTTCTCCACCTTTACTACACCGCCAACAATTAGTCACAGTATGCAGGAGCGTATTGAACAACAACATGAGAAAAATGTAGAAACAGGACGAAAGGGAGAGGAATGGGTTTACAATCAAGAAGTTAAAAAGCTTACCGGAACAGGTTTGGAGAATTCAGTCAACCCAAATTTCGCAAATGAAGAATCCTCACATTTCGACATCTTAAGCTTTCATGAAAATGGCATTCCACTTGTAATTGAGGTGAAAAGCACAACCGGTGAGGCCGATGATGCATTTTATTTCACCGACTATGAACTCGAAAAAGCAAAAGAGTGTCTCAAAAAAGGTAGCTGCTACGAAGTCCACCGCGTCTTTTTCATTGACAACCCAGAAATATGCGGAAGAAAAATAATATCAGTCGAAAATTTACTCTCTGAATATGATTTCACACCTGTAAGCTACAGGGTGACTAAAAAGAAAGGAACAGGTATAAAAATATGAATGGTGTCAAATTTTTCCGTATTTCAAAGATGTCGCGCGAAAGTTTATCTCAAATTACCAGCATTAGCATTCCCACACTTAAGACAATGGAAGAGACAATTAATCCAGACAGAATATGTTCACACAATTACCGTAAGGTATCGTCTGCTCTCGGAGTTAGTGTGGATGAACTAATACGTACTGACTACCCTGATTTTCGCAAAAGAGCTCCATACCCCTCTAAGACAGAACATCCCAGTAATTGTATTGCCATATACCGCATGAAAAATTTGCTTACTTTCCAGCAGCTTGCTGAGCATATGAAGGTAACAAGTCGTGAAAGGGCTCGGCAAGTTTGTGCAGAGGAAAGTCCGCTGCATAAACATATCGCTACCCTTTCGAAAAGAGAAAATGTGACTGTTAACGAATTTATAAACCAATATTCAGCATAAGAAGGGAATTAATATTAACTACATGGGTTGTTGGATTTAGTTGTAAGCTATAATAATATTCGGAGGATTAGTAATGACTTATACTTATCATGTACCCTTTACAGATGATACATATGTGCAGACGTACTTCGCAGAAATAAAAGGTATTTGTCCCAAATTCGGATTTAAGAGAACATTTTTGGAGCCTAATACTCATGATTTTGGTGGAGATCGTGGATACTACCACACAATTTGGAGCGAAGGCGTTTTCGAGCAAAGCATAAAGGTGTTTTCAAGGATAACAAATGAATTAATTCGCCAAGAAAAGAAATGGTTACTCTACGATGGTTTTTGTATAAATGAGATTGAACGCCGAGATGTCTTAGGTTTTGTGAAAAAGATTAGAGAACTTGCAGCGTTGTAAATAAACGGGCAAGCTTGAAAACGTAAGAAAAGCATATCCTCAATAAGACAGCGTGCATGTGCGTGGGCATTGATTTGGATGGCAATAAAGATGTGCTGGGTATGTGGATTGGGGAGTATGAGACGTCGGAGTTCTGGTTGGTGTTTCTCAATGAACTAAACAACCGTGGGGTAAATGACATTCTTATCATCAGCGTGGACAACCTGAATGGTTTCAGCTAGGCCATCGGATCCTGCTTCCCTGAGGCTGATATTCAGAAATGCATTGTTCACCAGATACACAATTCCATCAAATATGTATCTTACAAGGACGTCAAGAAAATTACTTCGGCACCTCAAACCGATATATACGGCAGCGTCGGAAGATGCTGTCGTGGAGGAATTGGGTCGTTTTAAAAGGCCTGGGGCGAAAGATAACCGCTGATTGTAGCTTCCCTAGTGGAATAACTGGTCAGAGTTGGCAACCTTCTTCAAATACCCTGCAGAAATACGAAAGCTGATATATACTACGAACATGATAGAAAGCTACCATCGGCAGTTAAGAAAATTGACAAAGGGAAAAAGTATCTTCCCCAATGACGAATCGCTCTTAAAGATGCTCTATCTTGCAACACTTGATATTTTGAAAAAATGGACGGGTAGGATTCAGTACTGTGGGCAGATCCTATTACAGCTATCGATTTTCTTCCCAGACAAGGTAAAATCGCATTTGCGATGAAACCCTTGGGGAGCAGCTCCGCGGTGGCTCCCCAAACCCCTCATCCGCAGTACTTACCCCGAATTCTGAACAAAAACCGTTCAAAATCCGGAGCAAGTCGGTTTCGATGGTGAATGAAAGGTAAAAGTGAAAATTGCAAGTTTAAATGCCGTACATATTTTGGCAATACCCTTATAATGTATATTGTTAGTTACTAAGTCGGAGGATGTCAAGGCGAGCAAGTTTTGCTCGTTCATTTTACCCTTTACATCCTGTGTTCATAAATCCTTTTGTCCTCGGTCTGTTACGACAGACCCGCTGCCTTCCGGCGAGGACAGGGTTTGGGACAGAGTTCCAAGGTTTCTTTTTTTAACTTGCTAAATCATTTGCTGATTTATATCCGAATATTCTTCTTGTGTAGTTGTTTATCCATTCTTCTATATATTTGATTTCTTCCTTGCTAACCTTGCCTATATCAGCGCCTTTGGGGATAAACCGTCTAATCAATTTGTTTGAATTTTCATTTGTACCACGTTCCCATGAACTGTAGGGATGTGCATAGTATATCTTTGTCCTCTGTTTCCTTGGGTTTCGAATCGAGCGCTCCATGTCTTTAAAATTCAGGAACTCACTCCCATTATCTACGGTGATGGACTTAAACTTTTCCTCAAAGTACCTGCCATGTTTTCTTTCCAGAGCATTTAGTACACCTATCACCGCTTTTTGAGTCATATCCTGCAGTTTATAGATGATTTGCTCTCTTCGTTTTCTTTCGCTTAAAACTAGCAATGCAGCCTTGCTTTTGCCTTTCTTGCCTTCTACACAATCCATCTCCCAATGTCCGTATTCCTCCCTCTTTTCAACCTCCGCTGGTCTTTCCTCGATGCTGGTACCTTTAAGGTTCTTACGGGCAATTTTGACCTTTCGGTAGGTGCCCTTTTTTCCATTCTTCTTTACAGGAAGGTCTTTGTTTGTAATATTGGCAAATATCCCTTGGTCTATATAGTTATACAGCGTTTTTGTACATATGCTAGCCTCAAATTTTAATCCCTTTTCCCTGATCTCTCCAATTACTGCATCTGGTGAATACTTATTTTTTATTATCTTTTTTTCAATATGTTTAGCAAGCTTGTGATCTTTCCCTATCTTAAGGTTAGGGCCCTTGTTTTTTGAATTTTCATCACATATCCTTTGAGCTACATCGGCACAGTATTCTTCTCTATAACTTAAGTCACTGCTTAGAAGGCGGACAGTACCTCTTTTAATTTCCCTTTCTATTGTTCGTTTGTGCCTTCCCAGCCTTTTTGCTATATACAATACTGTCATATTTTCTTTAAGCAATACTTCAATTCTATACCTTTCACGCTCAGTTAGGTGTTTGTTTTTTCTGCTTTTTACGGTATAATTCTTTTGACTCATGGTTTTCTCCTTTGCAATGTTTTGCTTAACACTAAACATTATACATTGGATTTACCATGAGTCACTTTTTTTATGCTCTGCGGCATTTAATTTTACAACTTACCATTCCACACCAACATCTGCACTTGTCATAGTATATTCATCCCTCATCAAATTGTCAGTCTATACAAAAAACTGAATATGTGTGTTTCTGGAATCAACTGTAGATTCAGACTTAATGGTATTCATAAATACTGTTCCAATAAATTCTCCCATTCAATTTTTATTCAATTTTTTCAGCTTTTCTATCTTCACACAGACAAACAAAAAAGCCCCGAAACATAGTGTTTTCAAGGCTTTCGTTTGGTGGAGATGA
>CAYMLJ010000101.1:3553-7200 GCA_964391395.1 uncultured Ruminiclostridium sp. | reverse complement strand
TAACCGATTTATACAGCTTTATGGCTTTTACAAGCCGTGAGCTTAATAATACAGCTATTACACGTGCCCGTAAAGTTGCATGTCTTAGATCTTTTTATAAATATCTGCATACTAAGGTAAAGCTTATAGATTATAATCCTGCTGCAGAGCTGGAATCCCCGAAAATTGTCAAGAGACTCCCTAAGTTTTTAAATTTAGAAGAAAGTGTTAACCTACTTCAAAGCGTCAACGGAAAGAAAAACGTCGCTCGAGACTATGCCATATTGGTATTATTTATGAACTGCGGGCTGCGTCTGTCCGAGCTTGTGGGAATAAATGTAAATAGTATTCGCGGTGATACATTGACTGTAATCGGCAAAGGAAATAAAGAACGCACTGTATACCTAAATAAGGCCTGCCAGGATGCTATAGCGGCTTATAAGATTGAGCGAGCTAAACTAAAAGTAATAAAAGACCCGAAAGCCCTGTTTTTAAGCGAACGCAAGGTCCGAATAAGCCCGAAAACTGTTCAGTATTTAGTGAAAAAGTATATTAATGCTTCGGGATTGGACCCAGATAAATACTCACCTCATAAGCTTCGTCATACGGCAGCAACTTTAATGTATAAGCACGGAAATGTTGATATACGCGCTCTCCAAGCCATTCTTGGTCATGAAAGCATCGCAACGACAGAAATTTATACACATATAGATGACGAAAAGTTAAGGGATGCTGTAAAAAGCAATCCCCTCTCCTCTATTTCGCCTAAAAATAAGAATGATAAAGATGTTAGCTCAACATCTTAATTACAACCAAGTGCATCATTCTGAGAGCCTTTTGTCATTCTGAGCTTAGCGAAGAATCTTTTTGTTAACGTGAAAGATCCTTCGACTGCGCTCCGCTCAGTATGACAGCGTGGATGTTACGATTCGTTCAGAATGAAAATATTATTTACTTAAAAATACGTAATAGCCTCTGTATACCGAATATATATCGGCTTTGCTGGCTACCTCAAATGGAGCATGCATTGAAAGTACGGGTACTCCCACATCAATAACATCAACGCCAAGGTTGGCAATCATCATGGCGATGGTTCCTCCGCCCCCTTTATCAACTGCTCCTAACTCAGTAATATGCCATGGAATATTGTTATCATTAAACAGCCTTCTGATTTCACCCAAATACTCGGCGCTGGCATCACTCGCTCCGGATTTCCCTCTGGAGCCGCTATATTTCATTATCGCAATTCCTTTGCCTAAATATCCTGCATTCAGCTTATCATGCGTCCCTTCATAATTAGGATCTAAGGCTGCGTTTACATCGGCTGAAAGCATTTTTGATTTATTTAAGGATGACCGAACAAGACGATCATTATATGCAGTTTCTGTAGTAAGAGCACAAAGATCTGCAATAAAGTTCTCCAGTGCTCGAGATTCAGCACCGGTATTACCAACGCTTCCTATTTCTTCTTTGTCGGTTAGATAACAAATGGCAGTATACTCTGGGTTCTTAGTTTCAAGAATCGATACAAGCGCAGGATAAGCACAAATTCTGTCATCGTGACCATACGCGCCTACCATGCTTCTATCTATACCGACATCTCTGGCCTTAAAAGCAGGAACAGCCTGAAGCTCGGATGATATAAGATCTTCTTCGATTATACCGTACTTTTCATGTAAGAGATTGAGTATATTACTTTTAAAACGCTCTTTATTTTCTTTATCAGCCACAGGTTCAGAGCCTAAGAGAACATTCATATTCTCGCCGTGGAAAGCCTCGGTAACTTTTTTATCAAGTTGATCCTTGGCCAAGTGAGGCAAAAGGTCTGTGATAGTAAATACCGGGTCTTTTTCGTCTTCTCCAATATTAATCTCGACGCTAGTTCCGTCCGCTTTAACTATTATTCCGTGTAAAGCAAGGGGTATTGCAAGCCACTGGTACTTTTTAACACCACCGTAATAATGGGTTTTAAAAAAAACCATGTCTGTGGATTCATATAGAGGATTTTGCTTGATATCGATGCGCGGAGTATCAACGTGTGCACCTACAATTCGGGTACCTTCTTCCGGAGGTTTATCTCCTATTACCGCAAGAAGCATCAATTTTTCTTTAAAGATACGGTATACTTTATCTCCTGGTTTTAGCTTAACATCACCGGCTTCATCAAGATTTATAAAATTATTTTGCTTTGCTAATATAACGCTTTCTTTTATAAATTCACGTTCGGTTTTTGCCTTATTCATAAAGGATTTGTAACCCTCGCTAAAAGACATTATGCTTCGTCGATTAAATTGGGGGTTATCCCAAACGTTTACGGTTTTATAATTAAGCTCTTTTAAGTCAAAACTTTTATCTGTTTTATTAATTGCTGTTGCAGAAAATGAAGATTGTGTCTTTTTTGGGCGTCCACGACCTCTTTTTTCTGCCTGAATTATTTGTGTAACATTTTCTACAGAATTCTTTCTTGGCCTACCTCTTTTTCTTTTTTCACCGGATGGTCCTACCATACAAATACTCCTTTCGGTGTACATTATTTATAAATATTATATCACTGTTTTATATAAATAAATCCAATATCACATAATAAATGTACATAAAATTATTTTTAAACATAACAGAAAAAGCCCTAAAAAGGGCTTTTGATGCAATGTACAATAATATTATAGAATTATGCAGATTAGTCCACCGCTTCCCTCATTTATTATTTTCTGCAATGTCTCCTGAAGCTTTAACTGCGCATCCTCAGGCATCTTATAAAGCTTATTTTGTAAACCTTCTGTTATTAACTCATGTAGAGATTTCCCAAAAATATTTGATTCCCACAACTTCTCGGGTTTACCTTCAAATTCTTTTAACAAATAGTTAACCAGTTCCTCGGATTGCTTTTCAGATCCGACCAAAGGAGCTATTTCTGTCTCGATATCTGCTCGTATCATATGTATGGAAGGAGCACTGGCCCTAAGCTTTATTCCAAAACGTGTTCCCTGCCTAACAATCTCCGGAGGCTCGAGGGTCAATTCTTCAAGCTTTGGAGTAACAACACCATAACCCTTTGTTCGAACCTCTGCAAGAGCGTCTTCGACCTTGAGATATTCGCTTCTTATTCCGGAAAGATCTTTAAGTACAGTAAATAATCGCTGTTCCCCGTCAATTTCAAGCCCTGTTTCCTCTTTCACGATGCGATAGAATAAGCCGTCTGCAGGCTTTATATCCATTGTTAGCTCGCCTGTTCCCATACGGATATCATTCAAAGTAGCCTTGCTTAAAAACTCAAATGTATTAAGCCTGTTTGCGGCATCATAGGTTAATTGTAATGTGGTTCTATCCATAAAGGAATCATTAATGGCATTAAACATTTCTTTTCTTAGCCAGTGTTCGCTATCAAGAGAGAGTATCCATTCAGGGAGATTGAAGCATATTTCACTTATCGGAAAGTCCATCAAAATACCATTCATTACCTTATTAATAGACTGAACATTCAGATTAAGACAATCCAATGGTATAACAGGTTTCGCATACCTATCACTTAAATCCTTCGCCAATTCTTTTGTTTCTGTCGCTTCAGGAACAGCACTGTTTAAAATTATTACAAAGGGTTTCCCGGAAGATTTAAGTTCCTTAATAACACTTTCTTCAGCATCCTGATATTCAGCTCTGGAGAACTGTGT
>CAYMLJ010000101.1:0-3453 GCA_964391395.1 uncultured Ruminiclostridium sp. | reverse complement strand
GCTTCATTAGGGATGAATTTTGGCTCTGTAGTCATTATCATTCGTCCTGACGCACTCTGTGGCGTTTCATCAATTGCCCTTCCTCTATCGTACGGATCCTTGATATTAGGCACCACAAGAGTTTCCATAAACTTTTTGATAAAGGTTGATTTGCCGGTTCTAACGGGTCCGACAACTCCTAAGTATATGTCTCCCTTTGTCCTTTCCGCAATATCATTATAAACGCTGTATAAACTCTCCACAGCCAATCCCCCTTCAGTATCTGTCGGTACATGCGATATGCATGACCCAAATGGTCAGTATAAGTATATTGGCCGTTTAGCTAAGATATTCAAAAAAGTTAATAAATTTTATTCCAAATAAAAAAATTATAAAACATCAACTATTTGAGCAGACTATTCTTAAACTATATTATAACGGAGGTGTTGGTTTAATATATGCAACAAAACAATCAACAAATGCAACAGGGGCAAGCAATGCTTACTAGCAAAAATCTGACTATCTTGGAAGACATGCTAAACTATGAATCTCTAAACTATAAAAAGCTTGACATGTATTCTCAGAGCTGTAATGACCCACAGTTGAAAGATGTATGCACTAAAGCCGCTCAGCTTCATAAACAACATTTTAATATGCTGTTTAACTATTTAAATTCTCATAATAAACCTGCACAACAACAATAAGGAGGTAGAAAAATGCAACAAGCAATGAATTTGACCGAGCAGGAAATAATGAATGATGCATTGAGCAGCGAAAAACAAATAATAAGCGCTTACGGAACCTTTCTAGCAGAATCAACCTGTGAAAATTTGCGTTCAGAAATGGCTAAGATCATTAATGATAAGCAACAAATACAATTTGAGATTTTTGATACTATGAAGCAAAAGGGTTGGTACAATGTTAAGAATGCTAATTTAAATGATGTACAGACAGCCTCTCAAAAATATCAAACCATGCAGCAGAATATGCAACAATAAAAATATAAGCCGGCAATAAAGCCGGCTATACTTTTTATTATATATATTATGATAGCATAAATTATTATTTGTGATTTTCAAATTGAAGTCTAGTTTTATCAGCACGATATTTTGTTATTATATATTCTACCGGTTGTCCGCTCTTTGAATAAAGAGTATTGTTAATCCTAATAAGGGGCTGCCCAGGTTGAAGCTGCAAATAAATCGCTTCTCTCTGGTCTGTATTTATGACATCCAGCATACTTTTGGTACTGCTAGGTATCAAAGGATATTTTCCTCGTAGCACATCCTTATTAGCCTGAATATCCTCACAAATTTCAGGAAATAAAGCCAGTGGAATATATGATACGCTTAATGAAACAACATCATTTTTCAATGTATTTGTATATGTAATAGCTGCAAATTCATTTTTCCCTTCCGGTTTCATACCGAATGCTTCTAAAACTTTTGGATTGCTTTGCCCTGTCACAACCTCAATAGATATTATATCTTTTTCAGACGGATTCTTACTATCCAGGATAGAATCAGTAAAACCGGTATAATCCTTAATACTGATATATGTTTTTTGTGCAGATACAAAGGTGCCCTTACCCTTCATTTTATAGAGCTGACCTGCTGCAGTTAATTCATTTATTGCCTGTCTAACGGTAGGTCTTGAAATATCGTATTGATCGCAAAAGTCTTGTTCTGAAGGAATTTTTTTGTCAGCCTCAAATTCGCCGTTCTCAATTTTTTTTATAATTAAATTTTTTAGCTGGCAATAAAGCGGTACATTACTATACTTATTAATTGCAACCATAACGTATGACCTCCGGTTAATATATTAATTACAATAAGACGATATGACAATGTTACATTAATAGCGGACTATAATCAATAGGACTTTTGTTTCATTATTTAGGCCGTCAATTCAATATTGATTTCTTGTGCGTTATTTTTCTTTAATAAAGGTAAAACATGTTCGGACAATAGTTCTTCGACTTGTTCTTTACTGCGCCCAATGTAGTTTTCGGGTGTAAGGACATTATTTAACTCTTCTAAACTGATATCAAAAAGAGGATCATCTGCAATTCTTTTAATAAGGTCATTGGGTTTGCCCTCTTCTTTAACAATTTTAGAAGCCTCCATTGAATGAATGCGTATACGCTCGTGAAGTACCTGTCTATCTCCGCCGCGCTTAACAGCTTCCATAAGAATATTCTCTGTAGCCATAAATGGCAGTTCTTCGAGTATCCTTTTTCTGATAATCATTGGATATACAACAATTCCGTCTGTAATATTATTATAGATATTTAATATAGAATCAACAGCCAAAAATGCCTCAGGAAGACTAATTCGTTTATTGGCTGAGTCATCGAGTGTTCTTTCAAACCATTGGGTTGATGCTGTAATTGCAGGATTAAGTGCATCAACGATAACATAGCGTGCTAAAGACGAAATTCGCTCACTTCGCATTGGATTTCTTTTATATGCCATGGCCGATGACCCGATTTGATTCTTTTCGAAAGGTTCTTCCATTTCCTTAAGATTGGCAAGTAATCTCATATCATTGCTGAATTTATAAGCACTTTGGGCTATGGCACTTAATACATTTAAAATACGTGAATCCTGTTTTCTGGAATAGGTTTGTCCGGATACAGGTATAACATTTGTAAAACCTAACTTTTCAGCAATCAATTTATCAAGCTTCTTTACTTTTTCATGATCCCCATTAAAAAGTGCTAAAAAGCTGGCTTGAGTCCCGGTTGTCCCCTTGTTTCCTAAAAGCTTTAAATTATCAATAACAAAATCAAGCTCTTCAATATCTAATAATAGATCCATTATCCACAAGCATGCTCTTTTTCCAACGGTAACAAGCTGTGCAGGCTGATAATGAGTATATCCTAAAGTTGGCATATCCTTATATTTTTTTGCAAATCGTGAAAGCTTGGTGATAATAGATAGAATCTTTTTCTTAATTAGTTTTAAACCCTCAGAATAAACTATTATATCTGTATTATCCCCTACATAGCAAGAAGTGGCACCCAAATGAATTATACCTTTTGCTTTTTCACATTGAGCACCATAGGCATGTACATGGGACATAACATCATGACGTGTTTCCTTTTCAATTTTCTCTGCTAATTCATAGTTTATATCATCTTTATAAAGCTTAAGCTCACTAATTTGATCATCTGTAATATCTAATCCAAGTTCCTTTTCGGCTTCTGCAAGTGCAATCCATAATGTTCTCCAAGTTTTAAACTTTTTATGGGGCGAAAAAATTTCCAGCATTTCTTTGCTGGCATAACGTTTATTAAATGGACTTTCGTATACATCTCGCAACTTGCGCAACCTCCGGGTGTATTGTTGTGTCAACATAACATGCTGACAATAGCCTATTATATTATCATATTGTATCAATCTTTAGTGCACTGTTAATTATATATCTAAATAAGTTAAAAATCCAGACATAAATAAAATATTATAGTTTTAA
>CAYMLJ010000100.1:4939-7238 GCA_964391395.1 uncultured Ruminiclostridium sp. | reverse complement strand
TGAACATTAAGCTTACGGAATATGCTTGATATATGGTTCTTTACCGTTTTTTCGCTTATAAAAAGAGCATTTGCAATTTCTTTATTCAACATTCCCTTTGCAAGCAGCTTAAGGACTTCGGTTTCTCGTTCTGTGAGGCGGTTTTTTGGATCGTCCCCACCACTTTTGATTCTCTTGTACTCATTTACCAACTCTCTTGCCATGATAGGCTGTATATAAGTTTGATTATTATTGACACTTCTTATTGCTTCAATAAGCGCACTGGCTTCTGCATCCTTCAATATGTATCCTAGCGCTCCCAGTTCCAAAGCCCTTAGCAAATATTCTCTATCTTGATGTATTGTTAGCATTACTGCCTTTACTCCGTTGTCATATGCTTTTATTTGTTCCAACGCCTCAAGACCGTTTAGCACAGGCATATTAATATCCATTAAAACAACATCCGGCTTCACTTCTCGATACTTCTCAACCGCCATTTCTCCGTTAGAACACATAGCGATGACCTTTATATCGTTTTCCAGCTCAAGCAGCTGCTTGAGCCCGTCTCTTATCATTGAATGATCTTCCGCAATCATAACCTTAATATAATCAGTCATATGATACCTCCCTGGATTTCATAGGGTAATTTCACCTTAACCGTAGTACCCACATTAATTTCAGAACTAATGGCAAAAGTTCCTTCCAAAAGCTCTATTCTCTCTTTCATTCCAATTATGCCAAATCCACCATCATCATCCCTGCCTATTACTTGCAAAGAACTAATGTCAAAGCCATCTCCATCATCTTTTATTCTCAATAATATAGAATTTTCGGCGCATTCCAGTTGTATACTGATAAATGTTGCGTTTGCATGTTTATATGTATTATTAAGGGTTTCCTGCACCACTCTAAAAATTGCTAAGGAAATATTGCTGTCTTTAATACGATTGTCATTACCTTTTATCATTAACTCAATTCGTATAGTGTGCTCGTTTTTGAAGCTCTCTATATACTTCTGCAAGGTAGTCTTCAGCCCCAAATCATCTATAGACATAGGTCTTAAGTCATATATTACTCTTCTGACATCCTTTAAGCATAAGCGAACAACATCTTTAAGGCTTCTTAATTCATCTATAGCCTTCTTAATATCAATGTTGGCCATCTTTTCGCATATCTCAGCCTTTAACACTACATTACTCATGGCCTGGGCAGGCCCGTCATGAATCTCCCTGGCTATACGCCTGCGTTCATTCTCCTGAGCTTTAATAATACGTACAGCTATAAGTCTTTTACTCTCAGCGTTTTCAAAATGCTCGTCCAGCCTCTGAAGATCTCCTGAAAGATAGTTTAATACTGTACCAACCTGTGCTACGAGTTTTTCTGCCTGACCAACAGTTTCAATCGCACTTTTTAACCGTCTTTCGACATCATTGCGTCTTGATATTGTATGCTTCTCGCGTTCCCGACACACAGCCAGATCTACCATTAGTTCATTAGTTTCTTTATATGCCTGCTTCATTTCCTCTTCGGAATATTTGTCAAAATTGCGATTAATGGTGGCTAGTCTTTGCCGACTTTTTATTACCCTAAGTTCAAGCTTTTGACATTCACTCATAATTGATGATGCTTCGGCTTTTAAATATTGTAGCTCGTCCTTTAAATTATGCACTTCTCTTCTGGCATTCTCCGATATATCAAATATCGCACCCTTGCTCTCTTCAATTACGTTCAATGTACTTTTAACTATATCATTTATTTTCTTGATGCCGAAATTGTCCAAGAGCTAACCTCCAGTTATTTGTCATGTAAAAGTTTATTCAGCTCGTTCATAAATGTATTGATATCCTTGAACTGGCGATATACCGATGCAAATCTGACATACGCCACTTCATCAAGCTCCCTGAGCTTCTCCATCACCAATTCCCCAATAAACTCACTAGTAACTTCACGCTCAAGTGAATTATTTATTTGTCCTTCAATGATGTCCAGTATTTTTTCAATTTGATTTATTGATACAGATCTTTTCTCACAAGCGCGTAGAATACCTTTTCTTACTTTCTCTCTGTCATATGCTTGCCGTGAACCATCCTTTTTAATAACCATGATCGGCATATTTTCCACCTTTTCATAAGTGGTATATCGCTTACGGCAGCTTAAACATTCTCTTCTGCGTCTTATTGTGGCTCCTTCATCAGTAGGCCTTGAATCAATAACTTTATCTTCATCAAAGGAACAATAAGGGCATTTCATAAACTTTCTCCTTACAATTATATATTTTTAGTACTATTTAATCTATCGTCATATTTTCCTATTTACTTTT
>CAYMLJ010000100.1:0-4839 GCA_964391395.1 uncultured Ruminiclostridium sp. | reverse complement strand
AAAAAAAATGAGGGTTAACCCTCATTTATTATACCATAAGTTCAGGCATAGCAATTCATTGCTATGTGCCGTCGCAGACGGCATGGCCTGTGCAGCAGGCCGACCTACTTAATGATTCAATGCTCTCGGGACCCGTTCTAAATCTCCGATTTAGGTAACGGGTGAGGTCATTATATCATTTATACATATTTCTGCATATGTTTTAAGGCCGATTTTTCCAGTCTTGAAACCTGAGCTTGAGATATTCCGATTTCATCGGCCACCTCCATCTGCGTTCGCCCTTGGAAAAACCGCAAATCAACTATTTTTTTCTCCCTCTCGCTAAGCTTGCTCATAGCCTCACTTATAGAAATACTTTCAAGCCATTTTTCGTCATTATTCTTATCATCCTTAACCTGATCCATTACAAAGATGGCATCCCCGCCGTCATGGTATACTGATTCAAACAATGAAATCGGTTCCTGTATAGCATCCAGAGCCATTACTACACTTTCTTTCGAAACACCCAGTTCTTTAGATATATCAGAAATATTTGGTTCCCTAGATTCCTTTGCTATTATCTTTTCCCTGGCCTGTAACGCCTTATACGCTATATCCTTCAAAGAGCGACTTACCCGTATGGGGTTATTGTCTCTTAAATACCTTCTGATTTCACCTATTATCATAGGCACTGCATAAGTTGAAAATTTTACATTTTGTGTTACGTCAAAATTGTCAATTGCTTTGATAAGTCCAATACAACCTACCTGAAAAAGATCATCCGCATTCTCCCCTCTGTTTCCGAATCTTTGAATGACGCTTAAAACTAATCTCAAATTACCTTGTATAAATTCTTCCCTGGCATTTTTGTCACCTTTCTTTATTTTTTTCATAAGCTCATTCATTTTACTGCCTGATAGCAGGGGCAGCTTTGATGTATTGACACCGCAAATCTCTACTTTGTTCATAAAAATCAACACACCTCTTTCTGACTGTTATCTATTCTGTACAAATAACAGTCTTATCTTTGAGGATGTGTTTTATTCTGATTTTTAAGATGAAAATATTTTAATATGGCCTTGACAAGCGAGTTAGAGCATTCTGCATATCTCTCTTTTTAGGCGTCCTAAGATCCTTTTTTCCAGTCTGGAAATGTATGACTGGGATATCCCAAGCATATCAGCCACTTCCTTTTGCGTCTTTTCTAAATGATTATTCAACCCGAATCTTAACTCCATAATTCGCTTTTCTCTGCCACTAAGTTTATTCATTGCACTAACCAAAAGTTTCTTATCAGTTTCTTCTTCAAGATTTCTTTGAATGATATCACTGTCGGTTCCTAAAATATCCGAAAGAAGAAGCTCATTTCCGTCCCAATCAACATTCAATGGCTCCTCAAAGGACACCTCACTTTTAGCTCTACTGTTTTTTCTTAGATACATCAGGATTTCATTTTCAATACATCTCGAAGCGTATGTAGCCAGTTTTATGTTTCTTCCGGGATTATATGTATTAATCGCTTTTATAAGGCCTATAGTGCCTATAGACGTTAAATCCTCTATATCTACCCCGGTATTTTCGAATTTCCGGGCAATATATACTACAAGTCTCAGATTTCGCTCGATTAGTGTTCGCTTTACCGACATGTCTCCGCTTTCCAGCTTACTCAGTAGTAAAGCTTCCTCATTTGGCTGTAACGGCGGCGGAAGTATCTCATTACCACCTATATAGAAGATTCCGCTACCCACACTTTGATTCTGATTTTTGACCAGGGTAATTATAAACCCAAACATCTTATCAAACATTTCATTTCTCCCTTCATACCGGCAAAATTAAAAATCGTTCTTTTGTTACCATGGAGTTATATTTTTGAAAGCATAGCCGGCCCTATCAGTGCCGAATATCTGTCACTACCCGATAGCTTCATGCCGCATATTCCTACTATCACATCATTAATTTCTTTAAATGATCCCTCTTGCCCGATCCGGATATTATCAGGGCGAAAGCCTGTTAACATACCATTTTCCTTTCCTATAGATTTGAAAGGTATGAGATGTATTCGTTTAAACCAAGCACTTTCTCCATGATCAGTATATAGACCCATGTTATTTGATATTACTGATTCGTAAACCTCGCCGGGTAAAATAGCTTTTATAGTATCTGCTTCTACAACCATTACAGGATAGCCTGTTATGGGATCAATCAGGGAGTTTCCCGTATCAACCAATGCATAAAAGCGAACCGATTTATCCTCCACCCTGATATATACCGGAATAATTGACCCTTCCTTGAAAGCCTTACCCGAAAGAATTCTCCCGATAGGTCTTACCAAGACAATGCAAAGTCCCGCAGAAAATAAAAATGCCTTTAGTATTCCTTGGGGGCTAATATACATGAAACCGGCCCGAGAAACTGCCCCGCCGTCTAAAAAGCTTGACAGTGCATATGTACACCCTGCAAGTAAAAAAGCTGATAAAAGCATCATTCCCCATCTTCGCATGAACTCAGGAAAAGTTCTTATTTTGAATGCAACCAATATCATCAGTGTAGAAACTATAATTCTGGTCAATAATGCCGACATAAAGGCCATGTTCGGTACGGCTACGGTAATAACCGCATATAAGGCTCCGAGAGATGATGCAAATATCATTCTCATAGTCTTGAGGGAAATCCCGGATATGGCACTTGATAATTTAAGTATTAAACAATTTGCCAGCAAATTTTCGAAGAATAGAATATCTGCGTATATAACCACTCCGCGTCTCCTCTCTTTTCTTTTACGTTCCATTTAAATATTATTGTTTTACTCCTTTCTTTATGATAAGGAATAAATTGAACAAGCCTCATAACCTTGATTATATGCTTGTTCATTTGTTAGAACCTTTATGTAAGCCTATTATAATGAGAAGATTTATAATTTTATGTCAAATAACGTTATAGCCCGGAATATTTATCAAAGAATTATTGAATATGGCTTATTAAAAGGCTTCTACCTGCTTTGATTTCCCGTAACAAACATATGATGCTCCGAATAGTATGTGAGTGTACACTTTACTCCCGGAGTGGTTTTATGGCCGGAATAGCCGGTATGGTCAGCCCGACTGACGATATTTTGCAAAAAAGCGTAAATATATGTGCTATGTCCGAGGCCATTCGTTCCCGAGGAGCCAGTGGAGCAGGACATTTTATTTCGCCTCATGCCGCATTTTTAAGACGAACAGGCCCTATCGGTCAAACAAATAAAGGCTCATTCGTCAGCGAGCTTGTAATTGAAGGTAAAACCTATATTCTTACACTTGACGGCATAATTTTTAATAGGAGCGAAATAAGCTCGGATTTAAACTTTTTGGGTGTTGACTACAATGCTCTTTCTTGCTCAGAACTTTTAATATATGCCTATGTTAAATGGAAAGAGGATTTTCTTAAGAAATTGAATGGCAGCTTTTCCTTTGCGCTTTGGATACAGGAAGACGGCATATTAATTCTGGCACGGGATCATCATGGGACAAAGCCCTTATATTACACAATAACCGATAGAATTCTAATTTTTGCTTCGGATATAAGAGGAATTACATGTCATCCGTTATTTGAGGCTACATTGGATGTTGAAGGATTATCAGAATTGATATGTTTAAGTCCTCGCCACACGCCCGGCTGTGGAATAATTAAGGGCATTCATCAGGTAAGGCCGGGACACTATCTGCATTTTTCGTCTAATGGAACCAAATCCATTAGGTATTGGATTATGGAGAAACAGGAACATGAGGACGATCTAGGAAAAACCCTTGAAACTGTTCGTGAACTCGTAACAGACTCGGTAAAAAGGCAAATGAAATCTGATGTACCACTTTGTGGTCTTTTATCCGGAGGCCTTTATTCAAGCTTGATTACCGCAATTGTTACAGATAACCCAATGCTTTTGAACAATAATACATATAATACATGGTCTGTGGATTTTGAGAGAAGCAGCCGGTATTTACGGCAAAGAGGAGGCGGTATTGAAACCGATACCCCATGGATACGCTGGGTTTGCAGACGAGCCGGAACCCGGCACCATTATATTATTCTGTCCCCATTGGATATGATTGAATCTCTTCTTGAAGCCGAGGAGGCCAGAGGTATACCCGGAATGCCTGATTCAGATGCTTCTTTACTTCTTTTATGTCGAGAGATAAGAAAGGATTTCAGCACCGTCTTTTCAGGAGAATGTTCAGACGAGATATTTGGTACAAATATTAAGGCAAGCGAGCATTTTATTTCGGGACGAAAACGTCTTCCTTGGAGCTCAAATCTGGCCGAGAAAATTTCTGTTTTTAAAAATGATGTCATAGATATGATAAAACCCTATGAATTTATTGAAAAATGTTACGAGGAAGCCTTAGCAGACTATCCGAAATTTGCTGTATGTGATAATCATCTTCGGAAAGAAAACGAATCCCAGTGGTTTAGTCTTTATTGGAATCTTCCTTGTTTATTGGATCGTCTTGACAGAATGAGCACGGCTTGTGGTTTAGAAGCCAGAGTTCCCTTTTGCGATGTCAGAATTACCGATTATTTCTGGAATATCCCTCAAGAGCTAAAACGTCTTAATAATATGGATAGAGGCCTGCTAAGAGAAGCCTTACGTGGATTTCTTCCATCGGACATTTTGGAAAGAAAAAAGGCTCCCTATCCTCGCACACTAGATCTCGATTATGAAGCGAAACTTAAAAATCTATTATTTGAAACTATTTTTGATCCATATTCGCCTATAAAGTATATGCTAAATCTGAGGACACTTGAGAGTATGATGAAGCAGTGTCAAAACACAAGCAAGAGCTTTCTTGCAAGAACTCAGCTTTATGGATGGATAATACAATT
>CAYMLJ010000099.1:3213-7431 GCA_964391395.1 uncultured Ruminiclostridium sp. | reverse complement strand
CGGTAAATACAAAAACAAACGTAAGATTCAGCAGGAGCTTGGCTTAGATATAAAAGACGATGTACCGTTGGTATCATTCATATCCCGCCTTGTGGACCAAAAAGGGTTAGATTTAGTCAAAAATATGCTGTGGGAGCTTATTGATCTGGGAATTCAATTCGTTGTATTGGGTACAGGAGACAAGAAATATGAAGACTTCTTATTATATGCCCAAAGCCAACTTCCCGGCAAGGTTTCGGCAAATATTAAATATGATGGTGTATTGGCACAACGTATATATGCAGCAAGCGATATGTTTCTGATGCCCTCCTTATATGAGCCCTGCGGGCTTTCTCAAATATTCTCCATGCGGTATGGAACTGTTCCTATTGTTAGAGAAACCGGAGGCCTAAAGGATACGGTGAAGCCATATAATGTGTTCACCAAAGAAGGCACAGGATTCACCTTTGCCAATTACAATGCACACGAAATGAAGGATGCAGTGGCCCGTTCTATTGAAATATACCGGAATAAAGCAGAATGGGAAAAACTTGTTATTAATTGCATGAATCAGGATTTTTCATGGGAGAATTCAGCTAAAGAATATAAAAATCTATATAAAGAAATGCTTAAGAGATTTAATGTCTAGACTAGTGTCACCCCGATAGTCTTTTGCATAAGATGAAGAAGGCTGAATCAGGATGGGGTGTTATTATGGGTGATTGTTGTAAACAAGACTGCTGTTGCGGCGGCGGTGGGGGAGGCATATTCGGAGGCGACAATATATGGTGGATTATTATCATAATTGTTCTTGTAATATGCTTCTGCCCGGGTATATTTGACGGAAGAGGCGGCTGCACAAGAGGCTGTGATCATGGGGTTTGCTGATAAGCTGTAAGAATCGCCGATAAAATTATGGAGGCTTAATTGTAAGCTTCCTTATTTTTTTCCTCAATAAATTCTAACCTATGATTTTACAGAAGTTCGTTTCAGCCTTCCTACAAATCTGAATACGGCGGTTATTATCATTATGCCGAATGCGATGGTAAAGGCTTTAACAACTGTATTTAGCCCATGTGTTGCGGCTTCTTGAGTCTTGTTTTCTACCAGACTCTGCATTGTTTGATAGGCTGTCACACCGGGTACCAAAGGAAATATCTCGGGAATATAGAAAACGCAAAAACATCGCATTTAAGCCCATAACTTTTGCATATTCTATTTATGGTATCTTCAACCCGGTAAGTTTCGGCACCGAATCTTAGTAGGTTTGTGCCTGTGCTAACTGCTACTTCCAGAATTTTTTCCTGATCCATTTGCCACCTTAGTTACTATTTTTATTTATTATGTGATTTTTTCAGTAAAAATCCTTTACATTCTTCGCCACTGGCCGATTTTACCATTCGGGACGGCATGATACGCCCTTTGAATCCAAAATAACGGCAGCCTTTGGGATGGTTTTTATCCCAAGTAATATAATAGTATTGACAATTAATACAATTAACTTCATTTTCCATGATAGTAGTATACCATGATTGTTGCGGTAGCAACAATTGCGTATAACCATTGTAAAGTGTTATGATTGTAAGTATAATAAATAAGCATAAAAAAGACTTTATTTATGGAAGGAATGATAGATGTGAGCCTGTTAGAGCTGGAGCAAAAAGGTCTTGAGCTTAAAGGACTTGAAAAAAGTATCAAAGAATTGGGGGATTCACTTTGACCTGCCCGGGATTAAAAACGAGCTGGAAGAATTAGAACACAGGGCATCAGAACCAGAATTCTGGAACGATGCTGAAAATTCTCAAAGAATATTACAACGCACTAAAAGCCTTCAAAGTAAGCTGGAGCATTATCAATTACTTTATAAGGATTGCGAAGATACCCTGACACTTGTTGAGCTTGGGTTGGATGAAAAGGATGAAACAATACTTGAAGAAGTAAACAATAGCTTTGAGGATATTAGTTCAAGATATGAAAGACTCAGACTTGAAACCCTAATGAAGGGAGAATACGATGCCAATAACGCCATAATTACACTGCATGCGGGGGCTGGAGGTACCGAGGCAATGGACTGGGTACAGATGCTTTTTCGGATGTATACGCGTTGGGCTGAAAAAAACGATTTTACGGTGCGGGTTTTAGATATGCTTGACGGTGATGAAGCCGGTATTAAAAGTGTGACGGTAAGTATTTCGGGTGACTACGCATATGGGTATCTGAGATCCGAAAAAGGTGTCCACCGCTTGGTAAGAATATCCCCGTTTGACTCGTCAGGAAGGAGACATACTTCTTTTGCATCCATGGACGTTATGCCTGAATTAGATGATTCGGTAACTGTGGAAATCAATCCGGACGATTTGAAAATGGATGTGTACCGCGCATCCGGTGCCGGTGGACAGCATGTAAACAAGACTTCTTCGGCAGTGCGTATTACCCATATTCCTACAGGAATAATTGTTGCCTGCCAAAACGAAAGATCACAGCTACAGAACCGGGAAATGGCAATGAAAATGCTTAAGGCAAAGCTTTTAGAAAAGAAAGAGAGAGAACAGAATGAAAAGCTAAGCCAGATTCAAGGCGAACAGATGGATATTGCCTGGGGAAGTCAGATAAGATCATATGTGTTCTGTCCTTATACCATGGTTAAAGATCACCGTACCGACTATGAGGATGGCAATGTTCAAAAGATTATGGATGGCGAGATTGACGAGTTTATACAAGCTTATTTGAGTATGTAAAAGAAAACTAAAAGGGGCTATCTCAAAATACGGAACGTGTCATTCTGAGGCCATAAAATGGCCGAAGAATCTAGAAAATCAAGCTGTTATACACAGATTTAATTAAGATCCTTCGCTTTGCTCAGGATGACAGCCTCTTATTTTCTGCTACGGGTACTTATATGTCCATGAGTCTTTTTTGCCTTGGAACTAATAATCTTTCTTTTGATAAAATTAAAAATCTTATAGGCACCGATAATCAACTCTAAAACAATCAACCCAATTATAACATATACTAATTCACGGCTTTCTAGCACTCTTTCCTTTAAGACCTGGCTTTTTGTTTTCTGCGGGAGAATTTCCCGATCCGGATAAAGTTCGACATTTATGGCAGTATCGTCTTCAAGTATAAATGTTAGCATGCCCACGACCGTATTTTTTGTAATAGGCAATTTAAGTTTTGATTGATCTACATTAATGGCAATGTCTTTGATATAATCCTGACCTTTTGGATGCACATACTGAACATCGGATGCAACAATAAGATTTAATGACTGTTCCTCCACGGTTATAGCCTGCTGGCTGCTGCCTGCCGCAACAAGGGTTCCGTATAGGTAGTTGTCAAAGCCATAATTTAAAATATTAATTGAATCGTTATACATGCTTTTGGTGGGAACATCTAATAGAACACATACTAAGCGCATATCATTTTTGGTAGCAGTGGTCACAATGCTTTGAAAATCGGCATCATAACCGGCTGTGGAACCACCATCAGTTCCCGGATAGCTCCAAAACATATGATTAGTGTTTCTAAGGAGCAAGGTTTTTTGTTCACCATATAAAGGCTTAGCTTCAGTGGCAAATAACCTGTTAAAGCTACTATTGGATAATGCATATTTCATTAGGATTAAAACATCATTGGCGGTGGTGTATTGGTCTTCATCATAGCTACCTACACTATTTGTATACTTGGTGTTTGACAAACCAAGGTTTACGGCGTACTCATTCATTAAGTCAACAAAGCCCTGCTCGCTTCCACCGACATAATCAGCCAGTGTTATGGCGGCATCAGGGGAGCCTGTGAGCAATAGCGCTGTGAGAAGATTTTTTGTTGCGTATTTTTCTCCCACTTTGAGATTTAATGTTGCTCCCTCTGTATTGACTGCATCCTTACTAGCTATTACCATAGCCTCGGTATCAATTTTTTCCAGAATAATCAGGGCTGTCATAATGCGGCTAGCCAAAGGTGAATAGGACTTTTCGTCAGATTCTTTAGAAAAAAGAACCTGGCCTCTACGCGCATCAAAAAGCATGGCTGAAACTGCATCGGTTTTGGGCATCATAGATTCATCATCAGCAAATGCAGTGATTTCAAGCGAAACTTCCAACCAAAAGGTCAGTAACGCAATAAGCAAAAATATTAGAATACAGCGTAGTCTTTTTTTCATTGTTAAACTTCCTGATGAAATATTTATTATTAGAGCATTGCTCAAATTGGAGCGTTAACATCTAAAATTATAAC
>CAYMLJ010000099.1:0-3113 GCA_964391395.1 uncultured Ruminiclostridium sp. | reverse complement strand
CTTTACCGTGTCAATTAAGGTAAAACTGAATAAAAGCAATCCAACATAACTATTTTAGTTCATTTCCCATAGAATAGTCTCATAGTTATTAAGAATTAGCCCATTTAATAAGAGGAAAATCAAACTTATTCATCAGGTTCGGGTGATGAGGAAGTACTCTGAAGGAGTATCCATACTCACCGCCATCTAGGAGACAAATTGTTGTTTCATAAGAGTAGGTTGAGGCATCGGTCTGGCGAACTACTTTCATTTCTACCGCTGAGCCGTTAATAATACTGTCCTGTACCAGTGGTCCATAATAAACCTCTACACGGACATCTTCTGGTTTTAAAGTAGAAAGTTGTACTGTTACGTTCAAATTAAGTTCCTGCCCCGAAAGCATATTATGATCTATAAGACCATGAATATCCTGATTTGCAATTATGCTTACCTGTGGCCAACCACGCTCAACATATTGTTTCCAGTCGGCTAGAGTATGGATAAATTCATACTCAGATTCGCGGATTTTAATACTTCTTATAATAGCAGGGATATACATAATTTCGGTGTAATCCTTGACCATTCGATGAGTACTGTAGACCGGAGCTAGGGATTTGATTGATTCCTTCATACGATTGACCCAGCCGACAGGTATACCGTTTTCTCTATTAAAGAAGAGAGGGATAATTTCACGCTCAAGAGTCTCATAAAGAGATTTACTGTCGTAATCATCCTGATGCTGCTCATTATCAAAAGGTGTATCATCGCCTATTATCCAGCCGTTCGTGCCGTTATATCCTTCGCACCACCAACCGTCCATAATACTGAAGTTGAGTACGCCGTTTATACATGCCTTTTGGCCGCTGGTACCGCTCGCCTCTAGCGGGCGGCGAGGATTGTTCATCCAAACGTCGACACCTTGAACAAGATGACGTGCCACGGTCATATTATAATTTTCCACCAAGAATATTTTACCTTTAAAGCCTTCGCGCCTTGCTATATCATGAATATTCTTGATGACCTGATGCGCGGGATTATCGGCAGGATGAGCCTTTCCGGCAAATATTATCTGTACAGGCATGCTTTTATCGTTCAGTATTTTTTCGATCCTTGCCAGATCCCTAAAAATAAGGTTTGCTCTTTTATATGTTGCAAATCGTCTTGCGAACCCAATAGTAAGAGCTTGAGTGTCAAACTTGCTATCAAGCTCATTTACCTCATGCAAAGGTATGCCATTTTGCAGATATTGCTTTTTTAGCCTGTCGATGATAAAACGGATCATTTTTGTTTTCAATGCATTGTGAGTTTTCCAAATTTCTTCATCGGGGATATTACTAATTTGATCCCATACAGAAGAATCATACAGCCTGTTTTGCCAATCGGATGGAAGATATTTATCAAAAATATATTTGTAGCCAGGTGCCAACCAAGTCATGGTATGTATACCATTGGTGACATGGGTGACAGGAACTTCTTCTTCAGGTATTTCTGGCCATACAGCATTAAAAATATTGCGTGAAACAGCTCCGTGTAGCTTGCTTACGCCGTTTTTGCGGCCGGACATGTTTAAAGCCAGAACCGCCATGTTAAATACATTGGGATCGTCAGGTTTAAGCCCCAAACTAATAAACTCGTTACGTTGAAGGCCCAATTGCCCCCAATAATTACTAAAATAGCGGTCTATCATATCTAACGGGAATATATCGTTTCCGGCGGGTACAGGAGTATGAGTTGTAAATACAGACGAAGAATATACTATTTCTTTTGCCTCTCTAAAGGGCATGTTTTTTTCCATAACCAGCTTGCGGGCAAGCTCCAGAGCCATAAAGGAAGAGTGCCCTTCATTCATGTGATAAACTGTGCCCTTGATCCCCAACGCATCTAAAGTACGGATTCCACCAATGCCTAATAGGATTTCCTGCTGGATACGGGTTTCTTTGTCTCCCCCGTATAATCTCTCGGTTAGCGCTCTGTCATATTGATTGTTTTCGGGCACATCGGTATCCATAAGATAAAGCTTTATACGTCCAATGTTAATGCACCAGATACGGGCATAAACTACACGACCCGATAATTCAACATAAATAGTAAGAGGCTGACCGTTGGAGTTATAAACAGGCCATACGGGCAACTGCGAATAATTCAAGGTTGTGAAATGTGTTTCTTGCCATCCTTCAGCATTAATATGCTGATCAAAATAGCCCTGTTTATAAAAAAGGCCAATTGCTGTAAATGGCAAACCTAAGTCACTGGCAGTTTTGCAATGGTCACCGGATAATACGCCAAGGCCGCCTGAATATACAGGCAAAACCTCATGAAGACCATATTCAGCTGAAAAATAAATTATCTGTTCATTTTTATAATCAGGATAGTTCTGATTAAACCATGTATCCTCTTGACTTAAATAGTTCTGAAAATTCTTCAGAACTTTATCATAATGGTTCATAAACTCATTATCCGAAAGCTTTTCTTCAAGCTTTTTTAAACTAATCTCCTGAAGAAAACGAACAGGATTTCTATTCAGCCTTTCCCAAAGAGATAAATCTATTTCGCGAAAAAGATCAGTGGCCTCACTATTCCATGACCACCAAAGATTTTTTGATATATCACGAAGTCCTGTAAGTCTTTCAGGTAATGTTGTTGTTACTTTTATTTTTCCATATTTATACATATAATAACCTCCGGTTTTTGGAATTACAGCATTATATATACCCATATTTTATGACTAATAATACGCTATTTTATTTAGTTTTTGTTTAAAGCTAATGAAATATAGCTTTTTCATATATGTTTTTAGGATTATTTACAGGTTTATTTTTGTTGATAACAAATGTCATGTAAAAAGTTAAAATAATTATTGACATATGTTATAGAATAATTTATAATAAATTTGACAGTTGTCATGGAAAATTTCACGGCAACAAAATGAACAAATTTTATAAGGGGGACTTAAGATGTTTAAGTCGTTGCAAGGAAAAACTTGTGTTGTGACCGGAGCAGCCAGAAGCATAGGTCTGGCTATCGCCGAGAGATATTGCTCTGACAGGGCAAAAGTTGTTATGATAGATATAAACCCGGATGTTGTAAAGGAGGCCGAACGGCTTGCCGCTCAAGGTTATTCGGCCAAGGGTTAC
>CAYMLJ010000098.1:0-7491 GCA_964391395.1 uncultured Ruminiclostridium sp. | reverse complement strand
CCCATTTTATGGAATGGCAGAATATCAACACGACTTATGACACTATATTTGGAAAGATACTCCCCCATTTTCTCTATGTCGTCATAGTTCTCAGTAATACCCGGAACTACTACATGCCGTATCCAAACCTCTTTTTTCCTTTGCTCTAGATAATCCAGAAGCCTTAATGCATTCTCGTTACCTTGTCCGGTAAGGCTAAGAGCCTTACCGGTATCAATAGACTTAATATCCAATAAAACAAGATCAACTTCATCAATCGCATGCCTACATGCGCTTAAAGGTATGGCCCCTGATGTATCTACAGCTGTATGAATTCCATATTTTTTACACTCTTTAAAAAGTTCAGCTGCAAAATCAGCCTGCATTAGAGGCTCTCCACCAGAGAGAGTCATACCTCCGCTTTTAATAAAATTTCTATATTTCAATATATCTTCCATTAGTTCATGAACAGTTTGCTTTTTACCAGCGTTTAGTCGCCATGAATCAGGATTGTGACAAAATTGACATCTTAACGCACAACCTTGCATAAACACAACATACCTGATTCCGGGACCATCAAGAGTCCCATAGGTTTCAATTGAATGAATATACCCTTCCATATTGCCACACCCCTTTTTTATAGATTCTTCGACGAGCTTAATGTAATTTAAGCAAGAGTGTTAAAATCTCTCATGGAATGTTCTGCTGATTACATCCAATTGCTGCTCTCTTGTAAGCTTTATAAAGTTAACGGCATACCCTGAGACTCTTATAGTCAGCTGCGGATACTTTTCAGGGTGATCCATCGCATCAAGCAACACTTCCTTGTCAAGTACATTGACATTGATATGATGGCCGCCTTCAGTGAAATAACCATCCATAAGACCAATTAGATTAGCATATCTTTCGTTCTCTGTTTTGCCTAATGCTGCAGGAACAATGGAGAATGTATAGGATATTCCATCTTCACTGTAATCATATGGGAGCTTCGCTACAGAAGCCATTGATGCAATACATCCCTTTGTGTCACGCTTATGCATTGGATTTGCTCCGGGAGCAAAGGGCTCGCCTCGCTTCCTCCCATCAGGGGTGCTTCCGGTTTTCTTTCCGTAGACAACATTTGATGTTATTGTCAATATTGACATAGTAGGCTTACTGTCTCTATATGTCTTATGCTTACTTAATTTACTCATGAAATTCTTAACCAGGTCAATAGCAATTGAATCCACTCTGTCGTCATTATTACCAAACATCGGGAATTCACCCTCTATTTCATAATCTACAACAAGCCCGTTCTCATTCCTTATGGGTTTGACCTTTGCGTATTTTATTGCGGCCAAGGAGTCAACTACTACTGAGAGCCCTGCAATACCGCACGCTGATGTTCTAAGAATCTCTTCATCATGAAGCGCCATCTCTACTCTTTCATAGCAGTATTTATCGTGCATATAATGAATAATGTTTAGTGTATTTATATACAGCTTTGATAGCCATTCCATGGTGGTGTTGAATCTCTCCATCACTTCATCATAATCAAGGTATTCTGAAGTAATTGGTGCAAATGCCGGGCTCACCTGCTCGCCGCTTATTTCATCCTTACCACCATTGATAGCGTATAACAAAGCCTTACCAAGATTTGCTCTTGCACCGAAGAACTGCAACTGCTTACCTATTCTCATAGCAGATACACAGCAAGCGATGCCGTAGTCATCTCCAAATTGCTGCCTCATCAAATCATCATTCTCATATTGTATAGATGAAGTTTTTATCGAAAGCCTTGCGCAAAATTGCTTAAAGGCTTCTGGTAGTCTTGGTGACCACAGCACTGTCATATTAGGTTCTGGAGCAGGTCCTAAGTTCGTAAGGGTATGCATGAATCTATATGTCATTTTTGTGACCATATGCCTTCCATCAACACCAATACCTGCAAGGGCTTCTGTAACCCAGGTAGGGTCGCCGGAAAACAATTCATCATATGATGGTGTTCTCAGGAACCTAACCATTCTAAGCTTCATTACAAAATGATCGATAAATTCCTGAATTTCACTCTCTGTATACTTTCCTTCATCCAAATCCCTTTTTGCATATATATCAAGAAAGGTTGAAACCCTTCCCAGGCTCATTGCAGCTCCATTCTGCTCTTTAACAGCTGCCAAATATGCAAAATATAACCACTGTATAGCTTCCTTTGTATCGGATGCAGGCTTGCTTATATCAATTCCATAGCTTGCAGCCATTTCCTTCAGCTCTGTAAGAGCTCTAATCTGCTCGCTTATTTCTTCACGTTGTCTGATTACAGGAGAATTCATAATATCTAAAACGTAATTTTTTAATGACTCTTTTTTCTGATTAATAAGAAAATCCACACCATAGAGGGGAACTCTTCTATAGTCTCCGATGATTCTTCCCCTTCCATATGAATCCGGCAATCCGGTGATTATGCCTGTATGTCTGGCTTTTTTCATTTCATCAGTATATGCATCAAACACGCCGTCGTTATGTGTTTTTCTGTATTTGAATACATTCTCGATATCAGGATCCATTGCCCTGTCATAGGCTTTCAGAGAGGTCTTAACCATCCTGATTCCACCAAATGGCATAATGGCTCTTTTTAGAGGTTCATCAGTTTGAAGACCTACTATTTCTTCATTAGGCTTATCTATGTATCCGGGTTTATGGGATGAAATAGTAGAGATGGTATGGGTATCTATGTCAAGCACTCCGCCTTTATCCCGCTCCTGTTCCATTAGTTCTTTAACTTTCGTCCATAGTTCCGATGTTTTTTTTGTAGGCTTTTCTAAAAAACTATCATCTCCGTCATAAGGAATATAATTCTTCTGAATAAAGTCTCTTACATCAATTGTAGAATTCCATTTCCCATTGTTAAAATTCTTCTGCATAGAATATCCTCCAATCTGCGTTAATAACAATCTATATCTCTTCTAAGCTTTCTCCTGCCTAAGTTTTAGCTTTTATATCATGTATATTGTATACATTTTCTACTATAATTATAGCCCATGAACTCTATTATTTCAACCCTTATTTTTAACAGATAGAGACCTACATTCTAAATTTTACCCTAACCCCTAGTATCTTGTGCCTGACGTGGTGCTTTGTGTCGGTTCAGGTATCCAACCACCAAAACCGACTGTGGCATTTTTTCTCCATTTGGATTTTGAAGCCAGGCAATCCTAACTCACTCTACAATAAACTCAAACGGCGTTCCATCTGCCGCTACGCATTGTATATGCAGCCCATCGTTCTCCCTCTGCATACTTTCAACCCATGTCGCATACCGCAATAAGTCAAAGCGTTCGTCGGTAACATCTATATCCCGGCCCCAAATCTCGTTGGTATTTCCGATATTATAATCCTCGGCAATATACCCGCCTTCAAATTCCCTTTGTGCGGCAGTCATCCCAAAACATCGCAGACCGAGCCCCCCATAGCCGTTTTCAAAAGTAGGATCGGCATAATAATACTTTCCATCCAATGTGAGCATCGTCCAATCATGAGCCACAAAGGATTCGTTCAATCCCCCGGCGTTTACCGCATCTATGCCGCATTGCAGGCACAGGTAGGCGTATGCGGGGCCAAAGGACTGGCATATACCGCTCAATTCGGCGAGAGCACGATAGCTGCTCACATCCACAAATACCTCGTTATCTATTGCAGAATAATCGTAAGTAATCATTCCCGAATAGGCGTGGTATAGTGAAATGGCAGCCATCCCGGGGCTGTCTCCCTCCATAACCGCAGACCGGATTATCAGGGAAACCTGTTCTATAAATTGATTGAGCAATTGCTTATGCTGTTCAGGGTCATTGGCGTAAGTTACGTGAACCGCTCCATCTCTAAAATTTATGCCAGAAAAAAGAATACTATAGGGGGGGAAACACACGTCGGCAACCGTTTTTAAACTATACATCGTTTCTTCATCAGGGCAAGGGAAGCTTTCGGCACCCGTCATCACTGCATCCACCATAGCATATAAGGTCTGCTGCATTTTCTCACCGTAGACCTTTTGGTATATATCGCTAAACACGTGGGGCTGCCATGTGAAATCCAGGGGCTGCGGTACATCATCCGCTTCAGGTGATGAAACTACCGGTTGGCTGTCTCCGGCTTCGGGAGATGTTGATGTTATTGGCGTCTCAGCAATCGCTGTTCCGGGAGATTCGGGTTCCTCAGATTCCGTAGCCACAGGTATTTTTCCGGTACATCCGCCAAATATAGAAATAAATATAATAAAAACAAGATATAGTGACAGATATTTAATTATTTTTTTATTCATAGATATTCTCATACACTACACCTACACAAGAATCCCGAGGGAAATATGTATTTCCCGGAAAGTCCTTGCATTGGTTGGCAGACTGTATGAATAGTCCGCCTGTTCCTTTCTTACTTTATTACTCATAATATAGCATAGTTTAAACCGCTAGTATGATTCAATATATAATAAGATACACCGAAGGTGTAATAAAACACTATACTGATGATAACAAAAAATTCTTTTTATTCAGCAAGAATATTATACAGCACTTGTGCCATCTGAGCCCGGGTAGATTTTCCAAGCGGTGTCAGCGTTGCGCCGCTGCCTACAATTGTACCCGTCTTTACAAGCAGTGTCATGGCATCCTTTGCCCAGGGCGCGATTTGACCGGCATCAGTAAAGTCGGACAGTTTCCTGCCGGATTCACCTTCAGGCAGCATATCAATGGCCTTAAGAGCGTTATAAATCATGGTGAACATTTCCTGACGCGTAATCTCAGTGCCGGGTGCGAACATATTGTTCCCTACACCTGCAGATATACCCAATCTCTTTGCTGCAGCCAGATAACCTGCAAAGTAGCCATACCCGGCATCGGAGAAATTCTCTGTTGGGTTATCATCGGGTGAAATACCATAGGCCCTCATCAGGAGCACTATGAATTCACCCCGTGTCAATATGGATTCGGGGCTGTATCTGCCGTTGCCCGTACCCGAGGTGATTCCTCTGGCTGCGATAAAGCTGACAGGCTTATTGTACCAGACATTTTCAGGAACGTCCTTAAAGCTCACCGGATTATAAACCACAGCATAATCGCTGAAATGAGTAGTTGTAAAGGTTACCATGCCGGTAATCGAGTCATAGCGTCCGTTAGGTATTGAAACCGCTCTGCCATTACTGTCTATGTACCATATGACTATACTCTCCGAGTTATTAAGCTCATCCGCTGTTGGCATATAAGGTATATTAACTGTCACCGGTGCATCAGGGTTGTTCCAATCAACCTGCTCTCCATCAAGTGTAAGAGTAAGCGATAGTACCGGACGGTCACCTATGGCTTTTCTTATATCTTCGGGCAGCTTTGATTTATCAACGGAGCCTACATTAATCCCCGCAGTTTTTCCTTCCAGATCAGCCATGCCAGCTAGCATACCAGCCGGAATGCGAACACTTCCAAGACCGGTGGAAACTGTTAGGGCAGCCTGTATTTGAGCCGGCAAGAACGTTGGCCGGCAGATTAAGTGTATATTTATCTGCATTTGAGATCGCAGGTATTTCCAAAGCTGCGTCGGTGCTCTCTGAAAAAATCTCCTGAGCCGATGAGCCCAATGATACTACTGCATTGCCGCCTTTTAGACTTATTGCTAAATCATCATACTTAACATCGCCAATTGTAAGCCCTGCCTTGTAATTTACCGCATCATTGCTTCCGGGGTTATTAGGATTCACCGGGCTATCGGGTTTGGTGTTATTAACAGTAACTGTATATGTCTTAATGGTCTCGTTGGTGGCCACAGTGATATTAAAAACAGTAGTTCCGAAGGATAAAGAAACAGGGCTTGATAATGATACCGGAACACCGTTTTTCGCAACTGAAATAACAGATGCAGGATTCTCAGCTATCGCGGTTATATTTGTTTCCGAGAGATTGTAGGCATGAACATTATACTCAAATACATTTGAGTCAAACTCAAGGGGAACGCCTGTAAGATTCAGTACCGAAAGCAAGGTGCTCTCCCCTGAAACTCTTGCAAATGCAACATCAGCCGTATATCCGGTTCTGTTAAACAAAACGCTTGCTGTAGCTGATTCTTCGCCCCGAATTGCCATCAGGCTGCTGTCTGAGGAAGTATATGTTTGCTGTGTTTCCAGGACATTGCCTCTTTCATCACGAAGAGTAACAATTGCATTCCCGTTATCAATAGCCTGCATGGAGTTGTTGACTGCCTCAACCTTTACTCTGGTCTTTCCTTCAACCACTTCAGTCACGCTTGCCAGCGATACGGCAGTACCGTTTTTCTCTATCAGACTACTAATACGTTCAAAACCTATATCATTGGATATGTCTGCATCCTCAATGACTTCTCCAGCTTCAGACACCACCGTTCTGAATAAGAGCCATGCGCCGCCTTCGGGAATCTCTCCCTTATCGTTGAGCAATGGCTGCAAATCTTTTTCGGTTAGTGTGATATCCACTGAAAGAAGGCTATCGTTTAATAAGTCAAAGGCATCCCCGGAAATGTCTATGGTTTTTATAGGAGAACCGGTCATAAATTCAGTTTGATCCCATACTTGAAGGGTTACGGTATGGGTATCCGTCTTTAGATCCGAAAATGCCGTATTCTCAAGCAGCACACGGAATCCGCGCTCTCTTTTTGTTTCCTTGGTTTTGTCAATCTGATATATTCCTACATCAGGAACGTCAAGCCTTAATGTCCCTTCATGTATAAAGGTGTCCTCCGAGTCGGCAAATTGTGCTGTAATTGTATAATTAGCATTAACAATTAATTTGGGCAAAACGTAGAAAATAGTAAATTCTTTTTCCTCGTCCGGAGCCAGATTTTGATTCTCAAAAACATTGCTCTTTCCACCTAACTCAATAGTGATCTTAGATATGGTCTTAATTCCGTCGTTCTTAACCGTAAATTTAACAGGCATTTCATATCCGGGCAAAAGATCCTCGTATGAATAGAAGGGCTCTGACACTGTGATTGAGTTTTTATATTCACCGGTTGCCGAATCGAGATTTGATTTACCGCTCGTTATTGTTTTCGTGACCGGATCAGCACTTGTTTCAGTATTCAGCATAACAAATTCTACTATTCCAGTCTCGGGATCAACTCGCGAATCCAATGAATCTAAAGTGATTCCTTCATCAAGCTCCAGAAGCTTCTGTTTACCTGTAGCCAAAACCCTATTGTCATCGGTTATATGGAGCTTGGTTCCAAATATCTTATACTCATTTAGCATGTCATTATCCTGATTATCCGGCTCAACCCAAACAACCGATAAATCATCTATTTTAATCGCATCTACAGATAAATCATCAATTTTATTCGCACCTTTTGTAAACCGGAAGTTGAAATATCCTGATTCACCTTTACTGTCACTAAGTACCAGTGAAAACTCCGGATATATGGTTCCGTCTGAGTTGAGTGCCTGCATCTGTAAAGTGTTTTCGCCGATTTCGGACTGTGTGTTCCATCCTATCACAAACCTTCGAGCATCATCGGAGAATT
>CAYMLJ010000097.1:4522-7576 GCA_964391395.1 uncultured Ruminiclostridium sp. | reverse complement strand
CTCATTGAATCTTCTAGTTTGTTAACATCCTCTTTTAATCTTATGGCTTCTTTCTCTAATGAAGAGATAGAAACTAACTGTTGTCTTACAATATTATTTACCTCTTGGCTTGCTGCTGAAGATTCCTCAGAAATTGCAGATATGCTACAGATGGTCTCTAATATACGTTCTTTATCATTTATCATTTCTGTCATACTATTCTGGCCTAGTTTGAGCCCGCTGACAAGGCTTGATACTTGATTATTTATGGAATTAAAAACTTCATTGGTATCACTTAAAGAAGATGTTTGTGCCCTCATGTATACCCCGGCTTTTTCTGCTGATTTTACAGTAAGTGCAGTTTTGTTACGTATATCATCCACTATTTTTTTTATTTGATTATTATATTCTATTGATTGGTCTGCTAGCTTACGAATTTCATCAGCTACTACTGCAAATCCCCTGCCCGCTTCTCCTGCTCGGGCTGCTTCAATGGAAGCATTTAATGACAATAAATTTGTGTTTTCTGCAATTCCGCTAATATACTTGACAATGCTTTCAATATTATCGGTTTTCTTCTGTACTTCCCCGATTTCTTGTATCAAATCTTTTGTAATGTCAACTGTATCTTGTGTTTTCTTATTTAATTCATCTACTATGATTTGTCCGCTACTGATAGTACGAATGGTCTCGTCAGCAGTATGATTCATCTGTTCTGAATTTTCGTAGATGACATTAAGTTTATTGGAGAACTCGCTCATTTTACCTGCACATTCTTCTGTATCAGATGCTTGAGAAACAATACCCTCCAATACTTCATCAACGGAGTTTGATACCACATTCATCTTTTCAAATACATATTCTGCTGTTTTGGATACATCTGATGCCGATCCGCTTACCCGAGAGCCAAATTGTTTCATATCTCCAATTAGTTTTCTTGTGTTTTCCAGCATCTTATTCATACTTAGATTTAGAAGCTTGAATTCATCCTTTCTATTGGTATAAAAATCTGTCGTCAAATCGCCGTTGGAAACAAGGTCTAAAGAACTACATGTCCTCAATAAATCCTTGCTTATACCATTAGATATCTTTATCCCTATAATGAAAACAATAATAAAGGCTGCGACTATTATTACAACAGTTAAGTCTCTGACCCGGTTTACATCCTTCATAATTATATTTTTAGGAATTAATGTGCAAAGCGTAATACCTGTAGCACCGATTGGAGAATAAGCATATAAATATTCTTCACCATTGTAATACTCATTAGAGATTCCTGATGATAGTTCTTTCGTTGATTCTTCAAAAAAGTCTTTACCGATAAAAATATTTTCCTTTGTCTCTATTCTCTCAGAAATTATACTATCATCATTTGTCTTATTTTCTTTTATGGCTATTTCTCTTCCGTCTTTCGTAACAAGAGCTTTTATGCTTCCCTCTCCAAGCATCATTGTGTTAAGTGCATTCTCTAAATAGGAACGATCAATATCAAGAACAATAAATCCATTATTCTTTTGCAGCTTCACAATATAGGAAAAAGCATATACATCTGTAGAGTTCTCTACTATACTGTCCAAGTAAGGATGAGAGCCAATCCATTTATTCCTTGCATTTCCGGTAACCAGTTCTTTTGCTTCATCCTGAGATTGATAATCCTCGAATAAAGATTTGGGAAGCGTTTTCCAGTGGGATGTTATGGTCTCCCCTATTTGGCCGAAAGCATAATAGTCTGATATGTATTTTAGACTTCCGTTTAAAGCAATAAAATTGTCCCGCACTGAATTATAATATGCAGTAGATTCAAGATTCACATCTTTTCCATATTTATCGTAGTATGAATTAACATTTTCATCAATAATGAGTTCTGCCATCTTAGCCTTAACATTATCGCAAATAGAATTTAAATATAACGTCATTGAATTCATGGTGCTATTTGTAGATTCTTCGTATCTGCTTACCATAGCCTCAGAAGCAATATAGTACGCCCCTGACCCTAAAGCTATAATTAGAATAATCGGTACGCAAAAAGCTACAAAAAGAGAGGTCCTGATTTTTTTTGCTTTACCACCAGTATTTTTTTTCACAGTCTTTGTTTCTATCTTTTTTCCTAACTTTATTCCCATTCTTTATTACACCCCCGACTGTACGTTACAATTTTGTGCAATAGCATGTAACAATTATGGATTATTCTTTAAAACAGGTTTAGATTTCATGCATCCAAACCCGCATTTGATTCAGTCCTCTGTTTCCCCAGGCATAGTAGGGAATTGCTGTCATTTCCTCTGCCTTGATTGAATAATTGCCTTCAAAATACAAGCTATCATGGTTAAATATACGTGTGCCTTTTATTTTTAAGGGCTTAATACCTCTTAATAATGTTGGTTCATATTCTCCTACCGTGATTTCTTCTCCCTTATTTATGTGCAATTCATGAATATTTTCTCCGTTATCAATTCCCTCGAAGCAATAGACAACCGGCCCTCTCATTATGGCAACACATCCGATATTTTCCCTTACTTGAGTATTGGTATAAATCCTTCTTGCCGGCATATCAAACATAAGTTGGACAGTATCCCCTTCATTCCAGCTTCGTTTAATATAGCAATATCCATCACGAATATCATTTTCCCCTTCTGACTCTTTACCGTTTATTAAGATTTTTGCACCTTTTGCGTATGAGGGTATTCTGATAGCCAAGGCGAATTCGGCCTTCTTACCGGTCGGACTAATGGTATATGAAACTTTTCCTTCCCAAGGCAGCTCAGATTCTGTAATAATAGTTGCAAGATCAAGCTCTGACGTGCCACCGATATATAGATGTGAATATATTGTATTTTCGCCTTTTCCCCATTGATATTTACCCAGGGAGGTCAGCAATCTTGCAACATTAGGCGGACAGCATGCACATTGGTACCAACCCGGACGTTCAGGCAATACATGCTTAAACCCAAATAGTTTGCCTGATATTTCAGGGTTTACCTCTAACGGATTAACATAAAAGAACCTCTTTCCGTCAAGCTGCATACCACTTAATACACCATTGTACAATGCCAGTTCCATTACATCAGAATACTT
>CAYMLJ010000097.1:0-4422 GCA_964391395.1 uncultured Ruminiclostridium sp. | reverse complement strand
GCTAATTTTAAAAATTTCTCTTTACCCGTAACATGATATAATTTCATCAGGCCAATTTCAATTTCCTGATGGCCCGGTATTCCTTCTCTTTTCTCAGTTACAAAGTGATTTTCTATATGGTCAGACATACGCTCCATCACATTAAGAAGCTTGTCCTTTCCGGTTGCTTTATAATAGGCAGCCGCAGCCTCCATCATATGACCGGCGCAATATAGTTCATGGCATTCATGTAAGTTTTTCCATCTTTTTTCCGGCTCTTTAATAGTAAAATATGTGTTTAAATAACCGTCGGGCTGCTGTGATTTAGCTATTGTATCTATTATTTGGTCAGCTCTTTTTTCTAAATCGTCATCCGGTTTTACACAAAGCGAATAGGCTACTGCCTCCAACCACTTGGCTACATCGCTATCCTGAAAGACCATGCCAAAGAACTCTCCTTCTTCCAGGCCTGCTGCAATACGAAAATTAGCAAAGGCATGACTTTTTTCAATACCATCGATTTTGTCATCCAATATTTTTTCTTGGTAAGGAATAACCGTATCGGTTATTAATGTCTGTCTTTTAGACCAAAATGCATCTGATATTTTTACTCTCTTTAAATCTATCTCTCTATTTACTTTTTTTATCATTTATTCTTCTCCTGTAAAAATAATCTCAAATCATATTCTTTCAAAAACCGGCATACTTTCCAGTGACAATCCCACTTCTATAGTTCTGCCCCCTATATGGACAGAACCGTTTTCTGTATCTCGCCATTGGCTATCCTTGGGTAAATAAACACTTCTTTTTTTTGCTCCGGGAAAGAGAACAGGTGCTACTAAATATCGATCTCCGTACATATATTGATCTTCCGCTTTCCAACACATTTCATCATCAGGAAATTGATAAAACATCGTTCTCATGATTGGCGTACCATTTTCATGGGCTTCTTTCATGAGTTTCCTTGTGTAATCACGCAGTTTTTCTCTTATATTCATATATTTTACGCAGATATCATATACCTTTTCACCATAGCTCCATACCTCATTGGCTGCACCTGAACGGCATGTTGCTCCGCCGGTTGTCCCATATTGAGGCTGCCTCGGCTCCCTGTCACCATGCAACCGCATAACAGGGCAAAAAGCTCCCCATTGGAACCATCTTACAAACAGTTCTCTGAAGTTTTCATCATCGGGATCGCCACCATGAAATCCTCCGATATCTGTAGTCCACCATGGAATTCCTGCAATACCTATATTAAGACCTGCTGTTAATTGGTTTCGCATACTTTCAAAACTGGAGGCTATATCACCTGACCATACAAGAGCCCCATATCTCTGACTTCCTGCCCATGCGCATCGAAGAAGGTTTACAATATTTTTCTGGCCTTCTCTTGCCATTCCTTCATAAAATCCCTTGGCATATTCTCTTGGATAAAGATTACCTATTCGCAGGTTACTGCCCAGGTAATATCTGTAATTATCAAAATCATAAACTGTATATTCCGGTTCTGCCTCATCTAACCAGAAAACTTTTATTCCTTTGTCGTAATAGTTTTTCTTGGCTTTCTCCCAGACATACTCTCTTGCTCCGGGATTGGTGGTGTCATAATGAATGGTTGCTCCTTGAAAATCAAGACCTACTCTAAATCCTCGTTCAGTTCTAATTAGATATCCTTTTTCAAGCATTTCCTCATAGTTTTCACAAGTTTTATCTACTGTTGGCCAAACCGAAACCATCAGTTCAATACCCATTTCTTTAAGTTCTTTTACCATTGCGTCAGGGTCAGGCCAGTAAACCGGGTCAAATTTCCATTCACCTTGCTTAGGCCAGTGAAAAAAATCTACGACAATTAAATCTATTGGCAGCCCTCTTCTTTTATATTCACGGGCTACTTCCAAAAGTTCTTCCTGTGTCTGATAACGCAGCTTGCACTGCCAAAATCCCAAGCCATATTCGGGCATCATAGGAACCGTTCCGGTAACCTTAGCATATGCCTCAACAATCTCTGCGGGAGTATCCCCTGCTACAATCCAGCAATCAAGTCCCCGGGTAGAATAGGCTTCGTAGCTCATAATATTTTTCCCGAAAACAGCTCTTCCCACACTAGGATTATTCCATAATACACCATAACCAAGTGATGATAAGGCAAAAGGAACACTTGCCTGTGAATTTCTATGAGCCATTTCCAAATCCATACCCTTTAAATCCAAATATGGTTGTTGATATTGACCCATTCCATAAATCTTTTCATTAGTAGATATTGATTCCAATCTCCATGTGAGATGATAATCTCCGCCTGTAATTGGTTTAAATTCTCTGGCTTCTACTTCAATCGCGCTGCATTTTTTGTCCAGAATATCTTTTCTGGTTCTGCTGTATTCCTCCAGTAAAAGATCACCTTTTTCGTTGTATATAGTAATCTTCCCAAGCCGAGAAACTAAGGCTTTTATTTTACCGTTTTTAATGGATGCACCATTTTCTTCTATTTCAATTAGGGCATCATTTTTTGTAATTTCTATAAGTGCCCAATCTTCAGAAGGCATCATATCATCCTTAGTTGAACGAATTCGAAATGCATTCTCACCCCATGGTTCAATCCACAATTCTTCTGCATCGTAATGATATACTAATCTGTTCTTTTCTTTCCAAAACATAAATACACCCCCGATTTGTTCTTAACCTTTTACTGCACCACTGGTCATACCGCTGATGATATACTTCTGCATGAAAATAAAGATTAAAGCGACCGGTATGATTGTTACAACAGCAAATGCCGATAAATAGCTCCACTTTGTTCCATACTGACCCATAAAATTAAATATTCCTGCTGTGATCGGTCGTTTTTCCTGATCCAGAATAAAGGTCATTCCATAAGCCAAATCTCCCCATGCATATAGAAATGAGAAAACACCACAAACTATAACACCCTGTTTAGCTATTGGAATAAGTACTTTTATAAAAGCAGTAAACCTGTTGAGACCGTCAATATATGCAGCTTCCTCCAGTTCCCTAGGAATTGATGCAAAATAGTTTTTAAGAATTAATACTGAAAAAGGTATTCCTATTGTTGAATCCGAAATTATGGTTGACCAAAAGGTATTATATATATGCATATTTTTGAACATAATAAATAATGGTGTCAACAATACCGAAACCGGCAGCATCTGTGTAATCAGAAATCCAAAAACGATGGACTTTTTTCCTTTAAAACTATATTTAGCTATACCATATGACGCCGGCACTGCTAGGATTATTGAAATACACATAGCTCCAAAGGAAATAACCAAGCTATTTCCAAATGAATGGAACATATTAAAATCGCCTGTTTCCAACTGTACCATATATGATTTTAGATTTAATTCCTTTGGCCAAAACGTAGGTGGAATTTGAAATATTTCCTTTTCCATTTTTAATGATGTGGCAAAAATCCAGTATAGAGGAAATAACAAGATACACAAGATTACTACTGATATAAAACAATATACGATATTTTTCTTATTTGATAATTTTACATTTGTGTCCATTATGCTTCCCTCTCTGTATACACGAATCTCAAATATAAAAGACTTACAAAAAACAGAATAATAAACAATATATTTGCGACTGCAGCTCCTTGGCTGTACTTAAACAAATCAAATGACAATTTATATGAATATGTTGATAACACCTGCGTTGAATTAACAGGACCTCCGGTGGTCATGACATAAACTAAATCATATACCTTAAAAGTATAAATAAAGCCTAAAATCAGTACTGACTCTATAGTTGGTCTTAATAAAGGCAGAGTTATTTTCCATAATTTTTGCGCTTTGTTAGCTCCATCGATAGAAGCACTTTCGTATAATTCTGTCGGAATTGTGGTAAGACCTGTTGCAAGCAAAATCATATTAAACGGAATACCAATCCATATATTTGCAAAAATCACTGCCGGCATAGCTGTTGCCGGGTTAGTAAGCCAATCAATATTTTCACTTATTAAGCCAAGTATTTTTAGAAAATAATTTATAATCCCAACATCTGTACCAAACATAAATTTAAAAATAAGACCGGTAATAGTAATAGGTATCATCCAGGGTATCATCAGAACTCCCCTGACCGGTTTTGAAAATTTAAAATTCTTATTAAAGAATAAAGCCAATGCAAATCCTATAATAAACTGGAATACAATACATGCTACAGTAAATATTAATGTATTCCATAATGATTTAGTTAAAACATCGTCTTGTTGAAACAGTTGTATGTAGTTATTAAAGCCGATAAACTCTTTTTCTCCGCTACGCAGATTTCTTACGGTTATGTTCTGAAAGCTTAAAACAAAATTATAAATTATGGGGTAGCCCACAAAAATAATCATATATAAGAATGCGGGAAAAACAAACAATATGCCAATATTATCATATTTAAACCATCTTTTAATCTTCGTCATGTTGCTTCCTCCAT
>CAYMLJ010000096.1:4449-7583 GCA_964391395.1 uncultured Ruminiclostridium sp. | reverse complement strand
AGAACTCGAATCCTATGTAAAAGCTGCTTTGGACAAGAGATTTCAGGTATTTGGCTTTTCTGCCCATGCTCCTCTTAATTTTGAAAGCACTTGGAATATGAGGCAGGATCGCTTGGATGAATATGTTGATACAACAAAGCTATTAAAAGAAAAATATAAGAACTGCATAGAATTATATACGGGCCTTGAGACCGACTATTATGATGGTTGTACAGATTGGCGTAAAAAAAGAGGCATTGATTATACCATCGGTGCAATTCATTTCCTAGTAAATGAAAGTTCCGGTGAATATATGCCTCTGGACGGAACACGCAAAGAATTTGAAAGCACCCTCGCCGATGGATTTGATAATGATATTCACGCTTTATTCAGAGCCTATTTCGCACAGATAAGAGAAATGCTCATGAAAATGACTCCTAATATTGTCGCCCATTTGGATGTAATACGTAAAAACAATTCCAACAATTCTTTTTTTGATGAAGAAGACAGTATCTATCGTGATGAGGTTCTAAAAACTCTTGACATAATCTCCCTGACTAATACTATTGTTGAGATAAACACCGGCGCAATATCCAGAGGATATATGAAAACTCCCTATCCAAGTCTATGGGTATTAGAAGCCTGCCGTGATATGGATATTCCCCTAATGCTGAATTCAGACAGTCATCATCCAAATAATATTGATTTTTATTATGATGAGGCTAATGCTATGCTAAAAAGCATCGGAATTAATAAGCAACGCATCCTATATAAAAACGAATGGTGCGATGTTAGCCTGTGACATAATTGACCTTGAAAGGAACTGGCCATTATGAAAGTTATACACCTTATCGGGGGCGGAGATGAGGGAGGCGCGAAAAGCCATGTCTTACAGCTTATAAAAGAGCTCGGAAAACAAATTGATGCTACTCTTATCAGCTTTAGAAAGGGTAAATTCCACGACGATGCGGTAGCAATGGGTATTGACGCACGTATTGTAAGAACCGGTAATATTTTTCTTGATCTTCACAGGACTCTTAAGCTGGTAAAATCGGGTCAATATGACATTATTCACTCTCACGGAGCCAAAGCCAATATGATGGCTTCAATTATCACGCGAATTACAGGCGTTCCGGTGGTCACCACCGTTCACAGTGACTATCATCTTGATTATATGCACAGTATATTAAAAAGGTTTTCCTTTGGCATAATCAATATGATTGCATTAAGACGGATAGATTACCATATAAGCGTATCCGGCAACCTGAAAGAGATGCTTAAGGATAGCGGGTTTGACCCTCAGCATCTCTATTCTGTTAATAATGGAATATCCTTTGATAACGAAATTGCTACATGCACAAGAAAAGAATTCTTTCAACGCTTTAATGTGCCTTTCTCTGAAGATTGCGTCCTCATCGGAATTATGGCAAGGCTTCATCCGGTCAAGGATCACGAAACCTTTTTACGAGCGGCGGCTGAGGTAGTAAAGGCCAATCCAAATGCCAGGTTTTTAATAGCCGGCCCGGGCGATGAGCTGATGGATCATTTAATGCAATTTGCCGATAAGCTAGGTTTGGCAAAATATGTGTATTTCACGGGTATGGTTGAAAAGCCCTATGACTTTTTCCAAATTATCGACATAAACGTTCTCACATCCATCAGTGAAGGCTTTCCCTATGTTGTCCTGGAAGGTGCTCGGTTCTCAAAGGTATTTGTTAGTACCCGTGTGGGTGGATTGGGCGAGCTTGTTGAATCAGGAGTCAATGGTTATCTTGTAGAGCCAAAGGATTGGAAATCTCTTGGAGACCATCTGTCAGAATTATCCCTTGATAAGAATAAGCGCGAACAAATGGGCGAAAAGTTAAGAGTGATGGCTGAGGCCGAATTCTCCTTAAGGAGAATGTGTGAAAGCCAACTATCCATATATGAAGCTATTTTAAAGGAAGAAAACAAAAACAAGCAAGATTGCAAGAAATACGATATCGCGCTACTTGGCTATTATGGCTATAAAAACAGCGGTGATGAAGCGATTCTTAAATCAACCCTTGATTCCTTCCGGAAAATTGACCCGGAGCTTACTTTCCTTGTGTTTTCAAAAAAGCCTCGGGAGACCAAAAAGCTATACCTAGTTGATTCAGTCAATCGCTTTAACCTTTTCAAAGTGATACACATTCTTAAAAAATCCAGACTCTTCTTGGCAGGCGGAGGCAGTCTGATTCAGGACAATACCAGTACTCGCTCAATCTGGTATTATCTTACTGTACTGAGAATGGCTAAAAGACTGGGTACAAAGACAATGCTCTTTGCCAACGGCATCGGCCCCATAAAAAGAGCCTTTAACCGGCGTTTTGCGGGTAAAATTCTTAATGAACTGCAAGCAATAAGTTTGCGGGATGCTGAGTCATTCAATGAAATTAAAGCTTTGGGAATTAATAAACCTGATATCTATGTATCCTCTGACCCGGCAGTGCTTCTGGATGCCTCGGATGAAAACAGCGTTGATGAGCTGATTAAAGCAGAGAAAATACCAACCAAAAAGTCTTTGATTGGATTTTCCATTCGTAAATGGGCTAATTCAGGGTATATAGATAAAATTGCAGATATCGCTGACCATTGTGTCGAAAAATATGACTCCCATCCTGTATTCATACCTATGCAATATCCCATGGATTTAGATATCTCACTAGCCATAGCAAGCAAAATGAAGCATACTGCTTCCATAGTAACAAGGATGTACTCTCCTGACATAATATTAGGGTTGACAGCAAGACTTAAGATTATGGTGGGAATGCGCCTTCACTCCATCATCTATGCGGCAACCCAATGCATTCCGCTTATAGGCCTGGTTTACGAGCCTAAGGTAGCGGCCTTCTTAAAGGAAATCGATCAGCCTTCGGCGGGAAGCATGGATAACCTTGATACTGCTAAAATTTGCGAGCAGCTTGATATTATCTGGGAAAATCAACCAGAAATCAGGAAGCAGCTTAGAAACTCCAAGAAACGCCTGTCCATTATGGCTCAGGCCAATTTAACCAATGCTTATCAAATGTTGAAGGAACTAAAATACTAGAAATGTATATGACTTTGTCATTCTGAATGTAGCGAAGCGGAATGAAGAATCTTTCAGTTACAAATAAGATCCTTCACTTCGTTCA
>CAYMLJ010000096.1:0-4349 GCA_964391395.1 uncultured Ruminiclostridium sp. | reverse complement strand
GTCCATTTGTTTTGCATGAACATATCCCACCCGGTCATATAACGAAGAATACGACCGCCCGACATACTGTTCACTCTATACTGAGGAGATAGCATATATTCTATCCTGCTCATAACCGATGGAACAAATAGCATGGCTCCGCCTCCTGCGCCCAGAACAAAGAGCCATCTGGGGTTTACGGCCAAGCAGAATATAAATAGTGCAATGGCAGCCCCAAACCACGCGCCTCTGGAGAGAGTCAAGACAAGGCTTAGACCCATTGCTCCCAGAAGCACTAAGAAAACCAATCTGTCGGTAAAGCCCCTTCTTTTTTGAAGAAGCAACGCTAGACACAGCGGAATCATTAAAATAAAAATACTGCCTAAGATATTGGGGCTTCCGACTATTGAGAAGGCTCTTGTGCCCGTACTACCCTCGGCATAATCGGTCCAACTGGCCGGAGTAGGTACCTTTAGAACATATTGGATAAGGCCGTGGATACCCATTATACCCCCGGCATATACCAATAATCTGGTGATTAAATAGGCCTTTTTGTCATCGGTTAAATAGCTGTTTAGTATAAAAAACCATAGCAGGTACTGGACTACCACACGAAAACCTTCAAAACCCAGCTGAGGGTATGTGGAATTCATTAAATACAGGCATAAGGATACCGATATCAGAAGTACCATGGGAGGCCCTGCCGGGGTGCTCACTAATGGTTCTTCTCGCTTCTTAAAGAACCATACCGCAAAAACATAGAAAGCGCAAACTAAAAGAAATACCTCATCCCACAATCCGAAAAGATAAAATCCACCTAATAAGTCCCGCCCTATTTCGTCAATAAACGGATAGAATGCAACCATCGGAATTAATAATAATTCAATTAAGGGAAAGGATTTTGAATTAGAGAGCAATGTATAGAATCTGCTTTCCTTCATAACAGCGGCCATTCTCTCTCTGAAGCCGGTACTCCTTCTATTCGCTTTTTCTGCCAGACGATAAAAAAATGAATTCTCAGGTTTAAATGAACGAGTGGCAATTAAGCGCAGACAAGAAGCTACCTTGCTATTAACAATAATCTCTCCCACTCTTTCTACCAGCCTGCCGGTAAAGCTTATTTTCATTGCTTCCAAAAAGGCTAACGCAAAGCGAAAGGTTAGACTTTCTTTAAACCACATCTCTAACATGTTATACCTCGGTTCATTTTTCTCTGATTGCTATTACTTCACTGTCCATACCCATTGCATAGATGGTCTTTACAGTGAACTTGCCTCCTACGGCTACCGCATAACGGCCTACTCTGATATCGGGTGTGTCATGACTGTCGATAACTTCAATGTCAACAGTTACATCCACCAGATTCGGGCTCTGAGTCTCTATAAGGCTTCCGTCAGAGGTCTGCACTGTTATCATAGCCGGCTCTTCGCTTACACCAACTATTTTCGCATTTACATAACCGAAATTATCAAAATAGATTTTATCATCTTTTTTGAGAGCTTCGGTATAAGATGGTGACATGGCTAATGATTTAACCGTTACAATATAGGTTGTTGTCGGAGCAATTCCCGAAGCTTTCATTTTATCATTGATTACCTTGTAACCTACAGCACCGATAGCAATCAATAATGCCAGTAAAACGATTAAGTCGAAAATATTGATCTTACCGAAAATGCGCCCTTTCTCATCAATAACCTTCATTTCGTATCCTCCCTGTTCTGAGATAGTAATCCCTTCCCGCCACCTAAGATGTGCGGGAACTCTTTATTCTCGTTTTAATCAGCTTTTATTAAATAGTTCGGCTAAGTCCTTCGTTAGAGCCTTTCTGTCATAGCGAGCAATCTCTTCAAAATTAGGGTCAATAATGCATTCGCCTTTTTCCCAGCTTTCATACATCTCAAGAAACCCTTTTTCAATGGCTTCTACATCGGCCCAATCACACACTATACCTGTTCTTGTATTGCGAATCAGCATCGCTGCCGCACCATTTTCAGGAATAGCCGCTAATATGGGGTTATTTGTTTGTATATACTCAAAAATCTTTCCTGTATAGAAGGCTTCCGAACCGGGGCCGCCTCCTTCTATTAATAACATGGCATCCGAAGCCATCATGTTTTCTATGCACTCGTCGTGCTCCATATAGCTTATGGTGTCAACCGATCCATCCAATCCGTTTTTATTAATTAGGTTCTCCAACACATCATGCTTGAAGCTTCCGATAAAACGAATTCGAATCCTGTCTTTCTGGATTTTTCCCTTGCGAACAAGATTTCCCACAGCTTCTAAAACCAAATCCGGTTTCCTTCTGCCATATAAAGCGCCTGTATAGGTTATGGTAAATTGAGAATTTTTAATCTTTTTCTGTCCTAAATCCTTAAAATCCTCTGTATCAAATCCATTGGGAATAACATGCATCCTTGTTTCCAATTCAAGACCCGGATTAAGCCTTACGAAGTTTTCTTTCATGATAGGAGTATTTGTTACCAAAACATCGGCTCTTTTCAATACTTCCTTCTCCATCTCTCTCTCTTTTTTCATTCGGGAGATCCTATGGGAAAAGTAGGGGTTATTGGTCCACTCGTCTCTGAAATCAGCCAACCAAAACAAATCCGGGTAGTGTTTTTTTACCTCTAAGCCAAGCAGATGATCACTATAGGGAGAGGATGTGGTGTAAAGAACATCAATATCACCCGCTTTAATTCGTTCGAGACATGTCCTTACTGCCTTTTTCATCCAAAGGACCTCACCATCGGGTATCAGTATCTTCCATGCAATGAATTTTCCAACCTTACTAAACACCCAGGGTAACACTGTCAAATCATATGCAGGTGTTCTGATGATCTCCATGTCTTCGGGTAGCTCTTTTAACAAGGATTCATCCCTCAACACCATTTTCCCCTTGTCTCGGGTAAGGACAACCGGTTCCCATCCATAAAGGGGCAAATATTTTGCAAACTTGGCACTACGTTGCACTCCCGAACCGCCTACCGGCGGAAACTGGTGGGCAACCATCAGGACTTTCTTCACGACTTATTCCTCCCCCAGCCGAGAAGATGATATTCCATCCCTGTCTTCTCAATAGTGCTCGCATCCCAATAATTTCTTGTATCAAAAACAACAGGGCATTTCATTATATTTTTAAGTTTTGTAAAATCAAGTTCCTTAAATTCATTATGATTAACTGCCAAGACCAGAAGATGAGCGTCTTTTGCTGCGATATACAAATCTCTTTCCCTCGAACCGTCAAGGTCGACGTGGCTATCCACCACAATAGTCTCAAAATTGCCCTGTTTATTAAGAAGATGTATGAGTTCAATTATAGGGCTTTCACGCATATCATCCACATTAGGCTTATATGTGACACCCAAAATACATACCTTTTTTTTGCCTTCCACATTCTTTGTCAAATCCTTAATTTTTTCTAGAACATAATGAGGCATTCGGTCATTGGTATCCCGCGCCAGATTTATAATTTTTGCTCTCTCAGGCTGCTTTTCTACAATAAACCAAGGGTCTACAGCAATACAATGGCCTCCCACACCGGGACCCGGCATGTGTAGATTAACGCGCGGATGCTTATTTGCATATTTAATAACATCCCAAGCATTAACTCCCATTTTCTCACAAAGCATGGCCAGCTCGTTTGCAAGAGCAATATTCACATCTCGATAGGTATTCTCCATAAGCTTGCACATCTCAGCGGTGGTAGCTTCGGAAATATATATTTCACCTTTTACAAAGCTTTCATATAGTTCTTTAACAATACGGGCTGATTCTTCATTAATTCCGCCAACAACCCGGCTATTTTCCTCAAGCTCGATTAAAATACGCCCCGGGAGAACTCTTTCGGGACAATAGGCCAAATGTACGTCTTGACCGGGAATAAAACCGGCTTCTTTAAGAATTGATCCCATGAAATCTCTGGTTGTTCCCGGAGGTGAGGTTGATTCCAATATTATAATGTTGCCTTTTTTCAGATAAGGAAGAATTTTGCGAATGCCATTTTCTATATAGGTAAGATCGGCGGTCTTATCGGGTTTAATAGGAGTAGGCACACATATTATAAACGCATCGGATTCTTCAGGTTCCATAGCCGCACGTAATGAACCGTTTTTAACTGCGGCATATACAGCCTCCTCAAGATTCGGTTCTTCAATAATAATTTTCCCTTTATTTAAAGCATCAATAACCTTCTTATTTACATCAACACCCAAAACTCTATGGCCGTGAGTTGCAAACATTGCGGCGGTTGGAAGTCCAATATAGCCTAATCCAATGATACATATATTCATGCGTTTCCACTCCCAAATTATTTCTTATCAGCTAATTGATTGTATCACAATGAATAAATTCCGGTCAATAAATCCACT
>CAYMLJ010000095.1:3222-7588 GCA_964391395.1 uncultured Ruminiclostridium sp. | reverse complement strand
AGGATATGGATGCCGGTATAATAAAAATTAAGAAAGGTGTAGTAACCGAGATACCGGTAATCTTCTCCGACAATGCTGTGGTGGTTGTAAAGAAAGGCGGCAAGAGCAAAATAACCGAAAATATTGAAATGCCGGACATTATAAACGCCCCTGTAAGAGCAGGCCAGCCCGTAGGTGTTCTAAATATTGACTTAGAAGGGGAAATATTAGCCTCTATTGAAATTGTTGCCGCAAAGGATTCGCAAAAATGCACCTTTGGCTTGATATTTGGAATGATTGCCAGGAGATGGGCGACATTGTTTTGTTAAAGAAGAAAAAATCTAGCAATTTCAAATCACCTCAGAGTAGTTAAAGGCTATTTTGAGGTGATTTTTTCTATTAAAACAATGATAATTGCTCTATCCGATATGGTTTCTTGTATTCAGTGACAATATCATTCATTTTGTATAGAATACCGGATTCCGTACATTTTTCCTTGAAAAGCCCGAATAGTTCTTTCGCTCTGGGAGACCTGCATTCATAAGAGTTGCCATAGTGTTTTATATATTTGTCTTTTGTCGAGGGGAACAGTTCATCCAGTTTTTCATAATACCAATCCCTCTGATTCTGCCTTAAAGTCACTCCAAAAGCCGGATAAATAAACTTAGCCCCACTTTTTTGAGCAAGCTCTATGATACCATTAATATTTTCCTCTGTATCTTCTATAAATGGAAGCACGGGCATCATTAAAATACCGGCAAAGATACCTTCCTGAGAAAGCTCTTTGATTGCTTTGAATCTTTGGGATGTAGGGACTACATTAGGTTCAAGCTTCTTACATAAGGTATCATCAGCAGTTGTAACCGTTATTTTTATCAACACCGGAGAATGCATAGATATTTCCTTTAAAATGTCAATATCACGGATAATTAAATCACTTTTTGTGGCGATTGACACGCCGAATCCGTAGCGATTAATAAGCTCTAAAGCTCCTCTTGTAAGTTTATACTCTTTTTCATATGGATTGTATGGATCGCTCATGGCGCCGGTTCCGACAACACCCTTTTTACGCTTTGTTCTGAGTTCATTCTCAATTAGGGTAAGAGCGTTTTCCTTAGCTCTTATCCTATCGAAATTATCGACTCTGTAGCACTCGCTTCTGCTGTCGCAATAAATGCAGCCATGGCAACAGCCCTTATAGATATTCATATTATAGTTATTTCCAAACCAAGAATTGTTCTCAGCATAGCCGGATACTATTGTTTTAGCAGTAACGAAGTCCACCTTTAACACCTCATTCACTTTAATATAATAAGTATATTACTTATAACATGACAACGGTGTGTCATGTTATAAATTTTCCTTAATGTTTTGAGTTTACCGGTATAAAGCACCACTCCCTATACCCAAATAATCATGGACAAGAGAGTGGCGTCAACATCAAAAGACTGTATCTACGAGGCTACTTAACCTTTTCCATAGCCTTCTTGGCAAATTCGGTATTTACGATTTTGTCATATGGAGCGCGCTTATTAAGAACCTGTGCTTCTTCCATAACAATCTGTAAAAGCTCCAAAGAGGTTTCCTTCAATACAGGGTCCTTATTCCATGCATCAATATCCTTATATCGCTTTGCTACATTTTCCAGAGTGTCAATATCAGTGTCGGGGAAGAAATCTTTCACAGCCTCGGCAATTTCTCTCGGGCTGTGAGTATCAACCCATTTTTGTCCCTTATATATAGCATTGGTGAAGCGCTGAATCAAGTCCTTATTCTTTTCAATAAAGCTCTTTTTGGCATAATAGGCGGTATAGGGGATTTCACCGCTATCCTGGCCTATAGAAGCCAGAACGTAACCTTTGCCCTCTTTTTCCAGCATAGTGGCTGTCGGCTCAAAAAGTGCTACATAATCACCGGTTCCCCCGGTAAATGCTCCAGCCATTACAGCGAACTGAACACTGGTATCCACAGTCAGGTCTACATTTGGCTCCAACTTATGTTTTCTGAGCACATACTCCAATGTCATCTCGGGTACCCCGCCTTTTCTGCCGCCTATAATGTATTTATCCTTCAGATTTTCCCATTTAAAGTCAGGTTCAGGCTCTCTTCCAACTAAAAATGAGCCGTCTCTTTTGGTCAACTGGGCGAATACTACGGCATAATCTTCTTTGCCCTCGTTATACACATAAACACATGCTTCAGGGCCTGAAAAACCGATATCAACCTGACCCGAAATTACTGCGGTCATTACCTTATCCGCGCCTTGACCGTTACTTAATTCAAGAGTAATGCCCTCCTCTTCGAAAAATCCTTGGTTTATTGCAGCATATTGAGGTGCATAAAAAACTGATCTGGTTACTTCGCTTAAGGTTACCTTTTCATTTGTCACTTTTCCGCATGAACAGAAAATTAATGAGCTTAGCATTAGTACGCCGATGAGTATAACCCCCATTTTTTTCATATAATTACCCTCCTATATAATAATTTTGCGCTCTGTCTAAGGTTGCCGGTTAAGCCGCCCCCCGGTAAGCCATTTTTGCAGCAATACTACCCCTTGGTACATAAAAGCCGCAGCAACGGCTAATATTATTACGCTGGTCATAACAAGGTCCAACTGGAATACCTGTCCTCCATATACAATCAGATATCCCAAACCGGCTTTGGAAACAAGGAATTCCCCTGTTATTACTCCCACCCATGATAAACCTACATTAACCTTTAAAGCATTTATCATAGCCGGAATATTCGAAGGGAAAACGACCTTGATGAATACCTGCAGGCGATTAGCACCAAAGGTTTCAACTAACTTGATTTTATCTTCGTCGGTCTGTAGAAAAGCGTTTAGGACTTCCAAAATAGTTACAATTAATGAAATAGCCAATGCCATAGCTATAATGGAAGCGGGACCTGCTCCTATCCAAATGATAAAAATAGGGCCTAATGCCACCTTTGGAAGACTATTTAAAACCACTAAATAGGGCTCAAGAACATGGGAGGTGAATTCTGACCACCATAGTATAATTGCCACAATTGTACCCAGTATAGTTCCTATAACAAAGCCAGCCACAGTTTCAAGGCATGTAACCCCTATATGTAAAAGAAGATCCCCGCCTTTATAAAGGTTAACAAGAGTCTTAACCATTCTTGAGGGCTGGCTTGTTACAAATGAGTCTATGAGTTTTAAGCTGGCGGCAATCTCCCAAAATGCAAAAAGCAAAACAATTATTAATAGCCGGAGTATCCAGGTGGCAGTTTTTCTAACTTTTACTTTTTTCAAATAGGCAATTCTTTCTGTAGAAAGATCAGCAATAGGTTTAGACATGCACATCCAGCTCCTTCCATATTGTATTAAAGTATTCGCGAAAGCCGGGATGCTCACGACACTTAAGCGGTGTTCTTTTTGGACAGTCAAAGATAATTTCGTGTATGAATTTGACAACAGCAGGACGCTTTGTAAGCACAACTACCCTGTCAGACATACTGATGCTTTCAGAAATATCATGGGTAACCATGATAGCAGTTTTATTTTCGCTTTTTATAATACTGTATATGTCCTCAGTAACAGCTAAACGCGTCTGATAGTCCAGTGCGGAAAAGGCCTCATCCAAAAGAAGTATTTCGGGTTTTACTGCGAGAGTTCTAATAAGGGCTGCCCGTTGTCTCATGCCTCCGGAAAGCTGGTTGGGATATTTGTCTTTAAAATCATATAGTCCGTAAGTTTTTAAAAGATTAAGAGCAAAATCCTTATTTTCCGAAGTAAGAATTTTTCTTATTTCCAGACCCAGAATTACATTTTGATAGATGGTACGCCAGTCGAAAAGGTAATCTTTCTGAAGCATATAGCCAACCTTGTCAGAGGTTTTCGTCACCTCTTCGTCTTCTATAAACACCTTGCCGCCAGATGGCTTCAACAGACCGGAAATAATGGAAAGAAGGGTGGATTTTCCGCAGCCGCTGGGGCCTACAAGGCTGACAAAACCTCCTTTTTCAACAGAAAAGCTAATATTATCAATTGCGTCTATCTCACCATTTACAGATTGGTATTTCATACCAACATGCTGAACTTCAACAATTTTTTTCGACATAATTGCTCTCCTCTTTGGAAAAGCCCTCCAAATAGAGGTTTCCTGATTGCACTATTATCATATTGCTAAAGGAAAAATAAGGTGCATGAGTCACTCGGATTGTTCATTTTGATTTGAAGTGACAAGGGAGTGACAAGGGGACGAGTGACAAGGGGACGGGGTTCTTGTCACACTTTCATTTAGATTTGATACACGGGACAAGGTACCTGTCCCCTCGTCCCATTGGTTCACATTATACTTAAAGTATCTTGCAGATGTATATGGCAGCAAACATCCCCAGATATGATGAAATCAGAGATGCC
>CAYMLJ010000095.1:0-3122 GCA_964391395.1 uncultured Ruminiclostridium sp. | reverse complement strand
CTTGCAGATGTATATGGCAGCAAACATCCCCAGATATGATGAAATCAGAGATGCCGCTACGGCATGACGCGTGTTCTTAGCATTCGTTGCGCCAAAGTAAACAGCAAGGGTATAAAGCACGGTTTCACTGGAGCCCATAATAGTAGACAAAACCCTGCCTATATATGTATCTACTCCATAGATTCTGATTTGTTCACTGAACATACCTAACGATGCGCTTCCCGAAAAAGGGCGAATTAAAAGGACCGGTAAGGTTTCAGGTGGAACACCGATTAATTCAAAAGGTTTCGAAATAAGATTAGTTAGAATATCAATAAGTCCCGATGCATTTAAGATAGCCACAGCTGCTATAATTCCCACCATGGTAGGAAGGATAGTAAAGGCAGTTTCGGCACCCTCCTTTGCCCCCTCAATAAATACATCAAAGACAGGAATGCCCTTAAGATAAGCCATCAATACAATTAACAAAATAACTCCGGGAAGTGAAAAGTCTGATATAATATTCATCAAAATCATCCCTTCGAAGAGTTAAATTTCTCTAACATTTTCGCCGCTATAATTCCTGAAACTAAAGATATAAATGATGCAACCCAAATACATGGTATAACCGATGATGGGTTGGAGGAACCTGCCTGTTGGCGTATGATAAGAACAGTCGAAGGAATGAGTTGAATGCAGGCTGCGTTGACCACACCAAACATTACCATGGCGTTACTTGCAATTGCTGAGCTGTTATTTACATCTGACAGTTCCTTCATAGCCATAATGCCCAATGGCGTTGCGGCATTTCCCAGACCCAGAAGATCTGCGCTTATACTCATAGCGATAGCCCCGTTTGCAGGATGGTCTTTCGGTATACCGGGAAAAAGAAATTTAAAGATTCCTTTTAGCAGCTTTGCAAGACCGTTTACAAGGCCTCCCTTTTGCGCTATTTTCATCATGCCGGACCAAAGGCACATTGAACCGAGCATTGTAACAACAAGATTTACCGAATTAACGCAGCTTTCCAATACTGCATCAGATACTTCGCCCATTCTGCCTGTAAGAATTCCGGTTATAATACCGGCTAAAATCATAACAACCCATATTGTATTAAGCATTGTAATCATCCCAATTTTTAGGTACTCTCTTAATAAGTATAGAAAAAAAATATATTTATTCATTAAAGCTTATGCTTTATACAGTGTCAAATAACAATACTTTTCAAACATAATTTAGCAAAAATCGTAAATAAAGTGATATATTATGTTGACCTGTCCTTCAATTTTATGGTATTATGACTTATAGAAAAAATCTAGGGGGGAAGTTTGGTGAAATCAACCGGTATTGTCAGAAAAGTTGACGAGCTTGGTAGGGTTGTCCTGCCAATTGAGCTCAGAAGAACACTTGATATCGCCGAAAAGGATGCTCTCGAAATTTATGTGGACGGAGCAACCATTATCTTAAGAAAGTATGAGCCAGCTTGTATTTTCTGCGATAATGCAAAGGATATCACGGTTTATAAGGGCAAGAATATTTGTAGCGATTGCTTAGCACAGCTAAAGTAAGAGTAGCAGATATACGTAAGAGGCCGTTTCGTTATGAAACGGCCTTTTGCACTTTTAATATTTTGAAAATACTTTAACAAAGATATCTGCAGCTTCTTCCATAAGATCCTTAGTGTGAGTAGCAGTATAGCTGGTTCTTATCATGCTGAACCCCTGAGGCACAGCCGGAGAAATAACAGGATTTACATATACTCCCTCATTCAAAAGTTCTCTACAGAGTATAAATGTTCGGGTGTCATCATAAGTCATAATCGGAATTATAGGAGTCTGGGTCTCGTTAAGGGGTATTTTTCTTTCTCTTAGAAGCCCCCTCATATAATCGGATATATCATTTAGATTTCGGACTCTCTCGGGTTCTTTTTTCAGAATATTTAAAGCGCAGAGCGCCGCAGCTGCATTTGCAGGCGGTATAGATGCACTGAAAATAAACGGACGAGATGTATGCTTAACATAGGAAACAACATCAGCACTAGCCGCCATATAACCACCTAAGCTAGCAAGGGATTTGGAGAACGTTCCCATCAATATGTCCACCTCATCCTCTAGACCAAAATGTTCGGCAGTACCACGGCCAAATTCACCCAGAACGCCAAGACCGTGAGCATCATCAACCATAACACGAGCACCGTACTTTTTGGCTAATTCAACTATTTGCGGAAGCTTGCAGATTTCTCCTCCCATACTGAAAACGCCATCAGTAACAATTAGAATTCCTTTTGAATCGGGAACCTCCATTAAGGCTTTTTCTAAATCTTCCATGTCACTGTGCTTATAGCGAACCATAGTAGCATAGCTTAATCGGCATGCGTCATAGATGCTGGCATGGTTTTCCTTATCACAAAGAATAACATCATTTCGACCTGCTATAGCCGAAATTATTCCCAAATTAGATTGAAACCCGGTGCTGAAGGTCATGCAGGCATCTTTATGTAGAAACTCAGACAATGCATTTTCTAGTTCCAGATGCAAGTCCAATGTACCGTTGAGAAATCTGGAACCACTGCAACCGGAGCCATACTTTTCTACAGCTTTTATAGCTGCTTCTTTAACTCTGGGATCCGATGTCAGACCTAAATAATTGTTTGAACCAATCATGATAGTTCTGTGTCCTTCCATTGACACAACGGTGTCCTGACCTGACTGTAGAGCATGAAAATAAGGATAGATACCCGCTTCAATAGCTTCTTTAACTAGTGTAAAGTCGTAGCATTTTTTAAATAAATCCATGTCGACATCTCCCTTAATTAAGGAAATTTATATTATGACCTGATTATATTACCAGCATCATAAAATACTACTTTATTGTATCATAATAATGTTAAATATCTAGTATTTTTTAAATTATTATAGCTCAAAGAATTTTTTGCCAGATTTCTTACTTTACAATATAATACAATAAGAAAAAGAAACATGGTAGTAAAAAGAATTTACAAAAAATTGTAGGTATAGGTGGTAGAAAGATGAAAGCGGAAGTTATCATTATTACCGGCGCATCGGCGGGAATAGGTAAGGCAACTGCAGAATGCCTTATGAAAAAAGGGTTTCATGTATATGGCACATCTAGAAAAGCAATGG
>CAYMLJ010000094.1:5977-7624 GCA_964391395.1 uncultured Ruminiclostridium sp. | reverse complement strand
CCTCTTTTAGCCATTGAGTAAATCAGTATAGATAAATTTGTTGCCGATGTACCGGCTGTAAAAAAACTTATAACAAAATCGTCTATCGATAAGGTAAAAGCAATTAAAGCGCCACTTACAATACCGGGCATAATTTCGGGAATAATAACCTTTCTCATGGCGTATGCGGGAGTTGCACCTAGGTCCAATGCGGCTTCTGCGGTATGTTTATTTAACTGCCTTAGCTTTGGAAGCACCGCCAAAATTACATAGGGTATACTAAAGACTATATGTGCTATAAGCATAGTTATAAATCCAAGCTCAACACGAATGGAAATAAACAATGTCATAAGAGCAACACCTGTTACAATATCCGGGTTTAACACAGGAAGGTTGTTAATATTCAGCACAACAGTTCGTCCTAATTTAGCCATATTACTAATACCCAGTGCAGCGATAGTTCCTACAATAGTGGAAATCAATGTGGATAGCACAGCAATAAGTATTGTAAAATAGAGGGCTTCACGAATCTGCCTATCTTTAAAAAGATCAATATACCAGTCAAAGGTAAAGCCACCCCATTGACCCCGGGATTTAGATTTATTAAACGAGAAAACAATTAATACTATAATAGGAGCATAGAGAAACAGGAAAATTATGCCCATATATATTCTTTTTATGGCTTTCTGCATTAGATTTTCCTCCTCTCTTCCTCAGGGCTGTTGTCAATACGCGACATTATAGCCATTGAGATTAAAATCATGATCATTAGGATTATTGACAATGAAGAGCCCAAATGCCAATTTCGTGACGACAGGAACTGCTGCTCTATTAAATCGCCTATTAAAGGAGTTTTCCCGCCTCCCAAAAGACCTGAAATTACGAAGGTGCTTACTGCCGGTAAGAAAACCATTGTAATACCCGATACAATTCCCGGTATACTTAAAGGCAGAATAACCCTCATAAATGTTATAACGCTGTTACCTCCGAGATCATTTGACGCCTCTAAAACATGCTTATCAATCTTGCTTAAAACAGTATAAATAGGTAAAACCATAAAGGGTAGAAAATTATATACCATTCCAAGGAGAACAGCCCCCTTACCGGGCATTATTTCAAGTTTAGGCAAGCCTATCCACAATAGCAACCTGTTAATGAGCCCATTGGGTGACAGTAGCGACATCCAAGCATATGTCCTGAGTAAAAAATTCATCCAAATTGGCACTAAAAATAGCATCAATAGTAGGTTTCGATATTTAATATCAGTATTTGCAATAATCATTGCTACCGGATATCCGATAATCAGGCAAATAAGTGTTGAAACACCAGCTAAAACAAAAGAATTCCCTATCACTTTTAGATATATCGGCTCGAGTACTTTTTTATAGCTGTTTATTGAGAATCTTAAATCCCTTATATTATGGATGTCTCCCTCTGTTAAACTATAAAAAAGAATTAAAAACAATGGTACAACAATAAATATAGCCATCCAAACAACATAGGGATATGCTATTCTTCCTCTTCCTCTTCGTTGCATGGCACATCCCCCCTTTTCATAACCTGTATATCAGCAGGCTGGACATTCATACCTACAACGCTCCCTTCCGGGAACATCATGGTACGTTGTACTAAATACTCTCGGGTGTCAGATTCAATAAGCATCTCGTA
>CAYMLJ010000094.1:1166-5877 GCA_964391395.1 uncultured Ruminiclostridium sp. | reverse complement strand
GTAAACAACGCATACCGCTGAAAAACAGTATTTACATTTCTTTTATAGGCAGGAACATCATTTAAAAGCTTTCCTTCAAAAAGAATTTCGCCTGCATCGGGATCCTCAAAGCCGCCTATCATACGCAGAGTAGTGGTCTTACCGCATCCGCTGGGACCCAGAAGCGTAACAAATTCATTTTCTTTAATTGTAAGATTGATACTGTCCACGGCAGTCATTCCATTATAGCTTTTTGTAAGATTCTTAAGCTCAATAAGATTTTTATTCATTCTACTCTTCCCCTATATTAAAAGCTTGGTGGTGTTGATATCCATAATATCTTAGCAATTGTTTTCCCTGTATTTTTCATCACATGGGTCTTATTAGGTTTAAACATAAAACAATCGCCTTTTCTAAGACGGAACCGTTCTTTTCCTAAATAAAGGTACAAATTTCCACTAAGAACCATGCCAAACTCTTCCCCTTGATGCGGTTGATCCTCTTCAAAGGTACAGTTTGGACTTATCTCAACTATAATAGGTTCCATTTGTCGTTTTTTTGCGTCGGGTACTATCCAATTAATTGCATAACTGTTATCGGCTGCTTCTTTCACAAAATAATTAGAATCTGTGAAAACAACCTGCTCATCAATAACCTCTTCACCGAAGAATTTTTGAAGGCTTGTTCCCAGGCATTCAAGAATATCCTCTAAAGTTGAAATTGACGGTGAAGTAAGATCCCTTTCAAGCTGTGAGATATAACCTTTAGTAAGCTCACAGCGGTCTGCAATCTCTTCCTGCGTCATGCCGCTTTCTAATCTTAATCGTTTAATTTTATTACCTATCTGCATGAAATCCCCCCCTTTAAAACGAGAATAAAGGTTTGTCCCACCTATTAACAGGTGTATAAGGCAAAACATTTCACTATATGAAAAAAGTTTAATATAATTAAACAAATAGGTATCTTTACCTTACAAAAAGTTTACTTTTACTAAACAACATTAAATATTATTGCATTATTAATTTTAAATGTCAATTAAAATTTATAAGATTTATTTAAATTTCATCTATATTCTTATCATTCTATAGGATAAATAATTCAATCAATGCAGATATATATAAGGAACCGATTTTACAACCGGTTCCCATAAAGCATTTTATAATGACATCACCCGTTACCGAAATCGGATGCAGGTCGCTACACTGTTTATAAGGAGCGCAGCGACTTAAGGAAACAGTAGTAGCACCCATGCAAGGCTTGCCCAAGAGGACGAGCGATAGCGAAGTCTGATTGGCAGCAAGCTACTGCGGATTTCGAACGGGTTCCGAGCCATTGAAACTCGAGGCTGAAATTTACTCATAGCCATTTGCCTTGGATATGAGTAAAACTATATTCTCGTTATAATTGAATTACTTATTTTAATTTTCCAAACTTAGAAAAAGGAATTATCCTAAAAACAGCCTTACCTTCAACCCATGAGCGGTTTATTACGCCAAAGTCCCTGCTATCCATACTATGCCCCCGGTTATCTCCCATAACAAACAACTGACCTTCCTGTATGTCAACTTTCTGCAAATTACGGTTTAAAACTATTTTTGCAAAGGGATCAATCCGAGCGTACGATTCATTTTGTTCTATACCATTAACATACAGAATATCATCAACTATTTCTATCGTATCTCCGGGAATAGCTATGACTCTCTTTATAAGCCTATTTCGTCTAAAATCTTTATTGAGTTTTTTAGCAATATCACTAATATATATAGATGCCCTGCCTAAAACACCTTTTACCGGCTCATCCCTTAAAAATATTATGATATCCCCTCTTTCAGGTTCATCAAAATTATAAGCAAGCTTGTTCATAATCAACTTATCGCCGGGCTCTAAAGTCTCCATCATTGATTCCATGTTAACCTCTGTGAGCGCAAACAGCTCGCTTTGAATTATTGAAGCAATAAAGAAAGCCGCAACAATCAACAGTATCCATTCTGAAATTTCTCTTAAAATGCTCTTACTTTTACTTGTCAAATTTATTGACATCTCCTTTTTTACAGGGATACCTTCAGTATCCCTTCTATCTCGTTTATTTTAGCCGATATTATCGCTAAATCCAAGTCTTTATTATTTATTTCAAGTTGAAACAGAATTCTTTGCCTGTTTGTCTTAGGAATATCATATATATCAAGGCTCTTTATTGCAATGTTAAATTCCTTGAGCAAGCTACTCAACGGGTATATAACTTGCTTGTCTTTTTCTCCCTCAACTTCAATCATTTTAAATCTAGTCTTCTTTGCCATTTTTATTTCAAGATTTTTAAGATACATAAGTATAGTCCAAATAAGTAAAGTAACTAATATTGCCCCGGTGTAAAAGCCAATACCGCAGGCCAGCCCCACACAAGCGACTATCCAAATACTTGCTGCAGTAGTTATCCCTTTAACCGAAACACCATGTCTTATTATGGCACCGGCCCCTAAAAATCCTATGCCACTTACGACCTGACCTCCAATACGTGTTGGGTCGATATTGACCTGACCCGAGTACGCAATAATCGAATACTCTGCGATGAGCATAACAAGGCATGAACCAAGGCAAACAAGAATGTGCGTTCTGAAGCCGGCCGGTTTGTTGCGGGATTGTTCACGCTCGAAGCCTATAATTCCGCCTAATACACATGACAAAAGAATACGCGTCAGGACAGTAAGCAAAAATTCTGAATTAAACTGAAAAATATACCAATCCATAAAGGCACCTCCTTTATCATAAATATTTCCGATTCCTATTTATTATGAGCATTAAGCTATAATTGCGCGTATCAACAGTATTTCTATGCAGAAGAACACCTTTTTTTAATATAAAGTCTATAGTGCTCTCAGAGCAATAAACAATGCACCTGTCTAAATCTTCAAAAGCAATTTTTCTCATATTTTCAATACCTTCAAAGGCTCTTAATGGCTCAATGTAATCAGCTATATATATGATTTTTTCTAACAAATTCATACCAGCTTTACCGGTGGTATGCCATCTTATAGCGCCCAATATTTCTTCATCGGTAACTCCATAAATTTCTTTTGCCAGATTCTCTCCTATTATGCCATGAAGCAGCTTAGGCTGAAGAATTTCAATCTCATCGGCTTCGTAACCTATACTTTTAACATACTCCCTTGCTTCGTCACCTCTATAATTTTTACCACAATCATGGAGTATACCCGCAAGTCTTGCTTTATAAATATCAACTCCGTAATGTTTTGCCAGAGATTCTGCAATTTCCATAACATTTACAGAGTGTTTGAATCTTTTTGGATCTAATACCTTCTCTAGTTTATTAAGAATAATACTTATCTCCATTTTGCTATCCCCCGACTTCAAACATGGCTATAGAGTCCATTTTTATATATATAGCTCTCAACTTCGGGAGGTACCTGATATTTAATCGATAAACCAATCTCAACTCTTCTTCTTATTTCGGTGGAAGAATAGTCCATAGCCTTACCCGAATATTTTTTGATATTTGCGCCAAACTGTGTTTTAAACCTATTTATATAGTTATTTAAATAATCTTCTTCCGTATCTGGCCTTGATGCCACAATAATTACCGCCAACTCAAAAATTTCACGGTAATCTCTCCATGTTTCAAATTGTACCAAAGAATCTGCACCAACTATAAGTGATAATTGTTTATTATTTGCTTTCTCTTTGAGAATTTTTAATGTATCGACAGTATATGATGAACCTTCCCTACTCATTTCTATATCGCTGGCTATAAAAAAAGGATTGCTTGTAATAGCAAGTTCTACCATGTGAAACCTGTCATGTGCATCAATTATTATCCCATTATTCTTATGCGGCGGAATTTTTGCAGGAATAAATATGATTTTTTCAAGACTAAATTCTTCCCTAATGCCTTCACACATAAGAAGATGCCCATAATGTATAGGATTAAATGTTCCTCCCATAATACCCAGCACAATAACACCCCTATTACATCCAGCTCTTAGTGTAAATTTTTGACCCAAAGGGGACCAAAGAGAGCTTTGCCAGTTTAAAATGCTGTCTTCCAAATGGAATTCCAACTATGGTAATACACAAAATAAGACCAACCACTAAATGATATAAGCACAGTTCCCAGCCTAGAGCAATTATCCAAATTACATTTCCGATAAGACTACCTATACCGAAGCCTTTAATTTCAATGTCACGTCCGAAGGGATATAATACAAAAGAGGAAATTTTAAAGCATTGTATGCCAAAGGGAATACCGATAAATGTAATACAACAGATTACTCCGGCAATGAACCATAAAATTGCGGCAATAAATCCGCCGAATAATATCCAAATTAAATTACCTAACAAGTGCATTATATCGCCCCCAATCATAACATTGCGAAACTATAGTTAAACGAATAAATGCCTATCCGCGTCAGTACAGACAGGCATCTAAAACTTAGGCTAAATAGGTTATTTCACCTCAAAGCCTGCATCTTCAATCGTTCCTTTTATAATTTCAGCGCTTAATCGTTCTTCATCAAACTCAACTACAACACGCTTAGCATTAATGTCAACAATCACACCAACAACCCCGTTAAGCATAGTAAGAGAATTGTTAATTGATTCAGCAGCATCCTCGCTTGTCATTCCTTCAACATTAAATGCAATATTCTGGTCAGCCATTCAATCACCTCACAAAGTAGTCAAAAGAAATTATATAATATTGTTGTAACTATGTCCAATA
>CAYMLJ010000094.1:0-1066 GCA_964391395.1 uncultured Ruminiclostridium sp. | reverse complement strand
TGAAAAGCATCCGGTTTAAAGCTCTTTTAAGCGCAATAGAAGCCCCGAGAAGTAATCTGGTAACCGAGCTTCTAAAGTCATCACCTCATCGCTTACGGGGTGTTTTAGTGTCAAATACCGGGCATGTAAAGCCTGCCCCCAGGTATCCATCAGTTTGCATGCTTTCCCGTAAACAAGGTCTCCCGTAACAGGATGGCCGATAGAAGCCATATGCACCCGTATCTGATGCGTCCTTCCTGTTTCCAGTTTAAGCTGAATATGCGTATAACCCTTATATCGTTCAAGCACCTTAAAATGTGTAGCAGCCGGTCTGCCGTTTTTTATATTTACAGCCATCTTTTTTCTATTAGTCGGGTGTCTTCCTATGGAAGCCGATATTTTTCCCATATCATCCTTTATTTTTCCGTCAACAATAGCTTCATAAATTCTTTGAACTTGATGGTTTTTTAATTGGTCCGATAATTTTAAATGGGCATTATTATTCTTTGCTACCACAAGCAAACCGGTGGTATCTTTATCAATTCGATGTACAATTCCCGGTCTGATTACACCGTTTATATCGGACAATGAATCCCTGCAATGATATAGAAGTGCATTGACCAATGTGCCTTCCCAGTTACCGGCAGCCGGATGAACAACTAAATCTTTTGGTTTGTTTATTACTATTATGTCATTGTCTTCAAAAACAATATCTAAAGGTATATCCTGAGACTCAATCTCCGGAGTTTGCGGTTCGGGTATCTTAATATAAACACTCATACCCGTTTTAATTTTAAAACCACTTTTTACTTTCGCACCGTCTACCGTTACTAACCCTTGACCTATTAATTTTTGTATAAAGCTCCTTGTGACCGATTCAGGTTCCATCTGAGATACTAAAAACGAATCAAGTCTTTTGCCTTCATCCGATTCATTAATAATAAATGTTTCAGTCTTGCTGTTCATCAGTCACCTCAGAAGGATTAAGCTCGCTTTTATTACTTACAGGTTCTTTATATATAAAAATAACATAAAAAACAAGCAAAAAGGCACCAATATTAACACATATATCAGCAAAATTGAATAT
>CAYMLJ010000093.1:2598-7626 GCA_964391395.1 uncultured Ruminiclostridium sp. | reverse complement strand
TCATTAAAAACAATTGATATAACTGTATTTACAAAAACGAAATGAATGCTTAGAATATAAGTATTGAAATTTAGCGGAGGTGCCATAATGAAAATTTGTCCTAATTGTAACAGTGATAACAGCGATGAAGCAATGTTCTGCACAAAATGCGGCAATAGATTTGAAGTGCAATCATTAAATACGAATACAGATTCTACACAAAATTATTCTGCTCCGATTGATACGATGCCAAGTGTTAATCAGGTAGTTCAGCCTGCAACACAACCTTCTGCAAGTTTTCCTACACCTGTTGAACAACCACCCAAGAAAAAGTCTAAAGCATTAGTATATGTTTTGGGTCTTGTTGCAGTAATTGCCGTTGTTTTTCTTGCAATAAATCTTATATCTAATGCAAATCCGGCAGATAAGCTGATTAAAGGATTAGCAAAGCTATCAAAGATGGATAAGGCCACAACAACAACAACTGTAGATATAGTTTATGACGGAGAAGACGAAGAGATCGAATTGATAAATGACATTACAATTAAGCTGGAAACGGCTGCTGATATGAATGACTTGCTTGCCCAAATAACTTTGGATTTATTATATGACAATAAGACAGTTGTTCAGGTAGCAGCAGGAGTTAATAACGAAGACTTATATATTGATCTCAAAGACCTTCATAAAGAGCCATTCTACCAAGAGATGGAAGGGTTAGTTCCTGAGTATAGTGATTATATTAACGATTACAAAATAATTAAGAAGGCCTTGAACGAAGTATCTTTGAAATTCGATAACAAAAAGTACATAAAAATAATTAAAAATGTATTGGATGATGATATAAAAGGTTCCGGCAATAAGGTTACAGTTACTTTAAATTCCAAAACAATTTCAAAATTGACACAAAAGCTTTTGGAAGAAGCAGAGGATGATACCAAGTTAATGGAATCCATCAGAAAGAATGCCATAGATTTTATCAACAGAGTTATCAAGGAAGAAAAAAAGTTTAAAGTTATAGACGTTGATGATTTTGAAGATGCGTTGGAAATGTTTGATGATGAGGATGACTTTGAGGATTATTACAAAGATATAATTGCTGACGCACTAGATGGTATGGATTATATGGATTTTGACATCGACGATATACCTGAGATGGAGCTTACATTTACGTTCGGATCAGGCAATGCTATAAAAAGCATTGCCTATGCAGGTGTAATCGAAGAAGGTGATGATACCATCGAGATAAATGTAAAGACTGACATCAAGAGCGGTGCAAGTTTTACAAAAATCAACAAGAAAGGCGCTATTGAAATTGAAGAGCTTCTTAATGGCGGAGATTTTGAAGATGTTGTTGAGGAAGTAACAGAGAACCTGATAAAAGCTGTTAAGAAGAACAAAAACCTGACAAAGAAGATTGAAGAGTTAACCGATGAGGATATAGAGGACGCAATTGAAATGATGATGTATGGAGCATTTAGCTTTGCCGGTTAATGATAAATAGTACATAATAAAAAGCATATTAAGAAGCCAGGGTTATCCTGGCTTCTATGATTTTACTGCTATACTTAAAATTAAGTTATGTACCATAAAAAGCAATAATATTAGTGGTTAACATAGAAATCTTACAAAAACTTATAAATTTTACTTCACAATGCGACATTTTATGATATAATTCATTAGATGATAATTTATGGGTTTAGGGAGGAATTCAAAATGAGGGCTACTGGATATGTGAGGAAGCTGGATTCACTTGGAAGAATAGTATTGCCTAAGTCATTGCGTAAAGAACTAAGTATTAGTGAAGGCGATGACATAGAAATGTATGTTGATGACGATGGAAATGTTGTACTTGATAAATATACTCCAAGGTGCGTATTCTGCGACGTTGCAAAAACAAATACAATTGATTTTAAAGGAAAAGTTATCTGTTCTGATTGCTTGAATGATATGTAATATTTAATTAATATATGAATTGCAACGGCGGTATTTTACCGCCGTATTTTTATGGGTATAAATATATGTAACTTATTATTTGGAGGTACTTATGTATATCCGAGAATATATTGAAGATATCGAAGAGAGGCTCTTATCCAAATTTGCGTCTTTCAGTAGAAAAAGCAAAGGCCGGGACAGAGAGGAGAAGCAATGTGACATAAGAACTGTTTTTCAGCGCGATCGGGATAGGATTATTTATTCTAAAGCTTTTAGGCGGTTAAAACATAAAACTCAAGTATTTATTTCTCCGGAGGGGGATCATTACAGAACAAGACTAACACATACACTTGAAGTTTCACAAATAGCAAGGACAATAGCCAGGAGCTTAAGATTAAACGAAGATTTGACCGAGGCAATAGCCCTGGGGCACGATTTAGGTCATACTCCTTTCGGGCATGCAGGTGAACGCGTTCTTGATAGGGTGAGTACTTTCGGTTTTAAACATAATGAACAGAGTGTCAGAGTTGTAGAAGTTTTGGAAAAGGATAGAAAGGGGTTAAATCTTACTCGGGAGGTACGAGACGGAATAAGATGTCACACCGGAAAAGAAACGCCATCAACCCTAGAAGGGCAGGTTGTTCGCTTTGCCGATAAAATAGCTTATATTAATCATGATATTGAGGATGCGATACGCGGAGGCATTCTTACAGAAGAGGATCTACCCAAAGAATGCACCGAAATTTTAGGGAAAACCTCATCATTACGTATTAATAATATGATTATCAATATTATTGAAAACAGCTATGATGGAGAATGTATACGTATGAGTTCGGATTTCCAAGAAAACAGTAAATTGTTAAGAGATTATATGTTTGAGAATGTGTATGTCGGATCTGTCGCAAAAAAGGAGGAATCAAAAGCAGAGCATATGATAGAAATGCTATATCTAGATCTTTTGAAAAAACCGGATATTCTTCCCGCTGATTCCAAAGTGGCTATTGAAACAGACGGAATTGAGAGAACTGTCTTAGACTATGTAGCCGGAATGTCCGACCGATATGCTGTAAAGAAATTCCAGGAAATCTACATACCGGTTTCATGGTAATGTAGGTTTGATACTTTGTAAGCCTGAATTGCTTAGGCATTAAATGAATATATATAGGTCGATGGTTTTTTCATCAATCAAAATATTTATCATGTAGGAAGGAAAACCGGGCAATCTGTCGAATAATAAAATCTATGAGGTTACAATATGTTTTACCCAGAAGAACTAATCGAGGAAGTCAGAATACGCAACGATATCATTGAGGTGGTTTCAAGCTATATTAAGCTTGAACGTAAGGGCAGAAGATACTTCGGTTTATGTCCGTTTCACAATGAAAAATCGCCATCTTTCTGTATTGAACCTGCAAAACAATTTTTTTATTGCTTTGGATGCAATAAAGGCGGAAGCGTTATCCAGTTTATTATGGGAATTGAAAATTTAGACTTTTTGGATGCGCTTAAGTTTCTTGCTGAAAGAGCAGGAATTGTTCTCCCGGAGCCTGATGATACCGGGGAGAAGGAGAAATCCAGATTACGGGCGCAAATTATGGATATAAATAAAGAAGCGGCGAGGTTTTTTTTCTCTACATTAGCCGGCAAAAATGGTACCGGGGCACAGGGATATTTAAAAAAACGTGGTTTGACCGAAAAGATAATTAGACAATTTGGTTTGGGATTAGCTCCCAATGGTTGGAACAATCTTACTAAAATACTATTGAAAAAAGGAGCGGATAAAAACTTATTGCTTTCATCTGGGATGTCGCTGGAAACCAAAAACGGAGAATTGATAGATAGATTCAGGGATAGAATAATGTTTCCAATCTTTGACATTAGAGGAAACATTATTGGATTTGGCGGCAGAGTCATAGATGGGACTCAACCAAAATACATGAATTCCCCTGATACACCTGTGTATAACAAGAGCCGTGAGCTTTATGGGCTTAACTACGCAAGACAAAGTAAAAGCAAGAAGCTATTAATAGTAGAAGGCTATATGGATGTTATTTCATTGCATCAGGCGGGGATAGATTATGCCGTCGCTTCTCTGGGAACTGCACTTACTCAATCTCAGGCATGGATACTAAAAAAATATGCTGAAGAGGTGATAATAGCATACGACTCGGATTCTGCCGGACAAGCCGCTACATTACGGGGACTCGATATACTGGAAAAAGCAGGCTGTAATATAAGAGTACTTTTAATACCGGATGGTAAGGATCCCGACGATTATATCAAGAATAATGGACCCGAAAAGTTTAAAAACCTTGTGGATAGGGCAATATCTCTGCTGGATTACAAGATTAGAGTTGAAAATAACATGCATAATTTAAATACTATAGACGATAAGCTAAAATTGTTAAACAGTATAGCAGATATATTAGCTGCCCATGATAACAGTATTGAGAGGGAGCTCTATACAAAAAATTATGCACAGCAGTATGGGATATCACCGGAGTCATTGGATAGTGAAGTTCAAAAAAGAAGGAATAAGCAGATATCAAAAAATAAGACATATTCACTGCGCAAAAACACAGCATCAGGAAGCGAATTATCGGACTTTCCACGAATTGATGCCAGATACGGCGAATTAGAATATATGCTGCTGGTGATGCTTTGTAACGAAAATCGTTTGTTTGGTAAAGTGTCAAAAGAGTACGACATTGGTGCGTATATGGATAAAGGTGCATTAAAAATAGCCGAAAAACTATATAGTAGGCTGGCTAAGAATGATAATTGTGTTCTAGCTGAGTTTTTAAATATGTTGGAACCTAAAGAAGCATCTTATTTGGTACGTGTTGCTGAAACAAATTCTGATTTAGAGGATACCGATAAAGCAATACAACAAATACTAAATAAACTGGAATTATTAAAGCTGGAAGATATGCAAAAGCAAACTATCGAAAGAATTAAAAATGAGCAAGACGGAAGTATAAGGCAGGAATTGGGGCTTGAGTTCAGTAAAAGAGCTGAAAGAATAGCCGAACTAAAGAGATTAGCATAATAATTTACGAAAATACCGAGGGGTGGAGAGATAATATGGCAGAAATCAAGAAAAAGAAAGCCGGTTCT
>CAYMLJ010000093.1:0-2498 GCA_964391395.1 uncultured Ruminiclostridium sp. | reverse complement strand
ACTTGGTGGATTAGGCAGGCAATTACCAGAGCCATTGCAGACCAGGCAAGAACAATACGTATTCCTGTTCATATGGTAGAAACTATAAATAAGCTAATTCGGGTATCCAGACAACTTCTACAGGAACTGGGCAGAGACCCGACACCCGATGAGATTGCAAAGGAAATGGGAATGAGCGAGGATAAGGTTCGTGATATTATGAAAATATCCCAAGAACCGGTGTCGTTGGAAACCCCTATCGGCGAGGAAGAAGATAGCCACTTGGGTGATTTTATCCCTGATGATGATGCTCCGGCACCTGCTGAATCGGCTGCGTTTACCTTACTCAAGGAGCAGCTAATTGATGTGTTGGATACCCTTACCCCGAGAGAGGAAAAGGTACTTAGATTGCGCTTTGGCTTAGATGACGGAAGATCCCGCACTCTGGAAGAGGTAGGCAGAGAATTTAGTGTTACAAGAGAAAGAATACGCCAGATAGAGGCCAAAGCATTAAGAAAGCTCCGCCACCCAAGCCGCAGTAAGAAGCTGAAGGATTTTTTGGATTAGATATAATAATGGAAATCAGAAAGCACAAATATAGCCGAGTTTTATATTTTGATGAAGTAGCGTTGTTCAGTAGCGTGTTTTTGATTGACAACGCTACTAATAGTGCTAATAATATGTTATGATTAGAGTTATTAAAATTCATGAACAATAACATTAATCAAAAGAAAGTAGAGGTGGTAGTTGTGGATTCTTATCCCGAACCTAGTAGATGTTGTCATAATGTTAATAATAGATGTAGGGCCATAACTACTATTTAACAATGTGGCTCTATTAAAGGAGGGCCACAAATGAATAGAATTATTCTAGATCTTATTGAGCAAGGCAAATATGCAGAGGCAAGAAAAGAAATTATCAGTATAAATGAAGTTGATATCGCACAGTTATTTGAAGAAATAGAACAACAAAAATTATTGATAATGTTCAGAATATTGCCCAAGGATTTAGCCTCCAGTGTTTTTACACATATGTCAAGCGAGCTAAAAAGGTATGTCATTGAATCCATAACAGATAAAGAAGTTATAAGTATTTTAGATGAGCTCTTTCTTGATGATGCTATCGATTTTTTAGAAGAAATGCCGGCGAATGTCGTAAAAAGAGTTCTAATAAATACTGATGAAAAAACAAGAAAGCTAATTAATCAGTTTTTGAACTACCCTGAGGATTCTGCTGGCAGCCTAATGACTATCGAGTATGTTGACTTAAAAAAGGAAATGACAGTAAAACAGGCAATAAAGCATATTAAGGAAATAGGGGTCGACAAGGAAACAATTGATACCTGTTATGTTATAGATAGTAATAGAATACTTGAAGGTGTTATATCACTTAGAAAACTTATATTAAGTAATGATTCAACAACACTTGAAGACATTATGGATACTAGTGTAATATTTATAAATACTCATGATGACCAAGAAGACGTCGCGGGTTTGTTTAAAAAATATGACTATCTTGTAATGCCTGTTGTTGATTATGAACGCAGACTAGTCGGTATAGTAACAATAGACGACATTCTGGATGTTATAGACCAAGAAGCCACCGAAGACCTTCAAAAGATGGCTGCAATACAACCCTCCGAAAAGGAATACTTAAAAACAAACCCTGTGATACTTGCAAAGCACAGGTTGCCTTGGCTTTTTATTTTAATGATTTCTGCATCTTTAACAGGTGCCATAATAAAAAGATATGAGGAGGCGTTGGTGTCGACCATGATACTCGCATCTTTTATACCAATGCTTATGGATACAGGCGGAAACTCCGGTTCGCAGTCTTCAACACTGGTAATTAGAGGATTAGCTTTGGGGGAATTGGAGCCTAATGATATCATAAAGGTTTTTTGGAAAGAGTTATGTGTTAGTGGAATTGTAGGAATAATACTATCAGTTGTCAATTTTTTAAGAATATATTATATTGAAGGAACGGAGTTATTAATTGCCGTAACCATATCGGTTACTCTACTTTTTACAGTTATATTAGCTAAAGTTGTAGGAGGCATATTGCCTATCATAGCAAAAAAGCTTAAGCTTGACCCTGCTATTATGGCGGGGCCACTAATAACAACAATCGTTGATGCTGTAGTTCTTATAATATATTTCGCAACAGCGACATGGTTATTAGGCATATAAATGGAAGCTAAATGCCACTAGAAGAATATTATTTGAAATTGATAGAAATAAGGATGTTTATTTTTATAGCAAGCATCCAGATATAGTTATTGGGTGGATTATAACATTTTGCAAAAACGCACCCTTATTTGACTTAAAAAGGTTTTATGGTATCATGGTATAGGTATAAGAACATATAATAACAACATCTCCGAATTTTTGATAAGAAACGGGGGACCCATTTTTGGGGTGAATCCTAATTTTCAGGTAGGGCAACTTGGGTGCCCGAACCCGCCAGCTAACCTCGTAGGAGTTTACCAAGCGTTGTGTCAATACTTTAAAGTTTGACCT
>CAYMLJ010000092.1:0-7642 GCA_964391395.1 uncultured Ruminiclostridium sp. | reverse complement strand
ATGCCGATGAACATAATAAGACATTTCAATGCTATCAACCTAGTGAAGGGACTATCAAAGCTTATCACGAATCAATTGAGCTTGCTGTCAAGAGTGGCGCTAAAGTAGTAGTTACACCGGGTTCTTTATTTGCTGTAACGATTTATGAAGCACAGGTAAAATATCCTGAAGTTAATTTTATTCTTCTGGATGGTGAGCCACATACAGAAGATTATAAAACATACCATACCGAGAAAAACGTACTGCCTATTCTGTATGCCGAAGAAGAGGCTGGATTTATGGCGGGATATGCCGCAGTAAAAGATGGTTTTACAAAGCTCGGTTTCCAGGGTGATATGGCAGTTCCCTCTGTTATTCGTTATGGTCACGGCTTTGCACAGGGGGCAGAAGTTGCGGCAAAAGAACTAAAACTAGCCGAAGGATCAGTTTCTTTAATGTACAATTACTCGGTTGACTTTGCTGCTTTACCTGAAAGCAAAACCAGAGCAGTCGAATGGTATAAAGACGGTACAGAAATTATCTTTGCTTGTACAGATGCGGTTAGTAACCCAGTAATTACTGCGTCAGAAGAGGTTGGCGGAAAATTTGTAATCGGTGCTAATGTTGACCAATATGATAAATCCGAATCGGTAATTTCTTCTGCTATTAAGATGTTAGGAAACTCTGTTTACAAAGCTCTTGAAAATTATTATGACAACAATTGGGAGGGTGGAGAAACTTGGGTTCTTAATGCAGCAAATGGCGGTGTCGGACTTGCTATGGATAATGCAAGATGGCGAAAATTCAGTATTAATGATTATAATATTCTTCTCAATAAAATTCGAGATAAAGAATACATCATCAATAAAAGGACCGATATCGGGTTAGCGGAATTAGGTTTAAAATATGTTAATATCACCGAAGTAAAGGATTAATCTAATATTTGTTTATTCTGCATTTTCACTTTTATTAACAGTGCTATAGAAATTCAGAGCTTTGTTAATATTAGTTTAAACTCCCTCCTTTACGCAAAATTACGAATTTACTATATGGGAAATAATAGTTTTACACGGCTTTGATAAAATGATAAAATGCTAATTGTATAGTCAGAAAAATCAGTCGGAGGTAATTATGATGAGTGATGTAAAGTTTTGTGACTCATGTGGTACCGGTCTTTCATTAAATGCTATGTTTTGCCATAATTGCGGGCAGAAGCAAGCAGCCGTAGTGGAGAACGATTTACCGGCTATTGATGAGAATATTAATCAGGAACCCATTAGTGATTCAACAATGAATAACGTAGAGCCTGAGACTGAGAAAATTGAAGTTGCCGGTGAAGACAATATTTCCACCAATGAACCTCAACCGGAGGCTAAAGATGAGGAAGCTGTTGTAGTAGAAAATGGAGATTCTGCAGTTGAAGCTGGAGAGAATTATGAATTAAAGCAAGTAGAAGATATTTTACAGGCCGAAGATCAACAGGAAAAAGTAATAGTTACGGAGCCTATTAATACTATTCCTGATAATCTTCAACAGGAACAAAAACCGGTTATTCCTCAGCCAGCGATTACATACCAAGAACAGCCACAACCTCAACCTCAGTATCAATCGCAACCTTCTTATCAACAAGGACCTATGTTGCAGCAGGCCCCGTATATTCAACAAGTCCCCGCTACTCAACAGGCACCTTATGTCCATCAGGCCGACCCTATACCATCTGCAAAAAAGAAAAGGTTCCCATGGTTTTTTACTGTGTTATGGCTAATTATGTTAGCAGTAGTAAGTATTTGGGGTTATTTCTTATTAATTGATCCAAATTATAAATATCCTATGTTTACTCCTGAAGCACAGAGATATGTGATTTTTACTGTTGCGGTAGCCGTACTTATTTATACATTAAGCCTGAAGTTATCCATTAAGAAGTTAAGAGCTATTCCTGCTATTTTAATGATTGTTTTGGGGTTAATAATATTTATATTATTCAGTATGATAGAACTGCAAGAAGGAAACTTCCTGCACGATACGGTAAGCAATCTGGTTGAAAGTGTTATACCGGCTTTTGGAGAGTAAATATGCGAAATCTTTTATTAATAATCGATGCAGTGTGGTTGCTTTGATTTAAAGTGTTTTGACAATATATATTTAGGGGCTGTCCAAAATAGGCAGTCATCCTGAGCAAAGCGAAGGATCTTAATCAAATCTGTATACTAGAGCTTGATTTAGAAGATTCTTCGGCTATTTTATGGCCTCAGAATGACACGTTTCGTATTTTGAGACAACCCCTTTTTACAAATAATCAGACAAAAACTGATGTTTTCAGTACTATTGAATGAAACTTAAACCAGTTAGGAGTATTAAAGAATGAAAAAAATTTTGTGCTATATTCTATCCATAAGTTTTATATTATCTGTTCTAGTTTTACCGGTAAATAAGGCTTTTGCCGATTCCACAACAGAGGCAAAAAGCATGCAAAGGCTGATGGACTTAGGCATATTTACAAAGACCGATGTTGATAAAATTAATCTTAACGAGCCCATTACTCGCGAACAGCTTGCTGTTGTGTTAGTTTTAATTAACGGACAGCAGGATAAGCTTGATTTATTCAAAAACACCAGCTTATTTGCCGATGTTCCGGTAACAAGATGGTCGAGCCCATATATAAATGTAGCGGTAAAATCCGGTTACATAAAAGCAAAGTCCGGCAATATATTTTCGCCCTCGGATAATGTAAACTTTAGTTCTGTAGCAGAGATATTAGGTAAATTACTTAAATATAACGATGCATACCTGCCGGGGAGCACAAATGAAAAATATTTGATAAAGCTTGACGGATTAGGAATTCTTGACACAATAAATTACAGCTTGTCTGCCTTTGTAACAAGGGGACAAATTGCTCTGATGCTTGACAGACTTCTTTCAACCAGAGTTTTCGGCACCGACACCAAGTTTATTGATACCGTTGCGACTTACAAATCAGCTATTGTGCTTGAAAACAGTATTATAAATAAAAATGCCGATGAAAGGCAAATTGTTACCGACAAGGGATATTTCTATTTAAAAGAAGGCGTTAACATTCCCGAAGCCGGAAAGCAGTATTATTTCAATGTTAAGGATAACGATATACAATATGCTTCCTTAACAGATTATCAGTATAAGGAGTATTCAGTGTCATCATTTATTTCAGGAACAGTAACGACTAATAACCGGGAAAAAGTTAAATTACCCGCAGGGGTTCCTTATTATTATGAAGGAAGCACTATTAATTATAGTGATATAAGCCAACATTTGGAGATAAATTCATCGGTTATTATCGCCTATGATGGACAAAAACCCGTATACGGTGCACTCTTTGACCCGATAAAATCTGATCCTGAGGTTATTACCGCAAGTAACGTAGGTATCTCTCTCGGAGTAAAGTACAGCGGACTTATCATAGATAGGGGAGGTAAATATGTAACCGGATCCCAGATCGAAGTCAATGATGTGGTCTACAGAATCTCGGATATTTGGAACACAAATGCTTATTTAATAGTTTACGAAAATACAATAAAAGGTAAAATTACTTCTATGCTTCCGTCAAAAATGTCTCCTGATATAATCGAGATAGATGGTAATTCTTATACATTGGATGCCAGCTTCAATAAATATAAAATAAAAAATTCAGATACAATTCAAGTTGGAGAAACAGTAAAACTGGTATTGGGGAATAATGGTAAGGTTGTAGATATAATCAGTAGTTTTGTTAAAGGAACTGAAAATTATGTATTAGTTCTAAATGCATTTTCTAATAGTAATAGAAATACCGTTGATTATATAGATTCTGGTAAATATAAAAAAGAGTATTATGTTACACTTTTACATGCAGACGGTGAAAAAGAAACTTATCTATCTGAAAGATCAATGCTGCATTTAAAAGGAAAACTAGCATTATATAAAATAATCAAAACAGGAGAAGACTATGATACCGTCGAACTACAAATAGTAAATAACAATGCCTTAAAAAGTTATAAAATTAATAAGGATGAACGAATGATTGGAAATGATTACGTTGCAGACGGTGCTGTATTGTTTAATATAGAAAAAACATATAACGATGAAATCGAGGCATCGGTAATCTCATTTAATGATATAAGTGAAACCCAAATAATGGATGGAGCAGTTAAATACATTCATAAATCGGGTGATTTTATGGATATTGATGTAATGCTTCTTGATGATGCTTTAGGCAGAAATACTGCTTACGGATTGGTTACTGACATGTCCGTGATAGGCAACGAATATGTTGTTACCGAAAAATATACTCTATTGGTTAATGGACAAATGATGACTTACATCGGGAGGACAATGACTTATGCAGAAAGAAACCGAACGGCAGCTTCATTATGGTCAGTTGTTAGAATTAAGCTGAATGAAAATAATGTGGATTCAATTAAAGAAATAATTTCCTCCGTTGATAGCTCAAGGGAAGTACAGGCTGTTGATTCAAGCAGGATACGTATTAATGATAAGGTTTATTCTTATCATAATAACATGACCATTTATAAGCTAACCAGTGACTTAAGCTGGAAGGCAATAACGCCTAATGAGCTAAAAAAAGGATTTGATAATGGTAATGTATCTTTATATTTAGACAGGCCATTAAACGAAGGCGGAAAAGTAGTTGCAATCGTTGTAAGATAACACAATATAAATAGCGCTCTGCAATAATTATTATTGTAGAGCGCTATTGGTGCGAAAGGCGGGATTTGAACCCGCACGCCCTTGCGGACACTAGAACCTGAATCTAGCGAGTCTGCCAATTCCACCACTTTCGCAAAGTGGATTAAGCAAGGATTAGTATACATTAAAAGCCGATTTATGACAAGTAGAATTTATAAATTTATTGAGTCTTCCACTTGTAACAAAAAGATATTAAAGAAATTTTGAACCTATATTTAAGGAGCAAAAACATGAAAAAGAAAAGAAGAATAATAACTGCAATAATCATTGTCGCAATAATAGCATTAACAATAGTAATTGTGAATAGTCAAAGTAAAGTAAAGCCCTTTCCTGTTAGAACTTCGGAAGTTATAAAAGGTGATATAGAAACTGTATTATCTACCAATGCGTTAATAGAGTCGAAGCAAACTAAAGATTATATGGGTAAGGCTCAATATACCGTAGAAAGTGTGAATTTCGAAGTTGGCGATATGGTTAAGGCCGGGGATATATTATTATCCTACGAAGTTAAAGACTATGAGAATGCAGTTTTGCAAGCTCAGATACAGTATGATAACGCACTGTTGAATAAGGCTGAGCTTTTAGAACAAAAGAAAGACATTGAAGATGAAATCAAACAAATGGATGAAAAAATCTTTATTCTGGATGGTAGCACTAATCCTGAAGATATAGCAAATCTTCAGTCATTAATACAAGCAAGGAAGAGCATGCAAGAAATTAGTGATGAAAAAATTATGCTCATGGATAATTCAATTTCACTAGCCAAATTACAGCTTGATACATATACCGATACTCTAAACGAAGCTATGAAAGGAATTGTAGCCGAATTTGACGGAGTTGTTACTCAAGTCAATGCCACTGAATCCTTGCCATTAAGCATGGCGCAGCCGGCCTTTATTATACAACAGCTTGATAATTTAAAAGGAGTTATCAGTATGGGTAAATACGATGCTGCAAAAATTCAGGTAGGCCAGAGAGTCACTCTTAAATACGAATCATATACTTATGAAGGAAGGGTTTCATTTATTGAACCGGTAGCATCAAAAGATATTTCTATGGGTTCTACCGATGCGACGATTCTAGCAGAAATCGATATTATAAATCCTGATGAACACCTCAAGATTAATTTTGATGTTAATGCAGATATATTAATAGCGAGCGAAAAACAGGTATTGAAGCTGCCTACCGAGTGTCTTAGATACGGTAAAGACGATGATATCAGTGTATTTATTATCAAAGATGGTTTCGCTATATTAACGCCTGTAACAATAGGGATTCAATCTGACATTGCAGTTGAAATAAAAAGTGGATTGTCAGAAGGAGATGTGGTAATTTCTACACCGCCAGAAAGTATTACCGATGGAGCAGCAGTTATACCTGAAGGTGACATAAAATGATTAGAATAGACAATATTATAAAAACATATACAACGGGGGAAATTAATCTGACAGCCTTAAAAGGGGTCTCATTAAATATAAAGTCCGGAGAGTTTGTATCTATAATGGGCCCTTCGGGCTGCGGTAAATCTACATTAATGAATGTATTAGGTTGTCTTGATAAAATGACATCCGGAAAATATATATTAAACGGTAAAGATATATCAGGATTGGTTGATAATGATTTGGCAGAAATAAGATGCAGAGAGATAGGCTTCGTTTTTCAGTCTTTTAATCTTCTACCGCGTATGACTATTCTTGAAAATGTTGAGCTTCCTATGATTTATGCGGGAGTATCCAAAAAGGAAAGAAGAGAAAAAGCTTTGGCAGCATTAAGCAGAGTTGATTTAAGTGATCGAATTAAGCATCGTCCAAATGAGATTTCGGGCGGACAAAAACAGAGGGTGGCTATTGCCAGAGCAATAGTAAACAACCCTTCGATTATTTTGGCCGATGAACCTACAGGAAATCTGGATACCAAGGTAACCAAGGAAATTATGAGGATAATTCAACAGCTAAATAATGATGGCGCAACCGTCCTTTTGGTTACTCATGAAGCTGAAGTCGCACAATACTCGAAGCGAATAATACATATGCTAGACGGTGAAATAACTGATGACAATGAGGTTATTGATCGTATAGTATTCTGAAAGGGCAAAATATATGAATTTATTTGAAAATATAAAGATGGCTATTGACAGCATTGTATCTAATAAGATGCGTTCCTTCCTTACTATGCTGGGTATAATAATAGGAATCAGTTCAGTAATTTCTATTGTCTCATTGGGTGTGGGAGGACAAAACACAATAACAGGGGAGTTTGAGAAAATCGGTGTTGCAACGGTTAAAATTAACGTAAAAGCATCTGAGGCAGAAAAAAGTGATTATATTACTTATAGTGATGTGGCACAATTAAAAGAGAAAATTAGCTATATCAAATATGCAGCTCCTTTTACATATCAACAGGGAACAGCAAGCAGCGAAAAAAAATCCAAAACAGCTTTTTTATATGGCACTAATGAGGATATGTTATATATTGATGCCATAGAAGTCTTATATGGGCGTTTCATTAATAAAATAGAATATGAGGAAGGCCGTGCTGTGGTAGTACTTGACGAAACTGCTGCTAAGAGCTTTTTTGGAAGAAGCGATGTAGTAGGGAATACTATTAGTATAGGACCTAATACAAGTACAAGAAAGGCAACAATTGTAGGTGTCTTAAAGAGCCAGTTCGGTATGTTCGAAGATATGGCGGATCAGGAAGACATGCCGGTTATGATATATTTACCGTCAACATATCTCGATATTCTTTATTCAACACAAAGCCAGTTAAGCGAGATATATATTATGGCTGATTCTAAGGATAATGCAGAGGCAGCAGGAATTTTAGCCAAAAATATGCTTATGAACAGGCACGGAAATCGTGATAGAGATGTTTATAAGGCTGAAAGCTTAATGAAGCAGTTAGAACAGATTAATACGGTCCTTGGTATTTTTACGGCATTTGT
>CAYMLJ010000091.1:0-7668 GCA_964391395.1 uncultured Ruminiclostridium sp. | reverse complement strand
CTTTTTAGCACATTTTTTTAATTTGGCCTGTTAACAACAGGCCAATATTTTTGAATAGCTCTATTCTAATTCCTCTGCCTTTATTTCTTGGACGCTTTTTTCAATCTTTTTCTTAAGTCTCTGAAGAGCGTTATCCACTGATTTAACCTGCTTATTCAATTGCTTCGCAATATCGTGATAGTTGATCCCTGCTAAATACTTTTTTAAAACTTCTCTTTCGAAAGGACTTAGTAGCTCAGCCACCATACTTTCTATAACAGTGTAATCCTCCTTGTTAATGAAAAGTTCCTCCGGATCAGCAATAGATTCTTCCTGAACTAATTCAATCAGAGATTTCTCGGAGTCCTCATCGAAGACTCTTCTGTTGAGTGAGACATAAGAATTCAAAGGTATGTGTTTTTGCCTTGTTGCTGTTTTAACCGCAGTAATAATTTGCCGTGTAATACAGATTTCCGCAAATATTTTAAAAGGAATGTTTTTATCATTCTTGTAATCACGGACTGCCTTGAACAAACCAATCATGCCTTCCTGAACAATATCCTCTCTGTCTGCACCCACCAAAAAATAGCTCCTGGCCTTAGCTCGCACAAGAGGCTTGTATTTTTCAATAAGATGTTCCATTCCGCGTTTACATCCTAAATGAACGTACGACAGAACTTCTTCATCGCTCATACTTGGATAGTTGTTTTTAGTTTTTTCCGGGTGAGACACTTCTGCTTTCCTCCATGATATTAAAAATCCGGCGGGCTTTTTATGAAAACTAAGCTTTTTACGTTGATATTAAGTACATTTACATTAAAACTTGCAAACCTATCTAATTCCTTAATGATCTGTTCTCTTGCTGTTTTGACTGCTTCCATTAAATTGTAGCCAAATACCATTATAACATCCATATCAATATAAAGTCCATCAGGGCTGTTGCTGGTACGGAATCTGCTTACCTTATCCATCTGGGGCATTATTGCTATTATGTAATTTACCAATTGGTATATTGCATAATCCGATATAATATAATTGCCAAAATAACTGAATGTTGGCCTTACCACAGATTTTTCGCCGATATTCTGAAACTGGCCCTTTCCTTTTCTCCTGAAAATCTGAAGAGGGTCTAAAAAATACCCCGAAAACTGCTTCTTTAACTGCATAGCCGGAACAGGAATAACGTGCTTGCCCTGCTTTATTCGGGTTTTTTTTGCCTGCTCTATCTCATACGGACTAGCAACCTCTTCGATATATATTCTCTGATTATACTCTCCTAGTTCTAAAACCTCGGCAATTTTATTAACCATTCCGTCAGATGTCCCCAAAACAAGAATACCCTGAGGTCTATGCACTTTAATAGCCTTTTTTATATCTTTCTGATGCTCTTCCTCTAAAAAGAGAGCAACCTTTACCGAGCTGATTTTAGACGGAGCCTTTTTAGCAGATTTCCCGGCTACAATTGAATTCTCATGGATTAAAAGACCATCATCTATTATATAATCCAGACCATTTTCTCTGGCCACCCATAAAGCACGATGACTTTTACCCGAGCCGCTTGATCCCACAAACGCTATAAGTTTCAATAAAAAAATCCTCCGCAAAAACATGTTATACCTATATTATTCCACTTTTATTGTACAAAAAACATATATGAGTGCATTACATCAAACAAAAAGGACTGTCCCGCCGGAACAGCCCTTAATAAATTCAATAATTAATGCACAATAGCCTTTTCAGTCTCTTTATCAAAGATATGGATGTGAGGCATATCAAATGCAACCTTAATTGTATCGCCGGAATTAGTTTTTGACTTAGGACTTACGCGGGCAGTAAAGTTTATATCGTTAATAAGAACATAAAGATAGGTTTCAGAACCTAAACGTTCAGTAACTTCAACACTGGCATCAAGAATCGCGCTGCTTTTTGCCAACCAATCTTCTTCATCATGGATATCCTCCGGACGAATCCCGAAGATAACTTCTTTTCCGATATATCCTTGTTCTTCAACTACTTTTGCCTTATTTGCGGGAAGCTCCAATGCATAATCGCCGAATTTCAGCATAACCTTATCTCCCTGTTTTTCAGCAAGAGCATTAGCCATATTCATCTGAGGGCTTCCGATAAAGCCTGCTACAAAAGCATTTACAGGTTCGTCATAAAGCTTCTGGGGATTGTCTATCTGTTGAACAAATCCGTCCTTCATAACAACAATACGGGTACCCATTGTCAGAGCCTCGGTCTGGTCATGGGTAACATATATAAAGGTTGTATTCAGCTTCAGATGAAGCTTGGAAATCTCTGTCCTCATTTGAACTCTGAGCTTGGCATCAAGATTTGAAAGAGGTTCATCCATCAGGAACACCTTAGGCTCACGTACAATAGCACGTCCCAGTGCTACACGCTGTCTCTGTCCGCCGGAGAGCGCCTTTGGCCTTCTGTCAAGAAGATGCTCTATTGACAAAATTCTTGCAGCTTCATGGACCCTTCTTTTTATTTCTTCTTTCGGTGTCTTTCTGAGTTTAAGACCAAATGCCATGTTGTCAAACACTGTCATATGGGGATATAAAGCATAGTTTTGAAATACCATTGCGATATCTCTGTCCTTAGGGGCTACATCATTACAAAGCTTGTCCCCAATATATACTTCACCTGATGTAATTTCTTCAAGGCCTGCAATCATTCTAAGTGTTGTGGTCTTTCCGCAACCGGAAGGGCCTACAAGAATAATAAACTCTTTATCCTCAATATCGATGTTAAAGTCACTAACAGCTGTAACTCCACCCGGATATGTTTTGAATACATCTTTTAATACTACTCCAGCCATTTAATTTTACCTCCTAAAATTTGAGCACATATATAATATGTTTTTCCCAGTAATAATAATGTAGCACGGAAGCGGCATGGAAAGCTATCTTACTATTTAACAAAAAACGAAAAACGCTTTTAGCTACTTTGTCTTAGTAAATATCCACAAAGAAATTTGGAAAATGTAAAAAAGATAAAACGCCTGTTGAATTATTATACATTTGAATGTATAATTATAAATCATAACTGATAGGTTTTTGTTAGTATTATATAAATATTTTATTGAGGTTTTATTAAAAATACCTAAAATATCGAATTGAAAGTTGAGGAGAAAAAAATGCTGAAACTTGGAATCATCGGAGCAACAGGTTATGTAGGGGCAGAGATTGTCAGGCTTTTAGCTTTAAGGGACGATATAAAGATTACTACTGTGGTATCAAATAGTTTTGTAGGCCAGCCTTTTTCGGATGTCTATCCATCTTTGAGAGGTATACATGATAATATTTGTGACAAGCTGGATATAGAAGCTTTATCAGAAAAGGCAGACTTTTTTATAACTGCTCTTCCCCATGGAGTTTCTACTTCGGTAATACCAAGTCTTCTGGAAAAGGGCAAACGGATAATTGATCACAGCGGAGATTTCAGATTTAGAGACGTAAACACTTACGAAAAATGGTATAAGGTGACTCATGGTGCTCCTAAGTTAATCAGTAAAGCCGTTTACGGCTTGCCTGAGCTTTATCGTAATGAAATAAAGACAGCATCTTTGGTTGCCGATCCCGGATGTTACCCTACCTGTTCGGTAATGGGAATAGCCCCGGCTTTGAAAAATGAAATCGTATCCCATAAGGATATTGTAATAACTGCTGTATCGGGTGTATCCGGGGCAGGGAGAAAATCAGATTTACCTTATGCCTTTTGTGAAGTCGACGAGAATTTCAAGGCCTATGGTGTTGCGACTCATAGGCATACCCCTGAAATAGAACAAGAGCTATCACTACTTTGCGGTAAACCTGTTCTGGTATCATTCACACCGCACCTTGCTCCCATAAAGCGAGGCATGCTTGCTACCTCCTACCTGAATTTGATTAATGAAAAGCTTAGCCCGGCTGATATACATTCTCTCTATGAGGATTATTACCGAAACGAGCCCTTTGTTCGGATTCTCCCTTTGGGGCAGCTTCCCGAAACAAAGCATGTAGCAGGCTCTAACTATATTGATATCGGTATTACAGTGGATCTCCGCCTGAATAAACTTGTCGTGGTTTCGGCTTTGGATAATCTGGGGAAGGGATCAGCCAGTCAGGCTGTCCAAGCTCTAAATATAATGGCCGGATTTAATGAAACAAAAGGCTTATTATCTCCTGGTCTATATTTATGATTATAGAGCGCGAGTCGTCATTCTGAATGGAGTGCCAGCGGAATGAAGAATCTACTGGTTTGCTTTTTAGATTCTTCGCTTCGCTCAGAATGACAATTGCACAATTTTTATTAAGAGAGGTTAAAATAATGTTTGATTACACAGAAATAATTAAAAAAGCCGGAATTCTTGTCGAAGCCCTCCCATACATCCAAGCTCTGGCTGGTAAAACCGTAGTTATTAAATACGGCGGAAATGCCATGGTTAACGAGAATTTAAAAAACTCGGTTATGGAAGATATAACCTTGTTAAAATATATAGGATTAAATCCGGTGGTAGTTCACGGAGGCGGACCGGATATAAATGCTGCATTAAAGAATTTTAATATAGAGTCGGAGTTTATTAACGGCCTACGTAAAACCGATAAACAGACTATGGAAGTTGCTCAGATGGTTTTGGTAGGCAAAACAAATAAAGAGATTGTTTCGCTTTTGAATCAAAAGGGTGGCAAGGCTATAGGTATATGCGGAATTGACGGTATGCTTTTTGAGTGCGAAAAGCATTATGAAACGGTTAATGGTGAAAAGATCGATTTAGGATATGTAGGTGAAATCAAAAAGGTTAATACCCGTGCCCTTGAAATACTTACAAATGATGAATATATCCCGGTAGTCGCCCCCATAGGAACAGATAAAAATGGGCAGAGCTATAATATTAATGCTGATACTGTCGCGGCAGAATTAGCATCAGCATTAAAAGCCGAAAAACTCATTCTGCTGACCGATGTGGAAGGTGTTAAAAACTCAAAGGATAATGATAACATTCTTTATGCCATAACCAGTGATATGGTTAGTACACTTATCGAGAACAGAGTAATCGTAGGGGGAATGATCCCGAAGGTTATGGGCTGTGTCTCGGCTCTTAAACACGGAGTAAAGAGAACTCACATTATCGACGGACGTATTCCACACTGTATACTTTTGGAAATATTCACCAACAAAGGTATCGGAACAATGATTACGCAGGAAATCAAACCTTATTATGATAATGAGAAATTATGATTATGCTCTAAGAAAATCATGAGCTGTCTAAAGAATTGTCATTCTGGCATGCTGTCACTCTGAGCGGATGCGAAGAGTCTTCCAATGTTATCATAAAAGATTCTTCACTCCACTGCGTTCCGTTCAGAATGACCTTTTTTTTAAGACAGCTCATTTTTAATCTAGCCTTTTATTAATTCCTTGTATACATCATACGCTTTGTCCCAAAGTTCTTTCTCCGTCGGTGTATAGGTAACTATGGGGAAGGATGCCTTGACAATACTTCTTATTTCTTTCAAATCCTTCACGTTGCCTAAGGCCATGGCCTGTACGAGAATATTTCCTATGGATGAAGCCTCAATAGGCCCTGCAATAACACTTCTGCCGGTAGCTTCAGCGGTAAACCTGCAAAGAAGCTTATCCTTGATACCGCCTCCGACCATATGAATTACAGGCAGTTTCCTCCCTAAAAGATCCTCAAGCTTTTCCAGAGTCATTCTATATTTTAAGGCAAGGCTCTGAGTTATACAACGAACCACCTCTCCCTTTGTCTCAGGAACAGGCTGACCGGTTTTTCTGCAATACTCTCTTATCCTTTCGGGCATGTTTCCCGGGGCAATAAACGAAATGTCATCGGGATCTACAAATGATATAAATGGTTTGGCATGTATTACTTTTTCGTCCAATTCGGCGAAGGTACAGCCTTGTCCTTTGTTATCCCAGTGTCTTTTACATTCTTGGATAAGCCAAAGGCCCATGATATTTTTCAGTACGGTAATCTTTCCGCCAACACCACCTTCATTGGTGACCGACAGGTTCATGCTTTTTTCATTAATTATAGGCTGATTAGACTCAAACCCCATCAGAGACCAGGTTCCGCAGCTTATATAAGCAAAATCCTCATCTTCGGTAGGAACTGCTGCTATGGCAGACTGGGTATCATGCCCTGCAACGGCTATTACCTTTAAGTTCTGTATGCCGAGCTCCTTTGATAACTCTTCGGTGAGCTCACCTATTATTGTTCCCGAGGGTATTATGTCGGTAAAAATCCCTCTTGGAATATCCAGCTTATCTATTATTTTATCGGACCAACATTTTGCGTATGCATCGAGCAATTGAGTAGTGCTGGCTATACTGTATTCGGAGGTCTTGACTCCCGAAAGAAAGTAATTCAATAAATCAGGTGTAAGAAGCAGAGTTTTTGCTTCATTAAGAAGAGTAGAATTCTCTCTTTTCATGGAATAAAGCTGCAGAATTGTATTAAACCACATGAACTCGATTCCCGTAGTATTATAAAGCTCTTCCTTTGAAATCAGCTCCTGTAGTTTTTCCATCATGCCGCCGGTTCTTTTATCTCTGTAATGATAAGGATTACCCAATAGGTTACCCTTGCCGTCAAGGAGGCCGAAATCGACCCCCCATGTATCGACAGCTATAGAATGAATATCACGGTGCCCCAGCCGAACGCAATTTAAAACTCCTTGCTTTATCTCATGAAAAAGCCTTAAAATGTCCCAATATAAATTTCCGTTTACCATAACAGGGTCATTAGAAAATCTGTGCACCTCCTGAAGAGTCAACTTTTTATCTTCCAGGATTCCCAATATGGCTCTACCGTTGCTGGCTCCAAGGTCAATAGCTAACATTTTGATTGCATCCGACATTTTTCGCACCACCCTTCAATTATTTTTTCCCGTACAATGGCCCGAAATTATCACATGCTCTATAATCGCCACCTTCTAAGTCCTTTGTACCGAATGCTTTCCATGCGCTTGGTCTATAAATCTTCTCCTCGGGAACATTGTGCATGGATACAGGTATTCTCAGCATAGAAGCAAGGGTTATTAAATCGGCACCGATATGACCATAGCTAAAAGCCCCATGGTTAGCACCCCAGTCTGCCATAACTGAATACACATCCTTAAATGACCCTTCACCGGTAAGATTAGGTGCGAACCATGTTGTAGGCCAAGTAGGATCAGTTCGTTTCTGAAGTATGGCATCTACATCTTCAGGTAAATCACAGGTATAGCCTTCTGCTATCTGGAGAACCGGCCCAAGACCTTTTATCAGATTAACCCGGGTTAGTGTTACCGGCATGCCGCCTTTAGTAACAAAATATGAAGAATAGCCTCCGCCTCTGAAATATCCGACATTTGCCGGTTTCCAGGTAGTTGCATCAAGACATTTTTGGGCTTCTTCAGCTGAAATATCCCAAAACGGCTTCATTGCAGGCTGCCCATCAACTGACTGCTGGCCTGTTCCATCCAATGCCGCCGCACCGGAGTTAATAAGGTGAATTACTCCGTTTTTAGCCAGACCGGTGAGTTCCTTACCTGTAACACGTTTTACAGCTTCCGGGCTCCAGTAGGTGCGCACGTCGGCGAAAACCTGAGCAGTGTCGGTAAGAAGATGTCCAAAGAGCATTGCAACACCGTTTAGATTGTCATTTTCTGTAGCCACAACATAGGCTTCCCTAAT
>CAYMLJ010000090.1:3892-7708 GCA_964391395.1 uncultured Ruminiclostridium sp. | reverse complement strand
ATTATTATCTCAGGCGGGGGCATATCCCCCGCCTCGAGTTTCAATGATTCGGGACCCGTTCGAAATCTTTGATTTCGGTAACGGGTGATGTCATTATAAATTTATTAATTTAATGGAGGCCAGAAAATGAGCAACACATCTTACAATCCTTATGAAATTGCACAGCAGCAATTTGACTCGGTTGCCTCAAAATTAGACCTTGATGCCGCAACCTGTGATCTATTACGTCAGCCTATGCGCGAGTACCACTTCACAATTCCCGTTAAAATGGATGACGGCACAACTAAAATCTTTAAGGGATTCCGAGTTCAACATAATGACGCCAGAGGCCCTGCCAAGGGCGGTATCCGTTTCCATCCCATGGAAACTATTGATACAATCCGTGCTCTGTCATTATGGATGACTTGGAAATGTTCTGTCGTAGACATCCCCTTAGGAGGGGGTAAAGGCGGCATTATTTGTGATCCCAGAAATCTCACGGAACGCGAACAGGAAAGATTGTGCCGCGGTTATATACGCCAGTTGGCAAAGAATGTCGGCCCAAATACCGATGTTCCGGCACCTGATGTAATGACTAATGCAAAACATATGCTTTGGATGCTTGATGAATATGAAACTATTCACGGCAGCAGAAACCCAGGCTTTATAACAGGTAAACCTGTTGGCATGGGTGGTTCGTTAGGAAGAACAGAAGCAACGGGCTTTGGCGTTGTTTATGTTCTGAATGAAGCACTGAGGAATCTTAATATACCTATAGAAAATACTACCGCAAGTTTCCAAGGCTTTGGTAATGTAGCGCAATATGCCGTTAGATTATATCAACAATTAGGTGGTAAGGTGGTTGCAATTTCCTGTTGGAATGAAACAGACAAAAAGGCTTATACCTTCCGGAAGCTCGACGGTATGGACATTGATACTCTGGTAAGCATAACAGATACTTACGGAACTATTGATAAAGAGAAAGCTTTGGGTCTGGGCTATGAGATTCTTCCCGGAGATGCTTGGATTGAGCAGGATGTAGACATCTTAATTCCTGCAGCTATGGAAAATCAAATCACAATAGAAAATGTTCATAAAATCAGTAAGCAGGTAAAAGTTATTACAGAAGCAGCTAACGGCCCTACAACACCCGATGCCGATAAAGTAATTACCGAAAGAAATATCTTCCTTATTCCCGACTTTTTAGCTAATGCCGGTGGCGTTACCTGCAGCTATTTTGAGCAGGTTCAATGTAATCAGAATTATTTTTGGGAAAAAGACGAGGTTCTTTTAAAACTTAATACTAAGATGACATCAGCTTTTAAAGCAGTTTATGAGCTTGCACAGAGCAAGGATTTACGCATGCGTGACGCTGCCTATGTCATTGCCATAAACCGTGTAGCGCAGGCTGTTAAGAGCCGTGGTTGGGTATAATTTAATTAAAACATACTGTATAATGTAGGAGGTTGGTAATTTTTCCAACCTCCAATTTTTAATAAAGGGAGCCTTCAAAATATGAGTAATAAAAATTTTGAATCCGATAATTTGCTCGATGTCCTGAAGGAACGCGAAAAAGAGTTAAACTGCCTATATATGGTTGATGATATTCTTGAAAATCATCAATTATCTATACCGGAGCTTTTTAATGAGATTATCAAAGTATTACCCTCAGGTTGGAGATTCCCTGAATTATGCCGGGCAAAAATATTATACAAAAACCAAAGTTACCAGAGCCCAGGGTTTATATCCTCCCCCCTTAGTGAAACATGTGATATAAAAGCAGACGGAAACATTGTGGGGAACATAGAAGTTGTCTATATTCAGGATGTTATGAAAACTGACGAAGGTTATTTTCTTTTTAAGGAAAAAAAGCTGATAAAGACTGTTGCTGACAGAATCGGCCAAATGCTTGTCTATAGACAGATGAAATCTGTCATGAATGATTGGGAAGTATCAAAATCCAATCCCGTCGGTTCCGAGAACGGATTAAAAGAATGGGAATTTGTTATTGAGTTTCTTAAGCATACCGATCACAGTATGCTTCTTCACATATGCAGAAAGCTTACAAATTATCTACTTATTCTAGGTGTAAATGAAGCATCAGATCTTTTTAATAGTTCGCCTAATAACTTAGTAGATGATGACGGATATGCAAATTATCCTACAGTAGCTGAGCCAATGGGTGATATAGTTTGCCTTTGTGATAATGTATTCCGCCTCGCTGAAAAATATATTGGTACCGAAGAGTTAAAAAACCAAATTAAAAGATGGATGCAGGAAGAAAGCGCCTATTCCCTTATAAAAGCAATCGGTAGCATATCTCCCACACTTCATAATGTAATTGAAGCTTTAAGAAAGTTCCAAAAATCATCCAAAGGCGATGGACTCATTTTTTCTCCAAAGGGTCGCTGGCTTACAGTTGGCTTAATCAAAGATTTTTTATCAAACAAACCCGAATTTATTAGGGTTGCGGCTCAATATATAAATTATAGTGACTTTTATGAAATTATTAATAATATTATATACCCATCGGAAAGTCAGGGAAAAATCGGCGGTAAGGGTACAGGTTTATTTTTAGCAAAAAAGATACTTTCAAAGGAAAGTGATAATATCCCTTCGCTGCAATCTGTAAAAACGCCTAAGACATGGTATATAACAACAGATACTATAACCAAGTTTCTTCATTATAATGATCTTGAGGAATTAAACGAACAAAAATACAGAAAGATTCAAGAAATCCGCTTAGAATACAGAAATGTTATCCAGTTAATGAAAAATTCCAGGCTTCCCCCGGAAATTGTGAACAGTTTGTCAGTGGCTTTAGACGATTTTGGCGATACACCTATTATAGTCAGAAGTTCAAGTGTATTGGAGGATCAAACCGGAGCTTCTTTTTCAGGTAAATATAAGAGTTTATTCTTAGCCAATCAAGGAAGTAAGCAAGACAGGCTATCAGCGCTTCAAGATGCCATTATTGAGGTATACGCGTCTATGTTCGGTCCGGATCCGATCCAATACAGAGCAGAAAGAAACCTGTTGGATGTCAGCGAAGAAATGGGCATTATGATACAACAGGTTGTTGGTACTAAGGTCGGCAAATACTTCTTCCCTCTGTTTTCCGGCGTTGCTTTTTCCAATAACGAATACAGATGGTCGCCCCGGATAAAGCGGGAAGATGGTTTGATTAGAATGGTTCCGGGTTTGGGCACTCGTGCTGTTGATCGCTTAACAGATGATTTTCCTATACTTGTATCACCCCAGCAACCCGGAATAAAGGTAAATATAGTGCCTGAAGAGATAAAAAGATATTCGCCTAAAAAGATAGATATTATCAATCTTGAGAACAATTCTTTTGAAACTGTAGAAATATCGAGGCTGCTTAAAGAATACGGAAATCAAATAGATAGTATAAATAAAATTGTATCAATTATGGAATACGATCATATCAGAAAACCGAATATGTTTGAAATTGATTTTCAAAAGGATGATCTTGTTGTTACCTTTGACGGCATAATTAACGACTCGCCTTATATTACACAAATAAATACAGCAATAAAAACTCTGAAAACAAAACTTGGCTATCCAGTTGATATAGAATTTGCCTCTGACGGAAAAGATTTATATCTATTACAATGCAGACCACAAAGTTTCAGGGAAGAAACTGCCCCCGCCCCTATTCCACAGGATATATTACCTAAAGACATTATTTTTTCTGCAAATCGCTATATATCAAACGGACTTATTCAAAATATATCACATATTGTATATGTCAATCCCGACAGGTACAACGAACTGTCCGAACTTGAGGATTTAAAAACAGTAGGCAGAATTGTTAGT
>CAYMLJ010000090.1:1972-3792 GCA_964391395.1 uncultured Ruminiclostridium sp. | reverse complement strand
GTGTCATCCTGAGCTTATCAAGTGTCATCCTGAGCTTTAGCGAAGGATCTTTCAAGTCAACCATAAGATTCTTCATTCCGTTTCGCTCCATTCAGAATGACATTTAGTTAATATTAGGTTTTTTCATCTGCCTTTTTCCTGTGCGCCTTTAGCATTATAGCTAAGAGTGGAATCATATATGCGGCAAGCAACCCCAAAACAACAAATAGCAGGGTATCGGACTCCGGAGCCAAACCAATAAATATTAGCATGGGCGCTCCCAGAAGAATTGCAAAGCTACTTCCTGTTAACAGATTATTTGCGGCGGGAGTTTTAAATTCGGGGTCTATTTCTCTTAGCAAAACTACCCCTGAGCTTATTGTTCCGGTCATCATTCCGTACATGGAAACCATTCCTTCATGCTCATAACCTGGATATATTTTTTTGCATATCCATTTGAGATAATAATATGTTACTATTCCGCCCAAAACTGCCATAAGGATAAAGGGAATAAATAATCCTTTCAACTCTTTAAATTCAATAGACGCTATTCCTGCGATGGTCATACAGTCAAAGGAAAGTCCTGATATTCTGGATAAAAGGTAATTATTCGGGTATTGGCGCGTCATTACTTTAGCTTTTGTTAAAGCATCAAAACCAAGCCGACAGCCTGTGGCTAAAAGTGAGCCTATAATAAAGTTAAATCCCCAAATTAAAGGTGATAGAGTTCTTGCAAGACCCGGTACAGCTTCAGCCAGAAAACTTGTTATTCCAAGAGAAACTAAATATGTGGCCAGATATATCAACAAAACAAGCGCAAATTGTACTGAAAACCTGTCAACCGATTGGGATATCGGGATTTCATTTTCGTCCTGAAAATCCTCTACGGTAACCGAACCGGATACATATGCCGAATCCTGCACAGTAACTTTTTTTTGTCTGTTTGCTATATTAATATAAATGACCCCGACAACACAGGCGCATACAAAACCCGCTGCTGCAATTGAAAGTCCGAATGATTGTCCCCCCACAAAACCGAGCTGCTCATACGATGAACCCACATTATTGGCCTGACCGGGACCCTGACCATATCCCATAGGAAGAAGTATTCCAGCTGCCTTAAAGAAATCGGGCATAATTGTATATGCAAGGCCGATTGAAACTATCAAACCTAAAATTCCTTGTACCAAATAAGTACTTACAATTAATGCACCGCTTTTTAACCCTGACAAATTACTTTTTTCTTTATCGCTGTATTTTGCGGGAATTCGAAGAGAGAGTGCAATAAATCCTATTCCAATGGTGTGGTAGGTAACCTTCTCAAGAAAATTCCCGTCCATAGGAAGTACATTAAATTCTCTTAAGAATAAGGCAATAAACCCTCCCAATACTGCCGTCGGAATCATAGCTTTTCGAATAAACTTAAGTTTCCGGCAAAGAATATTGGCAAATACTAAAATCCCTGCGAGTATGCCGAATTGAATAATAAAATTCCATAAACCGGTGTTAGCTGCCGAAAAATCCATTAACAATCACTCCTCGTTTATTATTATTTAGCTCTTAAATTTTTTAATACTTCTCGGTATTTCAGGGCACTTCTGGGGTAGCTTGATTTGATTTCATAAGCCTGTCTGTCCGTTGTGGCAAAAGCAATGACCATCTGCCCTATTATCCCGAGATCAGACAACTCATCAAAGTTATACGTATACTTATGATTATTACTACAGTCAAAAACTATACGATTATTATATAAGAGCAAGGTGCCTGTTCCTATCAGCTCATTTTTACCGCGATTAGCCTTCCATAGAGTTTGGTCTTCATCTGAGTAAATCAGTTCATCA
>CAYMLJ010000090.1:0-1872 GCA_964391395.1 uncultured Ruminiclostridium sp. | reverse complement strand
TATGAAACAGGATTTTTTTCTTGCTCCTCATATGCATTGACATATAAATCATTTCTGATGGCCTGAATCACTTCATCGGATGTCATTGACTTTAGCTCTTCGGGGCTGTATTCTTTTACCATACGCCCGCTCATTTTACCCCTTCTCAGTGTTTTAGACCAACGTGGACTTGTAAAATAGCCGCCATCTAATCGAAAAGTAATCAAGGTAACACCACTTTTTTTAATCAACTTACCCGTTGCGGGATGAATCTCACCGGTTTCGCCGCTGAAGGAACGGTTGCCCTCGGCAAACATACAGACATTTGCCCCCATCCTCAATCTCTTCAATATATTCATAACAGTCTGAATCTCTGTTTTAGCCTTTACTCTGGGAATGGGGGCAACAAGAAAATTAATGAGCTTACTTACAAATCCCCATCTAAAGATATGCTCACTTGCTACATAATACATTTGACCTCGAAAAGCCAAGCCAACAAGTATAGGATCATAATCTGTATTATGGTTTGCCAATACAATATACGGTCCACTTGTAGGTTTAGCTTTTTCGTACGAATAGTTTAGTTTCATCTTTAGAAAAGGTTTTATAATTATTTTAAGTATTCTATAAATAAATCGATGCCAATATAAACTTTTCATCATTTTCCTCGCTTCAAATATTTAATCATTTTTGCGAAAAAATGTCGTGACTATTATCTCATACTTCGATGTAATTTGTATACTTTATCATATTTTTAACAGCTAAAAGAAATATTTACACTTCCTTTTTATCCTTTGGTAAGGTTATAAAAACAAAGAACCCTGCAATAAATAAAGGAATAATCGCAAAAATACTCAGTTTAGCATTGCCCGTTATTGTAGCTGTTAAGGCCATTAAGCCCGGGCCGATAATAGCTGCAAATTTACCAAATATGTTATAAAACCCAAAAAACTCATTTGAATTTTGCTTTGGAATAATCTTGGCATAATAAGATCTGCTCAATGCCTGAATGCCCCCTTGAGCTGAACCGATTAAAGCACCCAATACAAATATATGCCATATGGAAGTAATGAAAAATGCTGCAATACAGGCTGTTATATATGTAAATATACCGACAATAATCATAGCTCTTGCAGAGTATTTTTTCGCCAGATTCCCGTAAATTATAGCGCACGGGAAGGCAATTATCTGAATAACCAATAGTATTGCAAGCAGAGTAAAGGTATCCAGTGAATCTGTCCCCAACACTGTTGTAGCATAAGGAACAACCATTTTTATTATTGTATCTACACCGTCAATGTATAAAAAATATGCGATTAAGAACACTGCCACTGTTTTATGCTGCTTAATATTAGCAAATGTGCTTGCAAGACGTTTAAAGCTATTTTTTACCGGGTTTGGCTCCGGTTCGATATAGTGTCTTTGCTTTACATTCTTAATAATCGGGACAGAAAGGAGCCCCCACCAAAGGGCAGTAATTATAAAGCCGATCTGATAACCGATTGCTTTATCCATACCAAGTGCCAAAATCATCAAAAGACTTATTGCAAAGGGTATAACACTTGATATATAACCAAATGCAAATCCTCTTGTTGATACTTTGTCCATTCTTTCATCGGTGGTGACATCAACCAAAAACGAATCGTAGAAAATATTAGCACCAGAAAAACCGATTGCCGATAGCACATAGAATATAGCTATAAGGAGTCTCATTCCACTATCAGGCGGAACTAATGCTAACGAGGCTGTGAATGCAACACCGATAATAAAGAAGAAAAGGAAAAATCGCTTTTTCTTATCCCTATAATCGGCAATTGTGCCCAGAATCGGGCTGAGAACAGCTACAATAATACTGGCTAAGGTATTGAAATAACCCAAGTCCATACTGCTGCC
>CAYMLJ010000089.1:5624-7708 GCA_964391395.1 uncultured Ruminiclostridium sp. | reverse complement strand
TTACCAACTCGGTCACGCAGATAATAGAGTTTTGCTCTTCTTATCTTACCTCTTCTGATAATTTCAAATGAGTCAACCTTAGGGGAATGAACCGGGAATACTCTCTCAACGCCTATTCCAAAGGAAAGCCTTCTAACGGTAACTGTCCTTCTGATACCGCCGCCATGCATGGCAATGATGGTTCCTTCAAAAGCCTGAATTCTCTCACGGGTTCCTTCCTTTACCTTAACATTAACCTTCACATAGTCACCAATCTTAAGGTTTGGCAGGTTTTGCTTCATGCCTTCTTGTTCAAGTGCACGAATGATATCCATTGTATTTTCCTCCTAATCATAGAGTGTTCTTATCTGTTTCGTATATTTTTAGGAATACTGCAGGCAGCGGACCACTCTTTACTTACGCCGTAATATTATAACATGGAGATTTTGAATTGTAAATAAAATTCAAAAAATTCAAAAAATCTTCATTCTTAGTTCCTTGATTATTGCAGTTATGTTCAATCAAGCTATGCGTTACTCCTTTTACTAAAGAAGTATATAATAACACAAACCGTCCATTGCGATTTACTCGAGTTTTATTGGGTAAATATAAATAACAATGCAATAATTTTCTTAATCATGGTCTTTAGCGGAGGATTAAATTATGGTTATTAAGAAATTGGGCACCAAAATCATGCTTCTCGCAATTGTAATCTGCTTGATTTCATCTGTTTTTTTTATCATAACAAATGTGGTAATGCTGACCCAGCTTAGAACCCAGACAGAAGATCTTTATTATGAAAAATTGTATGAGGAATTTAACGACAACATTAAAACTGCTGTAAACATCGGAAGTTATTCATTAAAAACATTCTATAATAAGTTCCTCTCCAAGCAGCTAACTTTGGAGGAGGCTGAAAAAGATGCTGTTGCAAACATAAAGAGTTTATCGATGGGATTCAGCGGAAAAATAGGTGACTATTTTATAGTTTCTATGGATGGAACCTGTTTATACTATCCCTCCGAACCTTCTCTGGAAGGAAAGAATGTCATGGACGCGGATATAAACGGTCAAAAGATATTTAAAGATTTCATAGATACTGCAAATAAAAATCCTTCCGGTGCCTTTTACGATTTAAGCTTAATGAAAATAGGTGAAAATACTTATTCTCCCGCTAGAGCATTTGTTTTAAAGGATAATCAATTTAACTGGGTTATAGGTGCCGTTAAGATGTTAGGTACAGTCGAGGTAAATATTGAAGTCTTTAATACGTTATCCCAAAACACTTCTAACAAGCTGATGAACACACTTATTGTCTTTTCTGTTTCATTTATTATCCTGGTTATTATTGTTTCTGTTTTAATGGGTAAAAGGATGTCCAAACCCATCATTCAGCTTACAGATTTTTCGAAAAAACTTTCGGAAGGTGATTTAACTGTTGATGTTAAAGTAAAATCCTCGGACGAAACAAAGCGTCTTGCCGAAGCATTCAATAAAAGCGTTACAAGCTTGAGAAATCTGATTTCTGCATCTTTGCTTGTATCAGATAATGTGAATGACACCGCCATAACAACAAATGAATCTGTGCAGCAGTTACTGATAGGCACATCCCAAATTAGTACCTCAATGCAGGAATTAAGTGAAGGAGTCTCCCGTCAGGCTGTATCTGCAGAGGAAATCAACGTGAAAGCCGTTAATATAAAAGGAAGTATTGAAAAGATCGGAACAGATATGACTGAATCCAGTGATCTTATCCAACACGCTCAAGGACTTGTTACAAAAGGTACAGACACCTTGGAATATCAAAAGGAAAAGATGTCTGAGAACATTACCGCCACAGAGAATGCCGAGGTTTCAATTAGGAATTTATCGAAAACCTCTGATGAAATATCAAATATTATTAAAATTATTAACAATATATCAAAGCAAACAACCATGCTTTCATTAAATGCCAGTATTGAGGCCGCCAGAGCCGGAGAATCAGGAAGAGGGTTTGCGGTGGTTGCCGATGAAATAAGGAAACTTGCTGAGGAAACTGATAAATCAACAAAAATGATTACAGACATAATTGCGGAAGTCAATTCAGGTGTCTCCAGCACTGTAAA
>CAYMLJ010000089.1:3421-5524 GCA_964391395.1 uncultured Ruminiclostridium sp. | reverse complement strand
GTTGCCGCCACCAATCAAGAACAAAATGCTACTTTTGAAGCAATTGTCGCTACCTTCGAAGAATTGACTAATCTAACAAATGAGCTTAATTCACAACTCAAATCATTTAAGACTAACAGGGATTAACAGCTTTCATAGCTTAAAAATGATTTATTTTTATGAACACCGCCTTGCAAGACTTTGAGGCGGTGTTCTTCTATAATAAAATAATTATTGACTAACGATAATTTTAGAATTATAATAAAAATATAATTATCGTTTTACAATAATTTGGAGGGAATATGAAACGAAAGACTTTCTATATTATTCTTGTGTGTGAGGCGGCACTATGTATACTGCTGTACCTTGCTCGGGAAGCTTTGCCCCAGGTATTTACCACCTTAATAGCGTTTCCATTTGAGCAAATCGGAATACTGCTGCGAATACTATCTCTATCAGGGTTTCTCGGGAATGCAATATCAATTGTTTTATATCTTGCTATTTGCCTGATACCAGCCTTTGTACTGCTTTTGCTCAGAAAAAGACGCACGCTGTACGCTGAGGATACGCTGTTAGCTATACTAAGTGCAGTTCTTTTTGTGGTTATCTATCTGATGATAAATTCCGGTTTACTCGATACACGCATTGCAGGCTCCGAAGCACTAAGTATTGGCAAGGCTTTGCTGGGGGGTATTGCTTACTCCATTTTGATCGGGTATATTCTTCTGCGAATTTTACGCCAAATTTATGCAGCCGATACCTACCGATTGCAGAAATACCTTGTCGTTTTACTTTATATAGTTAACATCTTGCTAGTATACGTTGCTTTCGGGGCCCAATTTGGCATTTTGCTAGATTCCTTTGATTCACTGCGTGCCGGAAACATTGGAAATGAGCAGAACCTCGGAATAAGCTATATCTTTCTTGTTCTTGAATATCTCATTAATATGTTGCCTTATTTGTTAGTCATACTTGTAGTTTTTCACGGTCAAGAGCTTCTTGGTGAACTATCGATCGATCGTTATTCTGAGCCATCTGTCACCGCCGCCGAAAAGCTTTCACGTATATGTGGTTTAGCTCTGATAATTACTGTGATTTCTAATATCAGTTTCAACCTTTTACAACTTGTTTTCTTTAAAAAGCTATTGGTAGTGAACGGTTCGGTTCAGATACCGCTTTTATCCATAACCTTTGTTTTGGCAGCTTTTTTACTTGCACAATATATCAGGGAGAACAAGCAATTAAAGGATGATAACGATATGTTCATATGAGGAGGTTCTTGATATGGCAATAAAAGTCTACCTCGAAGAGGTTCTCAAGGACCGGAACATGACATCCAAGGAATTATGTGCTCTTATAGGAATAACCGAAGCAAACCTATCAATACTCAGAAGCGGCAAGGCAAAGGGTATCCGCTTTGGAACGGTGAATAAAATATGCTATTTCCTTGGGTGCGATGTAGGTGACATTTTAAAATTCGATGGTAATTTGGAGGATAGCGATGAAAACTAGAAGAATATTTGCAATATTTCTGGCTGTTTTTATATTATTCACACTAACGGGTTGTCAACTCGCCCTTGAAGATAAGGGAGAATCAAAGAACAAAGGCAGATTAATTGGTGTATTCGTAACTGACGAGCATCTCGATCTTTTTGATATGGAAAGATATCTAAATGACAACATCAACAAAATTTACGATGGTGGAATTATTAATATTGATGGCGACAATAGTCGGTATCAGGGGCGTCTATATGCTAAGCTTGCATCGCGGACCCTAACAGACGATACAGGCAATACTTTTGATACTAGAGAATTTGTTTTTGATGATGTTAAAGGGATTTCCTTTTTTTCTGCAACAGTACCTGCCACCGAGAATGAAGAAAGCTTTATTACTTCCGGTTCAGATGAAGCAATTAGTGATGGTCATATGGGTATTCATCACGGTGATGATGAAGATAAAATTACCCTTGAAGGCACGATTTATATATCATCTGACTTTGCCGAAAAAGCCCACTATATTAACCCCGTTTATCAGAATTCTGATGGCAGTGTTTATGTTACTACAGGAAATGGTATCATGTTAAGCGGAGAACAAGGCGAGGGCTCTGTATACTCACAAACACT
>CAYMLJ010000089.1:0-3321 GCA_964391395.1 uncultured Ruminiclostridium sp. | reverse complement strand
TTTAAACAATAATACATTTATATAAGCTTTGAACCTGATTAATTTATAAAATATACTAATTGAAAATACATGTGCTTTCGTATTATCATTAAAATACTATAGTTTTTTATAGAATGATTAAACAGCAAGGTGAATGCACTGAAAGGAGCAGTATTATGTCAAATAAATTAAAAGTCGGTATCGTTGGCGGCACCGGCATGGTCGGACAAAGATTTGTAGCCCTCCTTGAAAACCACCCTTGGTTTGAAGTAACCTCTATCGCAGCAAGCGCAAATTCAGCAGGGAAGACCTATGAGGAAGCTGCAGGCCAAAGATGGAAGCTAACAACACCCATGCCCGATTCTGTTAAAAATATTATTGTCAAAGATGCCTCAGAGGTGGAAAAAGTCGCATCAGATGTTAATTTTATTTTCTGTGCGGTAGACATGAAGAAAGATGAGATTAAGGCACTGGAGGAAGCTTACGCTAAGACAGGTACTCCTGTTGTCTCCAACAACTCAGCTCATCGCTGGACTCCCGATGTCCCTATGGTTATTCCCGAGATTAATCCGGGGCATCTTGAGGCAATTGAATACCAGAGAAAACGCTTGGGAACCTCAACAGGCTTTATCGCCGTAAAGCCCAACTGCTCCATACAAAGCTATGTTCCGGCTCTTCATGCCCTTAAGGAATTTGAACCTACTAATGTTGTTGCTTGTACTTATCAGGCAATTTCCGGTGCGGGTAAATCATTTAAGGACTGGCCTGAAATGATAGACAATGTTATCCCCTATATAGGCGGCGAGGAAGAAAAGAGCGAGCAGGAGCCTTTGAGAATCTGGGGAACAGTTGAAAATGGTGCTATAGTTAAAGCTACTACACCTATTATTACAACACAATGTATCCGTGTTCCCGCCTCTGATGGACACATGGCCGCAACTTTTGTAAGCTTTAAAAGCAAGCCTGCAAAGGATGAGATTATCTCTCTTTGGAGAAGCTTTAAAGGCATTCCTCAGGAGCTCAACCTACCTTCCGCTCCCAAACAGTTTATTACCTATTTTGAAGAGGAAAACAGACCCCAAACAAAGCTGGATCGCGACATTGAGAACGGTATGGGTATCAGCATCGGCAGACTGCGTGAGGACACCTTGTATGACTACAAATTTGTCAGCCTATCCCATAACACAATCAGGGGCGCAGCAGGCGGAGCAGTACTGATTGCAGAGCTTCTAAAGGCTCAGGGCTATATTAATAAGAAATAGTTTTATAAATAACAAAAAAGCAGGTGGCGGTCTTTCCGTTCCTGCTTTTTTAGTTTTGCTAGATTATCTCAACAACAACCCTCTTATTTTCCTTGATGGCTGATGCCTTCATTACAATCCGTATAGCTTTGGCAATTCTGCCTTGCTTTCCGATTACCTTGCCCATATCATCTTCGGCTACTCTAAGCTCCAGAATCAAGGATTGGTCATCGTCTACTTCTGTTACAGAAACTTCGTCAGGATTGTCAACTAATGATCTCGCAATTTTCTCCAGCAACTCTTTCATTGGCAATACCTCCATTCGTTGCAGAAAGAAGAACCCTGCCCGCTTACACAATCATAGATTTCTTGCGGATTTCGGGAACCCTGATACTTCGCAATGGAATTACTCTGTAACTCCTGCGATTTTAAGGAGCTTCTTAACAGTTTCGGTAGGCTGTGCACCATTACCTAGCCACTTCTTTACTTTTTCAGCATCTACATTAATGACTGAAGGTTCTGCCTTCGGATCGTAAGTACCTACTTGCTCGATAAACTTACCATCACGTGGAGATCTCCCGTCTGCTACGATTATTCTGTAGAAAGGCTTTTTCTTTGCACCAATTCTCTTTAATCTGATCTTTACCATGATTTCACCACCTTTCGTGTGTTCTCTATCATATCTTATCTATCTTTCGCCAGACTATATTTTTAAGTCATCGACGTTTCAAGTGTATTAAAAAGGCCTTTTAAACCCGCCCATACCCTTCATCATCTTTTTTGCATTACCACCCGAAAACTGTTTCATCATCTTCTTCATATCTTCAAACTGCTTTAAGAGCCTGTTAACATCGGTTACGGTCATTCCGCTGCCGTTTGCTATTCTTATACGCCTTTTGGCATTAAGAATACTTGGGTTATTACGCTCCTGCTTTGTCATTGATTGGATTATTGCAACTGTACGAGCAAACTGCTTATCATCCAAATCAACACCCTTTAAAGCTTTTGCGTCAATTCCCGGCAGCATTCCAAGTATCTGATTTAAAGGTCCCATTTTCTTTATCTGCTGCATTTGATCAAGGAAGTCATCCAGAGTAAAGGTTGCCGTTCTCATCTTCTTTTCAAGCTCAATAGCCTGCTTCTCATCAAAGGCTGTCTGGGCTTTCTCAATTAGACTCAAAACATCTCCCATTCCAAGAATTCTGGAAGCCATTCTATCAGGATAAAAGGGCTCTAAATCACTTAGTTTCTCTCCCAAGCCGGTAAATTTAATGGGTTTTCCCGTTACTGCCCTAGTTGAAAGTGCTGCTCCGCCTCTTGTATCACCGTCAAGCTTTGTAAGGATAATTCCGTCTATACCAAGTTTCTCATTAAAAGAACCTGCTACATTAACTGCATCTTGACCGGTCATGGAATCCACCACCAGCAGTATTTCATGAGGCTTTACTGTTTCCTTAAGACGTTTTAACTCATCCATCAACTCTTCATCTACATGAAGCCTACCGGCAGTATCCACGATAACAATATCAAATTGCATACTTTTTGCATGAGCTACGGCTTTCTTTGCTATTTCAACGGGATCTATATTGGTTCCCATCTCAAACACGGGTATATTGAGCTGGCCGCCGACAACCTGCAGCTGCTTTACAGCAGCAGGCCTATAAACGTCACATGCTACCAATAATGGACGTTTACCTTCTTTTCTCAGCATATTGGCAAGCTTGCCGGTAGTTGTAGTCTTACCTGAACCCTGAAGGCCAACCATCATATATACAGTAGGCGGTGCAGGCGAATAGGTCAGCTTTGACGGAACTGACCCCATTAGCTTTATCAGCTCTTCATGAACTATTTTAACTATTTGCTGCCCAGGAGTAAGGCTTTCTAAAACGCTTTGCCCGACAGCTCTTTCAGTTATGGAATTTACAAAGTCTTTAACAACCTTAAAGTTAACGTCGGCTTCAAGAAGCGCAAGTTTAACCTCGCGCATCATTTCCTTTACATCCTTCTCATTTACGCGTACAGAGCCCTTCATTTTCTTCATCAGGTTCTGCAGCTTTTCGGACAATCCTTCAAAAACCATTTATTACCTCTATGCTAAACT
>CAYMLJ010000088.1:0-7749 GCA_964391395.1 uncultured Ruminiclostridium sp. | reverse complement strand
GACATAATAAAAATTGCTATGGTAAAGGTATGGCGTGAATTAAAGGAAAAAAATCTTAAATCCAGATTAATACTTCAGGTCCATGACGAGCTTATTGTAGAAACAGCCATTGATGAGCTTGAACAGGTTAAAGAAATTGTTAAAACAAATATGGAGTCTGCTGCTGACTTGTCAGCTCCGCTTGTAGCAGATTTATCTATCGGTTCAACCTGGTTTGAAGCAAAATAATAATTTGAAAGTGGAGAAGTTGGAATGCTGATAATAGGCGTAACAGGTGGAATAGGAGCGGGGAAATCTTCTGTTTCAGCTATTTTAGAACAGTTGGGGGCTATCGTTATTGATGCCGATTTAATTTCAAAGCAGGTTGTAGAGCCTGATAAGCCAGCTTGGTTAGAAATTAAAGAGGCCTTTGGGGAAGATTTTATTAAAGAGGACAATACTCTCAACCGAAAAAAGCTAGCAGATGAAGTGTTTGTTTCAAAGGAAAAGAAACTGCTTCTAGAAAAAATTATTCACAGAGAGGTTATGGCTGTAATAAAAGGAAAACTTGCTACCATGAAGGAATACGGTTATAACGGTACAGTGGTTCTTGATGTACCTATCCCTGTCAAGGAAGGATTTTTAGATACGGTTGATAGGGTATGGGTTGTTGTAAGCAATGATGAAATCAGAATTAACCGTTTGGCGAAAAGAAGCAATATGTCTCGTGAGGATGTAGAAGCTCGTATGTTATCTCAGCTTACCCAAGATGAATATATGGCTCTGGCTCATGAGGTAATTAAAAATGATGGCAACAAAGAAGAGCTTAAGAAAAATGTGACAGATTTATATAATAAGTTATTAGCTGATTTTGAAGCTACCGACAGCTGATATAACATTTTTTCTTTCAGTTTTCCAGCTATTTAAAAAAACTTGTCACAAGGGTACTGTTATTGTAAACTATATAGGAAGGTAAGGAAAGAATTGCCTTTGATAAGGGGTGTTATAATGAAGAAAGCAATGTTTGAAAGAGATATTTTATATCCTACACAAAACCCTCTGGAACCCGGGAGTGTCAATGTGACAGTTTATTCTCCTGAAAATACCGGTGGTCTTCCTATCGTTGTCAAAGCAAAAACTAATCATAATCCTGTGGATTATGTGATTGAAATTGTAGGTATACTGCAGACAGATATATTCGACAGAATAAGAATTGATATAAGGTCAAAAGGCATTATTTATTTTGTCACTTATGATAAGAATATCTCACCTGTAAGAGTTAAATTCGTCGAAAAGGACAATTATATTATTGAGGAAGTCCTGGATGCAGATATTCTGATATAAATAGATTTTAATACTATTAATACTTTTAGTTTATCTTGCTTTATGGCTTGGTTCTGGTACAATTATACTGTTTGACTGTGATTATTTTCACAAAACTTAATACAAAAGGAGTTGAATTCTATGCCACTTGTAAATACTATTGATATGTTCAAGAAGGCGTATGAAGGCGGATATGCAATCGGAGCCTTCAATGTAAACAACATGGAAATCGTTCAGGGAATAACTGAAGCAGCCAAGGAAGTTAATGCTCCACTTATTCTGCAAGTTTCTTCCGGCGCAAGAAAGTATGCCAATCATACTTATCTTATGAAATTAATCGAGGCTGCTCTTGTTGAGACTGATCTTCCAATAGCTGTTCACCTAGATCATGGTGATACCTTTGAACTCTGTAAGTCATGTATTGACGGCGGTTTTACCTCTGTTATGATAGATGGCTCACATCATTCTTTCGAAGATAACATCGCTCTTACCAAGAAAGTCGTTGAATATGCTCATGCACATGGTGTAACTGTTGAAGGTGAGCTTGGACGTCTTGCAGGCGTTGAGGACGATGTTAATGTTTCAGTTGAAGATTCCTCTTATACCAGACCTGAAGAGGTAGAAGAGTTTGTTAGCCGTACGGGAGTGGATTCCTTGGCTATTGCTATCGGAACCAGCCATGGTGCGTTCAAGTTCACAGGTGAAGCCCACCTTCGTTTTGATATCCTCGAAGAAGTCGGGAAAAGGCTGCCCGGTTTTCCAATTGTTCTTCATGGCGCATCTTCGGTTATTCCGGAGTATGTTGACATGATAAATCAATTTGGTGGGAAAATGCCCGGAGCAAAAGGTGTTCCTGAGGAAATGCTGAGAAAAGCAGCATCTATGGCAGTTTGTAAGATTAATATTGACTCAGACCTTCGCCTAGCAATGACAGCTGCTGTCCGTAAGGTATTTGTTGAAAACCCCAGCGAATTTGACCCTAGAAAGTATTTAGGCCCAGCTCGTTCGGAAATAAAGAAGCTTGTTACCAATAAGCTAATTAACGTTCTCGGATGTGCAGGCAAAGCATAAGTAAGTTAATAAGTTTTATAGAATAAAAGGGTTGTTAATGACAACCCTTATTCTTTTCCCCTATTTACCTAATAACCGACTGGAAGTCAATATACTTTTTGCTATATGAATTAAGATATCATTGTTGTTTAAATCCGGGTTTTCATAGAGACACAGCCGGATGGTATCCAACATGTCCTTTATTGCTCTTCCATCAAGGCCCAAGCTTTTTAGGTCAATGCCTGATATTGCAGGAATAACAGGTATAGCATCACCATTTACGAGTTCGGAAAAAACAGGGCTCCTATCATTTATTGAGCGTATTATATTTAATATTTTTAGTGTGTTCCGTGTTACATTTATCCCGTATTCAGAGGCCGCTTTTCTGACATTCCTTGGGGTTGGAGGCCCAATGCCGTTAAGACATTTAATACGATGCTGTACACTTCGCTGGGTTTTTTTATCATATTTATTACCGGTTAAAAAGTCTTTGGCACAAGAGATGGGATCGGTTTTACAGGCGATATAAAATAATAAGGATAAAAGGATTTCTTTTTGGTTTTTTGAGCCGATAAAGTGCGTTATTACATCAAACCAGATACTTGGAATACGTTCAATCAGAGGAAATATTACTTTATTGAGGCCGGAATCCCAAAGCAAAGAAAGCTTTTGAGGAGCCTTGGCTTCAAGAATTTTATTTATTTCGCCTTGAATTCTTTCCTTGCTTATGTGGATAATATCACCCGAGAGCTCATTAATGGCAGCAAATGTGATTTTATCAATGCTAAAATCCAACTGAGCTGAGAAACGAATTGCCCGGAGCATTCTCAAAGCATCCTCAGAGAATCGTTCAGATGGTTTTCCTACACAACGAATAATCCTGTCAGCTATATCAGAAAAACCGTTAAATGGATCGACAAGACCTTCGATGGGATGATAGGCTATGGCATTCATTGTAAAATCTCTGCGGGAAAGGTCATCCGATAAAGAATTAGCTAAGCAAATGCTGTCAGGACGCCGATGATCACTATAGCCGGTTTCTTTGCGCCAGGTGGTTACCTCAACGGCTGTGTCATCCTGCATGACTGTAACCGTGCCATGCTTAATACCGGTATCAAAGGTTTTAGGGAATATACTTTTTATGACCTGGGGGCTTGCGTTTGTGGTAATATCCCAATCGGAGGGAACTTTATTTATCAGAATATCACGAACACAACCACCTACAATATGAGCTTTAAAACCTCTGTTATTTATGATTGTAATAATATTGGCTATACTTTTGGGTAGAATAATTTTCATAAATCATGCTCCAAAAAAGTGTTACTGGTGAAATAATACAGTATATGGTATAAATAAATAGGCATATAATTATTATACTTGAATCCGCGTAATTATTATAGATTAATGATGAATGTTTAAGAGCTGTGGGCTCTTTTAATTAGATTCTGTTTTTTGCTTGGGTTAGGCTCTGTAAAATAATTGCTAATCCTATGGAATTCTTTAGTGAGACGGTTGGCGGGTTTCACCAAAGGGTTTCTGCCCTGTTGTACGGGTATAAAGGTAAGGATTTGCATGAATTAGAGGGCATTTACATTTGAGCGCAGATATATAAGACTAAATTTTAGGCTACGGAGGTTTAATGTGGCGACAAAGAAAAGAAACAAACTAAAGATCATACCCTTAGGGGGTATGGAGGAAATCGGAAAGAATATGACAGTATTTGAATACGGAGAGAATATAATCATCGTGGATTGCGGACTTGCATTCCCCGAAGACGAAATGCTCGGCATAGATCTTGTCATTCCGGATGTAAATTATTTAGAAAAGAATATTGATAAGGTTCATGCAATTCTGGTCACTCATGGACACGAGGATCATATCGGAGCTATTCCGTATGTGTTGAAAAGGATAAACGTACCGGTTTATGGAACTGAGTTAACCATTGGTTTAATCGAGAACAAACTTGTTGAGCATGAAATGACTGAATCGGCTGATCTTCGCAAGATAAAAGCCGGTCAGACAATACAATTAGGCCCTTTCACGGTTGAATTTGTTCATACCAACCACAGTATTGCAGATTCTGTAGCAATGGCTATTAACACACCTGCCGGAATGGTATTTCATACGGGCGATTTTAAAATTGATCAAACACCCATTGAGGGCGAACCTATTGACTTAGCACGTATTGCAGAACTGGGTAAGAAAGGGGTATTGTTACTTATTTCAGACAGCACGAATGTAGAAAGACCAGGTTACACGATGTCCGAAAGAACAGTGGGAGATAGCTTTGATAATATCTTCAGAGGTACTAAAGGTAGGATTATTGTAGCAAGCTTTGCTTCTAACATTCACCGCGTTCAGCAGATTATAAATTCGGCTGTTAAATATGATAGGAAAGTTGCTTTGGTGGGAAGAAGTATGCTCAATGTGGTTAATACCGCGACAAGGCTCGGATATTTATCCATTCCCGCAGATACCATGATTGATATTGACAGAATAAAAAATCTTAATCCGGAACAGATTGTTATAATTACGACCGGCAGTCAGGGCGAACCAATGTCTGCATTAGCCCGCATAGCCGCATCGACCCATAAGAAAGTTGTGATAACCGAAGGAGACTTGGTTATTATATCAGCAAACCCCATACCGGGTAACGAAAAATTGGTTTATAAGGTTATAGACGATCTCTTTAAACAAGGCGCCGATGTCATCTATGACTCACTGGCTGAAACTCATGTATCCGGTCATGGCAAGCAGGAGGAACTCAAACTAATGCTTAGCCTAATAAAACCTAAGTATTTTATGCCAGGCCACGGAGAATACAGGATGCTAAAGAAGCATGCAAAGCTTGCCATGTCACTTGGCATGGATGAGAAAGATATCTTTATCATGCAAAACGGTAAGGTTTTAGAGTTAACAGCCAGAACAGCCAACCTTAATGGAAGTGTGCAATCGGGCGGAATTCTTGTAGACGGTTTGGGTGTAGGCGATGTGGGCGATGTTGTTTTAAGAGACAGAAAAATTCTTTCTGAGGACGGATTAATGATGGTTATAGCACCTATGGATAAGAAGGGAAACCTTTTAGCCGGTATTGAAGTTATGTCAAGAGGTTTCGTCTATATGAAAGAATCGGAAAAGCTTATTGAAGAGGTAAGAAACATAGCGAGGGATGCTATTCTAAAAAATGCCGGTAAAAAGAACGGAGGTTTTTCGTCCATTAAAAATTCAATTAAGGATGAACTAAGTAATTTCTTGTATCGTAGAACAATGAGAAGACCCATGATAATCCCAGTTGTTGTTGAAATCGAACCCGGAGAATAATAAGAAACATATTTTAATATGCATGAAAGCAATGATATAATGGAAACGTTCTACAACCTATTAAGCTGTAGAACGTTTTTTTACCTATAATCCTTAAATCTGTAATTGTTTTTTCTTGAAGAATAGTAATTGCTACGCCTTCTTCTTTTTCGGTTGATAAACCGCAATATAAAGCCCAGTATAATTATGGCTATAATAAACAATACAGCCGCTTTTACGCCGAATATAAAACGTTCGTCACTTATTATTTCCTTGTATTTGTCACGTAATATGGCGATTGTGGTTTTTTCTATTGCCTCTTTGGAGACAAGCTCCACAACTCCAATTGACTTCCCGTCATAAATATACTCTATTTTACCTACTGTCTGCCCCTGCTCAATAGGTGCTATAAAAGGCTCATTAAATGTTTTTATAGTTACCAGTTTTTTGCTGCGGATTTCTTCATCCAACGGCAGAATATGACTAAATTCATTATTTGTTATAATCTCAACTTTTTTGCCGTCAACAGAATCTTCAACCTCAAATCTGCTAACATATTCTCCTTTTTGCACAAGCTTATGATAGCTGAAGTTTTTAAAGCCATACTCTAAAAGTTTTTGAGAATCCTCAAATTGATGAGTTTTGTCCTCTGCTCCGAGAACAACCGAAATCAGCTCAAGACCATCAGGATTAACAGCAGAAGACACTAAACATAATCCGGCTAAATCTGTATATCCGGTTTTTATTCCGGTTACTTCAGAATAGTGCTTTGAATGGGACCTAAGAAGCTCATTAGTATAGGTTAGATGGCCCGCCTTCCATTCGCTGCTTTTTCTTAGGTTTGTATCGGGCAATGTAAATTCTCTTCGGCCTACTACTTCTCTGAAGGTATCCAGCTTCATGGCTTCCCGGGATAAGTATGCAAGATCTCTTGCGGTGGTATAGTGTTCTTCTTCTTCTTTACCATTGGAGTTTGTAAAGTGGGTACCTGCCAAACCTAAAGCAGCAGCCTTTGTATTCATAAGATTTGTAAAACCCTGTAGGGTTCCGTCTTTTGCAATATTCTCAGCAATAACATTGCTGGCTTCGTTGGCTGATGTAATCATCATTAGATCAAGCAAATCCTTAAATTTTAAGGTTTCACCAATCTTTATACCGGCAGTTACATAATCATATGGAACACTGTTTATAGCGTTTTCAGAGGCCGTCATCTCATCCTCAAGATTCGCATTTTCCAATGCAACTAAAGCAGTCATAATTTTCGTTGTACTGGCAGGAGAACGCCGCTCGTCCGCGTTTTTTTCTGCCAATACTTGGCCGGTTTCCATTTCGATCAGAATATATGCTTTAGCAGTAAGGTCAGGTTGTGTTTCGGCAAGGGCCGATATGGGAATTGAGAGGGTAAGAATTATGATTATTATTGTATATATAGCAAAAGATTTTAATTTCAAAAAATCAACTCCTAGTTTATCTTAAGTTAAAGTAGTAGGCCTTTGAATGAAAAGCATCGAGTTATAATAATCAGCATCATTACATTCATTTTTTATTATAAAGTACATCTACTATAAACTCAAGCCTGAGGGGATAACCATTAGTTTCCAAATAAGTATTGCTTTATTATTGATTTTATAAAAAAATATGGCATAATATGCCCACAAGCAATTCAAAGCAAAGCTTTGAATGCACCCGGCAAAGCCGGGCAAAAGTATTTTGCAAAGCAAAATACGCATGTGGTCATGTTACACCATAAACTGCAAATGCTGATTAAATCAGCATTTGCCGGGATTTATCCCGTGCAAAACGGCGGGGTTCGTTTTGCAGTGTGTTTATGGTATAATGTAGATAATGATATGGAATAAGGAGCAAGCTATGGATATAAATGTTAAAGGAAAAACCTATAGTATCGCTTGGGAATATTTTGTGGCACCTTGTTTGCTTTTGCTCTTAATTGCTGTACTTATTCTATCAAATTTCTCCTCAGTAAGACGTTACTGGATATCATTTTCAGATAAAGTGGTAATGGAAGTTTCAGAAGAGCCGCCGCCCAAGACCATAAACTCTCCTGAAATAGAAACAATAGAAAATGATATCCAGCAA
>CAYMLJ010000087.1:0-7825 GCA_964391395.1 uncultured Ruminiclostridium sp. | reverse complement strand
CTAAGTAATTTTGTGAAAATGTTGAAACGTGTTACTTAATATGATATCATTTATTGAAGAGTTGCTAAACAGTATATGGCGCTGTTAAGCGGCTTTTTGGTTACAATCATTAATGGCATGAGTCATGTCGAAAAGAGGAGATCCCAATGAGTAGCGTGATAAAGGTAAATGCGTGTGTTTATTCTCGTATTGGTTATGGTAGAGCCTATAACACCAACTCCTTCTACATAAACGGTAAATTTACTTCCGAACAGCATATTGAAAATGTACAGGCTTCGTTGGAAAACAGGGGGTTAGAATATCTATTTGCCGTATCTGATAATATGGTGTGTGACTATCCAGAACGAGATATTAGCGCTTCAATTCTAAAAGAGGTCGGTAGATTTCATGAGAAAATCACCGTAAACGGCGGTGATATAAATTCCAAGATTGGAGAACTGGAGTCGCGGGTTAACGAGACGGAACGGCTCATTTCAAGCTTTTTAGAAATGAACAGAGTACCCGAGACATCACCGGAATGGAATCTCGGATTTTCGGGATTACTTCTCTCGGATGGCAAGCTTGTTGCCCTAACCAGTGGCAACGGTCGTGTTTACATGATGCGGGATGGTAGGTTTAGACCGTTAGCGGCCGACACATCAAGAGCTAAGAGAGAGATAGATAATAGAATTCTTGATAATGAAGAAGAAAGCGAAGCAGATATAGTATTGCCGGGAGAAGAAGATAAAGGCAGTGCAATAGTTTCGGATGTTTATGATATGGTGGAAGGGGATTCCTTTATCCTCTTAAGTAACGGACTATTTGAAGCATTAGGGGAAGAAAAGATAGAGGATATCTTAGCTCTCAGGAGTGACAGTACATATATAGCATACCGTCTGGTTGATGAGGCTATGAAGAGGAAAACCGAGGGGGACCTCACAGCCTTGGTGGTTCAGGTGGAAAAGCTTATCAATCAGGGCAGAACTAAAAAGTCGACACCACGAATTCAACCGAAACAAGACGTAAAAACCAAAGTTGAAAGGCTTAATAATGCTCCTGCCATAACCTATAAATATAACAGGCGGAAAACAAATAAATATCAGAGCTCTATTCTGGTCGGAATGGTTTTTGTTACTGTTGCGATATTATTCGGAATTATTTTTCTAATTATTAGCTCATTAATTAATACCGGCAAGGAGAATTTTACTTCCCCAACCCCTACCGCACCGATTGTTTCGACGACGCCGACAAGTACTCCCGATGATATACTTCCTACCAAGGACCCCGCCGAAACAGAGACCCCGCCGCCAACCCCAACACCTACTCCACAGGCCTCAACAGATGTAAAAAATCATGTTGTAAAGAAGGGTGACAGTATAAGTTCTATTGCCAGAACTTATTATGGGGATACATCACTGGTTGATGCCCTATGTAAGTACAATAATATTACTGATCCTAATAAGATTATACAAGGCCAGGTAATAAAGATTCCGCCTAAAGATGTTTTAAAGACTCAATAAATGCGGAAGCTTAGAGTAAAAATCAGGAATATTTATGAACAATAAATTGAGGCGGATAGCGAATTGTGCTGTCTGCCTTTGCTTTTACAGTTGACGCTTTCTTAATGTTGAGGTCACTTTTATTTGGGAAGTCATGTTGCTAAATATAGCAATATGCCTACAGATATTATCAAGAAGTAAAGTTCGGCAAGTTAAAGGATGTTCTTTGCGATACCACTCTGTCCTCAGGTCTTTGTCATAATCGAGCTATTCGGGGTTTTTTTCTGTCATGGCCGAAATTGTGGTATAGATTACTCGCAATTCATGCAAGGTACAATTACTAAGGCTTCGCTCAATTTTGTATTGCAAATCCATTCCATCCGATCTTTCGGGAAAGAATATGGAGTCTATTGAAAAGTTAAGAGAACGTGAAAGGCTGTAAAGGACATCAATTGAAGGTTTTCTTCGGCCTGATTCAAGTTGTTTAAGATGTATAGATGTTATACCTACAATTTCTGCAAGTTGCTCCTGGGTTAGTTTTTTCTCCATGCGGGCTTTTTTTATAACCGCACCTAATTTCTTTGCATCAAGTTTCATTGTCTGACAGCCTCCCATATAGTAATCTTAAAGTATATTAAATTGCTTGAAAACTAACACAAGGAATACTATAATAGATTCTAATAGAATACCCAAAGCGGGCCCAATTATTATATAAAGGAGTGACTGTATTGCTGAATATTGCTTTATGCGACGATATACCTATACTTCGAGAGATACTGGAAACCCTGATTCATGAGTATGAAACAGAGAACGACATCAAGTTCAATATTTATCAATTTGACAGCGGAGAAGAGCTTCTGAAAAAATATGAAGAGAATAAAACTTTTTTTGATGTTTTCTTCCTAGACTACTACATGAAAAAGATGACAGGTCTTGAAACGGCTCTGCATATTCGACATTATGATAAGAGATGCAATATTGTTTTTGTGACGTCATCTTTTAAAAGATATGAACTGCTGGAGGCAGACCCTTTGCGAATACTTAGCAAACCGGTGCAAAAGGCAGATGTTTTTGCAATACTAAACGGGGTTCTGTCTGCTAACAGAAAAATGGTTTAATATGTTCATAATTCCGGAGGCCTGTTTAGGCCTCCAAAAATTTATCCATTAGGGTATGCCCTTCATGTATTACAAGGCCGGTTGACTTAGTAAAAGCTTCTGTATAAACAGCTTTAGGATCTAGAACATCGGTTTTTCGGCTATCATATATGAAGAAAGGAACAGGATCGTCGCAATGGGTCTTGATTACTATTGGTGTCGGATGATCGGGAAGTACCATTATACGATAGTCTCCCATTTTCTCAAGACCTTCAAGTAATGTGCCAAGCACCAATGAGTCAATCAATTCGATAGCACGTATTTTCTCACGTAATTGACCTTGATGACCGCATTCATCCGGGGCTTCAATATGGAGATATACAATATCTCTGCCTTCACGCAATTCTTTAAGAGCTGCTTCTGCTTTACCCTTAAAGTTTGTTTTTATATTTCCGGTAGCTCCTTCTACGTTAACCGCTTTCATTCCAGAGGCAATACCGATGCCTTTTATAAGATCCACTGCAGAAATTACAGAACCGCATAGGCCATATTTTTCAATAAATAACGGAACCTCGGGCTTCTTGCCTTGTCCCCAAAGCCAAATGGAGGTTGCGGGGTTTAACCCTCTTTCAACACGGCTCTTATTTACAGGATGATTTTTTAGAATTTCGGTACTCTTATCCATAAGCTCCAGTGCTATTTCACATCCCGGACCCTTGGGTAGGTGTTCAGAGATTTTTTTCCCCGAAATATCATGGGGTGGAGTAAGCTTTATATCCATAGGTCCGTTTTTCCATATAAGGCAGTGGCGGTAGCTGATTCCGGGGTAAAAGGATATACCTTCTCTGTTAAGACCATCCGCTACAGCATTCATAAGTTCTGTGGACTCTTCGGTTGTAATTTCTCCCGCGCTGTAGTCAACCATGGAACGATCTTCGTAGGCCTTTTCACCACTTAGAGTAACTAAATTGCACCTCAAAGCAGTGTCGTCAGCGTTCAGCTTAAGTCCCATGCTTATAGCTTCAAGGGGAGAACGGCCTGTATAATAGGTTTTTGGACTAAAACCAAAAACCGACAAATTGGCAACGTCGCTTCCTGCAGGCATTCCCTCGGGAATAGTATGAGCTGTTCCTGCTATACCCGACTTTATTAAACTATCCATATTAGGCTTATTCGCGGCTTCCAGCGGGGTTTTGCCGCCTATTTCATCAATTGGCCAATCAGCCATACCGTCGCCCAGAAGAATTATATATTTCATAAATACCACCTTTATTCAAAAGCTGCCTCCTTAATAAGAAAGCAGCTTTGTTCATGTTATCCGGATTAAAGCTTTGATACGATATATTCGTCACGCCCGGCAATGTTCCAGACCGGCGACCTTCTACCGGTACGGCGAATTGATTTGATTCTAAGCTCCCCTGTGAAGCTATCTTCCAACATATTCATCAAAGCAGCCATAATTACTGCTACAATTTCATCGTCGTTTTTTTGATTTTGGAGTGATACAGCACTCTCACTTCTTGAAGTATTCTCATTTAATGCAGATTCATTTTGTGATTTATCTGTACCGAAAAGCTTTGAAAAAAATGACATAGTATACCTCCTGATTGTTGATTATACTACTTAAAACCAAGGTTTTCTAAAAACCTCGAATAATTAAATACAATAAACTATACTGCCCTATCTTGTTAAACTTAACACAACCCCGATGATCAAGTCAATACTGCTGCAAAATGTTGCGCATTTTTTGCTTTTTGTTATAATTATAGAGGTAGTAGAGACCTTTATTCTCGTTATAAATGTATTTATATTATTTGGGGAGGCTTCGAAATATGGTAAAGATAACTAAGGATAATATTATAATGGATGTTCTTATGATGGACAGGGGTACAGCTCCTATTTTCATTAAACACGGTATGCATTGTCTCGGTTGCCCTTCTGCTTCGGGAGAGAGTATTGAGGACGCATGCGCTGTTCACGGTATCGATACAAATAAGTTGATAGATGATTTAAATGCATTTTTCGATGCGCGATAAGAAAAAATGAATTATAATTGAAAGAATTATTTGACTGCCTGAAATTAAGGCGTGTATTTTGAGAGGAGAAATATGAAAATACCTGAAATTGCAAAGCTTATCAAAGCAGAGATATGTACAGAAAACTATGATGCTTCAATTGATATATTGTCTGCTTGCAGTGCTGATCTTATGAGTGATGTCATGGCGTTTTCAAAGGCCAATGCGCTACTTTTAACCGGTCTGGTAAATCCTCAGGTAATTAGAACTGCCGAGATGATGGATATAAAGGCAGTCGTATTTGTGCGTGGCAAAAAACCCCTGGAAAATATGATAGAAATGGCTGAGGAAAAGGGGATTGTACTTCTTGCAACCGAGTATCCCTTGTTTGTAGCAAGTGGAAAGCTATATACAGGCGGAATTCACGGGCGTGGAGAATAGGCTATGAACAGTGTAGTTGTCAGAGACTATATCATACCCGCCAATGATTTCACTATAGCAGGAGAGGCTTCCAGCAGTGTTCGCAAGATATTATCCCAGATAGGTGTGGCACCGGATATAGTAAAACGTACCTCCATAGCCATGTATGAGGCTGAGATAAACGCTGTGATTCATGGGAATGGTGGCCAGGCACATGTAGAAATTGATGAAAATAAAATAGTTATAAGCATTTCAGACCAAGGTCCCGGTATAGAGGATTTGGATTTGGCTATGCAGGAAGGCTATTCCACTGCTCCCGATAGCATAAGAGAAATGGGCTTCGGTGCCGGAATGGGTCTTTCCAATATAAAAAAACATTCTGACATTCTAGAAATTAAAACTGCTGTTAATGAGGGTACTAAGGTATTAATAACTGTGTTTTTCAGGCAGGTATAAACCGGTTGATATTTTATAAATAAAGGGGCTAATAAATGGAACAATATTATTTTCACTCCGTCACCCTTGATACATCAAAGTGTAAGGGATGTACTAATTGTATTAAATATTGTCCTACAGAGGCTATTCGTGTACGTAACGGTAAAGCTGTAATAATAAAGGAGAGGTGTATCGATTGCGGTGTATGCATTAGGATATGTCCTTATCATGCTAAAAAAGCCGTCACTGATCCACTGGACAGTATTAAAAACTACAGCTATAAAATTGCGTTGCCTGCTCCGACATTATACGGACAATTCGGTCCGGATTATTCCAGGGAACGAATTGTTTTAGCATTAAAACAATATGGCTTTGATTATGTTTTTGAAGTAGCAAGAGCGGCAGAGATTGTGACCAACGGCACTGAACAATATATGTCAAGTAAGGATATAAAAAAGCCTGTTATTTCTTCTGCTTGTCCGGCTGTTGTCAGATTTATACAGGTGCGTTTTCCTAATCTGATTGATAACCTACTGAGAATTGAGTCTCCTATGGAAGTCGCAGCTGCCTTATCCAGACAGGAGGTAAACGAAAAATATGGTATACCTTTGGATAAAATCGGAGTATTTTTTATTTCGCCATGTGCAGCTAAAGTAACCAGTGTTAAGGCTCCTTATGAAAATCAAAAATCAAATGTGAACGGCGTATTGTCTATTAAGGACATCTTTCTTCCCCTTCGCGAGATCATGAAAAAGCAAGGAGAAATAACATCTGAGCCATTTTCTTTATCCAGTGCTATAGGTGTAGCCTGGGCGGGGACCGGCGGTGAGAGCTCGGCTATTAAAGATGGCCGGCGTATTGCCGTTCATGGCATACAAAATGTTAATGATATTCTTGAGCAGGCGGTCCAGGGCAATCTGGATAATATTGATTTCCTTGAGGTGCTTGCTTGCCCGGAAGGTTGCTTAGGAGGTCCTTTGGCAGTAGAGAATCCTTTTATAGCAAAGGTGAATCTCAATAATGAAATAGAAAAAATAAAGAAAAATCAGGCTCATTGTATGACTCCGAAGCATGAGAATGTCAATGAATTCGAATGGAAGTCCACTGTTGAATATAGACCAATAATGAAGCTTGATGACGATATGATGAAGGCTCTCGAGAAAATGAATATGATTGATGCTATTACAGAAAGTTTTTATGGGTTAGATTGTGGGGCATGTGGTGCACCAAGCTGTAGGGCATTAGCTGAAGACATAGTAATGGGTGATGCCAAAGAAACCGATTGTATTATCAAACTCAGAGAAAAGGTTAATAGTATAGCAAATCAGCTTCATCAAATTGATGGTACAGGGAGTAATGCGGATGACAATAAATGAATTATCGCAAAAGTTAGAGTTAAAAATTATTTCAGCCACTACTCAGAATATGGAAAGAGAAATCAATGGCGTTTATACCTGTGATTTGTTAAGCCATGCTATGGCAAAGATAAATCAAGGCGATGTATGGATAACTGTACATACAAATTTGAATGTTGTGGCGGTTGCATCCTTGGCCGACTGTGCCTGTGTTCTAATTCCGGAGAATATAGAAATTGATGATCAGACAATCGAAAGGGCACAAGATAAGGATGTTACACTTCTTTCCAGTGTCAAAAGTGCAGCTGTGCTTTGTTACGAGATATATAGACTGATAAAGGATAGATGATGAAATACTGGGTTGATCTGCACATTCATTCTTGCCTTTCTCCCTGTGCAGAGGAGGACATGACTCCAAATAATATCGTAAACATGGCTCTTTTAAAAGGGCTTGATATTATTGCCATTACCGATCACAACTCAGTTAAAAATCTAAAGGCTGTTATAGAGGTAGGGAATAAACAAGGCTTGCTGGTAATACCGGGTATGGAGCTTTGTACTTCAGAAGAAATCCATCTTGTTTGCTTATTTCCTGAGCTTGAGAGGGCTCAGTCTTTTGAAAATCTTGTCTATGATAATTTATATCCTATTGAAAACAGAGAAGATATTTTCGGGACACAAATAATAATGGATTATGAGGACAACGAGATCGGTAAAGAGACCCGGATGCTTTCCGGCGCCAGTAGACTGGATACCGAAACAGCTCTTAAAGCTGTAAGAAATCTTAGCGGTGTTGTTTTCCCGGCCCATGTAGATCGACAATCCTACAGCATGCTTAACACTTTGGGTACCATTCCTCCCGAATATGGTTTTAAATATTTGGAATTATCTAAAAATTGTTCACTTGATGAATTTTTAAAAGATAATCCTTCTCTTAATTCATATCAACATATCCGGACATCCGATTCCCATTTTTTATGTGATATACTTGAACAAGAGGTCTCATTTGACCTTAAAGAGAAAAC
>CAYMLJ010000086.1:0-8028 GCA_964391395.1 uncultured Ruminiclostridium sp. | reverse complement strand
ATATTATATCACAGAAATATTCAATCATTTCAATAAATAAGGGGAATTATTTTTAAATTTCTGCTAACAATAAATTATTGAAGGCGGCGCTTGCTACCTGAAATAAAAAAAAGGAGTCAGAAATATGAGAACACCGATTGACAAAATTGCACTTTTGCTCGTTATCATAGGGGCTCTGAACTGGCTACTGGTGGGTCTTTTTCAGTACGATCTCGTTGAAGCCATATTTGGCATTGCTACTTGGGGAACTAATATCGTATATACTATAGTAGGTATTGCAGGACTATACTGTATTAGTCTTCTCTTTAGAGATGTACCGGTTGTTGAATAAACAACGAAAGGATCCTTCCGTAAAAGCTCGGGGGCACTGTGTTTCCGAGCTTTTATTATGCGCAATTATAATCGTCTTCATTTATTGATAACTCAATTACCACTGAAAGCCCTACCCTATCTTCAAATTTTATTGACGAAACAATAAGGCCCAAAACTTGCAGGGCTTCATCAAAATCTCTTTGCATACGGGTTCTCACTATATCGCAAACAATAGTATCCATGCAGAAATATGACTCCCTCGTTAATCATTGAAAGTTTCTTTTTTATCTACAATTATTATATTCTATTTCCCTACAATATCACATTTTTACTTCAGAATTTTTATTTCGATACGACGATTCTTTTGCCGGCCTTGGGGTGTATTGTTATCCCCAACAGGTCTGTATTCACCGTTACCGGTAGCGGTAAACAGTAATGGGTCGAGATTTTCGGCCTCAACAAAATACCTTACGACATTGGTGGCTCGCGCCGTAGAAAGTTCCCAGTTTGTTGCAAATCTTTTATTGGTCATAGGGACATTATCGGTGTGCCCCGAAATCATAATCTCATTTTCCATTTCTCTAAGTGACACAGCTAATGAAGATAATACCGCCTTACCTTCGGGCACAATATCAGCACTCCCCGAATCAAAGAATATTTCCTGATCAAGGCGAATCAGAAGATAATCTTTTTCTTCCACAACCTGTACCTTATCGGAAATTCCCTGCTCCTCAATGGTATCTCTTATATCATTTTTTGCTTCATCAAACTCTTTACCCTTTAATTTTTCTTCGGCATCAACAACCATTTCATTTGCATCTTCAACATATTTTTCTTTGCGCTTTGCTTCGGCCTCTTCGCTGTCATATTTGGTATAATCAAAAGTAATTATGCTATTATTGCTACTGTCAAGTACCGAATCGCTACCCTTTAAATTAAGCATCGTATATGAAAGACTCGCTGCAATCTCATCAAACTTGTTCTGGTCAACAGTAGCCATCGAAAAGAGTAGTATAAAGAAGGTCAGCAATAATGTCACAAGGTCACTATATGTTGTCATCCACTCGGGGGCACCGCCGCCCGATTCGGGTTCTCTTCTTCTTGCCATTATCTCACCTGTTTTCCTTTATGCTCCTGGGACTTCTTGTTTTTCCTGTCCCTTCATAGATGCTTCATATGCGACTCTTTGGTCAGGTGATAAGAAGGTTTTCAGCTTATGCTCCATCAGCCTCGGGTTTTCACCTGACTGAATGGACAAAACTCCTTCCATCATCATTTCTCTTAGACGGATTTCCTCTGAACTGTTGCCTCCTAGCTTAGTAGCGATAGGATTACATAAGAAGTTTGCCAAGATACTCCCGTATAATGTAGTTACCAATGCTAGAGCCATTGCAGGCCCTATACCTGATGGGTCATCAAGAGTTTTGAGCAAATTAATAAGACCTAAAAGAGTACCAATCATACCCCAAGCAGGGAACTGAGTAGCAAGGGTTTTAAAATAAGCTTGCGCATTTTGGTGCCTTACCGCCATACTGTCAATATCCAGCTGCATAGTTGTTTTTACAATTTCAGCTTCAATTCCGTCAACTACAAGCTCCATAGCTTTTTTGAGAAAATCATCCTTTAACTCACCTTGGGCTGATTCCAATGCCAAAAGGCCTTCTCTTCGTGCTTTTTGAGAAAGCTCAACCAAAGTACTTATCGTACTCATTGCCGAGGACCGAGGTTCTTTAAATATCAAAGGTAACACTTTTAGGGCTCTTATGGTATCGGCTAACGGAAAGCTTATAATAGTGGCACATACACCACCACCCATAGTTACTATAAGAGAGCTGACACTAATGTAACTCGATATGTCACCACCGCTCAACATACCATAAAAGACTACGCCTAATCCCGCTAATACGCCTATTACCGTTGCAAGATCCATCATTCCACCCGCTTTTGTATATCATATTAGTTTATCTTAACAAGACCCCATTAATGGGTAAAAATATAAATGTAATATTTCCAAAGCATATATCGGCATAAATAGTCATTTATTTAATCTTTGTAGTCGATAAAAATCTCAACTCACTTTTACACAATGAAAATGAGAAGCTTTTACACTTCTCATTTCACCATTAGTATTGAATCCTAAATTTTATTATTTTCTACTTAAAAGAATTTTTGACTTGTTTAAAATGTTTTCAGGTGTTAATCCGTATTTCTTAACCAATTCATATGGTTTGCCTGATTCTCCGAAGGTATCTTCAAGACCTACCATTTCCATAGGAACGGGATAATTCTTAACCACAACCTCCGATACCGCGCTACCTAAGCCGCCAAGCAAATTATGTTCTTCGCATGTTATTATAGCACCTGTTTCTTTAGCCGCTTTTATTATAATATCACTGTCCAAAGGTTTAATAGTGTGAATGTCAATAACTCTAGCCAAGACGCCTTCCTGCTTAAGCATCTCTGCCGCTTTCAATGCAGGATCCAGCATAAAGCCGGAGGCGATTATTGTTAGGTCGTTACCGTCCTTTATTTGAACTCCTTTTCCGATTTGGAATTGGGTGTCGGCTTCATAAATAACCGGTACATCCAATCGGCCAAGTCTTAAGTATACAGGACCATACATTTCGGCAGCGAGTTTTACAAGAGCGGCTGTAGATACTGCATCAGCCGGCGATATAATAGTCATGCCCGGAATTGCACGCATAAGTGCGATATCTTCCAGCATCTGATGAGATGCTCCGTCCTCACCCAGTGTAATCCCCGCATGAGTTGCTCCGATTTTTACATTGAGATGAGGATATCCAATGGAATTTCTTACCGAGTCATAGGCCCTACCCGCTGCAAAAACAGCAAATGTGCTGGCAAAAACGGTTTTTCCACAGCTCGCTAATCCGGCAGCCATTGCCATCATATTACCTTCTGCAATACCGATATTGAAATGTCTTTCCGGATACTGTTTTTGAAAGAAATCCGTTCTTGTTGATTTTGAGAGGTCCGCATCCAAAACAACTATATTTTCATTCTGCCCGATTTCAGCTAAAGTCTTGCCATAAGCCACACGGGTTGCAATATTTTCTGACATATTAAGTTCCTCCTTACACCATACCAATGATTATATTTTACAGGCTTTTCAAATAGTCATTCAACTCAGCCAGAGCTTGATCAGCCTGCTCCTTTTTCGGAGCACTGCCATGCCATGAAGCCTGATTTTCCATATATGAAACACCTTTACCTTTAATTGAATGAGCTACAATCATGGTAGGTTTTCCTTTGGTTTCTTTAGCCTTATTTACAGCCTGTTCAATTTGGTCAAAATCATGAGCGTCGATTTCTATAACATTCCATCCGAAAGCAGCAAATTTATCTGCTATGGGTTCCGGATTCATAACTTCAGTTATTTTTCCGTCTATTTGCAATCCATTATAATCAACAAATGCGGTGAGGTTGTCTAATTCATAGTGAGAAGCTGCCATCGAAGCTTCCCAAACTTGGCCTTCATCCAGCTCGCCATCTCCTAAAGCTGCATAAACTCTATAATCTTTTTTATCGATTTTACCTGCAAGAGCCATGCCTGTTGCAGCTGCTATTCCCTGCCCTAAAGATCCTGTTGACATATCAACACCAGGAACCTTATCCATATTCGGATGCCCTTCAAGATAGCTGCTGGTCTGTCTAAATCCGGTCAGATCCTCTACCGGGAAAAACCCCCTATTTGCAAGAGTAGAGTATAAACCCGGAGAGCAATGCCCCTTTGATAAAACAAAACGATCTCTGTCGGGATTTTTGGGATCTTTAGGGTCTATGCGCATTTCATGAAAATATAGAAACGTCAGAATATCGGTTAAAGATAACGATCCACCGGGATGGCCACTACCAGCTGACGAAACTGCAGTTATTATACCTATTCTGATCTTCGCAGCGGTTTTCTTTAACTCTAATTTTGTCCTGTCATCCATTGTACGTTCTCCTCCGTTTGGTGATAGAATATTGTACAAACAATTCTTATCAAATTGTATTTAGCGTCATAGGTTTGTACTTGGTATATTATACAATACTGATACGTAAACATCAATTTGTTCAATAATAAATTTTATCTGTGCAAGCTATTTAACAGTTGGACCTTCCTTCGCCGAATGAAGAGGTGAAAAACCTTCGCCCAATACCTCCCGTGTATCAATCAATAGGATGAATGCTCTTTCATCACAGGACTTTACTATGTTTTTAACGATAGATATTTCTTCACGTTTAACAACACATAAGAGTACTGTTTTATCTTGTTTACTATACATACCTATTCCCTTCAGACCGGTTACGCCTCTGTCTACCTCTTCAAGCAACATTCCGGCTATTTGCTCTGATTTCTCTGATATTATTAAAAGACTTTTTGAAAATCTTAATCCTTCCAAATATGCATCAATAGTCTTAGATGACACATAGAGGCACATTGAGGCATAAAGGGCCAGTTTGACACTGTTAAAAGCTATTGCAGCAAAAATTATAACCAAACCGTCCATAAACAATAAGTGCTGGCCGACTGAAAACCTTGGAAAAAGCTTATGAAGAACTGAGGATATAAGATCGGTCCCTCCAGTGGTTGCATCTTCTTTAAGGACTATTGCCAAACCAAATCCCATTATACCGCCTCCGATAAGGGCATAGAGCAGCAGGTCCGGATCGGCCATAGAATTATCAAAATTGACAAAATGCTCGTTGATAATTCGGTCAAAAATTATTGTTGTTGCATCAATCATTAATGATAGTAAAATGGCTCCAAATAAAGAACGAAAGAAAAACCTATGCCCTTTACTCTTATAACCAATAAAAAACAGTGGTATATTTAGAATTAGCATTAGAGTACCCACGGGAATGGCACCGTCAAAGATATAATACAGAACCGTTGAAAGACCTGAAACCCCGCCCGGAGCGAGTTTATAAGGTATCAAAAAGAAATTCATTGAAATAGTAATTATTAAACAACCCAAGGCTATAGAAAAGTAAGATTTGACTGCCGTTTTTTTATAACCCATTTTGAACCTCCTTTTCTTGCCTATTATATGTGAAATTAATGATTTAAAACTCCAAAACAAAAAACCGGGGTAATCCCCGGTTTTTTATTGTCCTACAACAAGGTCCTGAAAATAAAATATATTCAGGTTCCTATTTCATGCCGTACTTTTTCTTGAACTTATCAACACGACCACCTGTGTCAACAAGCTTTTGCTTTCCTGTAAAGAATGGGTGGCATTGTGAGCAAATTTCCACACGCATCTCGGATTTGGTTGAGCCTGTTTCAAATGTTTCACCACAAGCGCAACGTACTGTTGCTATTCCGTATTTTGGATGGATACCTTCTTGCATGGTTTTCACCTCGCTTAAATGACTGACTTCATTTATAAAATTTAATTTTCTAAAACACTAAAAAAGTATCGATTGGTATTTTACCACAATGGCTTAACCAATGCAAGTACCGCAGTGTAATAAGTTCTGTGTGCTGTGGGTTTGTTCTGCGTATTATTTCATAATTTCTTCACTTGTAAATAGTGTCATAGTTGTTCTTATCTTTTTGAGTCAAAGCAGTATTTATACCCTTTACAAATTCCTCATTTGTCTTTGTATTCGTAAGCCTATTTACAATCATTTCAGTGACATCGGCTGTACCGACATTGCTCATAGCCTTGCGTATGGTCCAAATTCCTTCAAGTTCTTTCTGTGATAACAACAGCTCTTCTCTTCTTGTTCCTGAGCGGTTTATATCAATTGCCGGGAAAATACGCTTTTCTGATAATTTCCTATCAAGATGCAGCTCAAGATTACCTGTGCCTTTAAATTCTTCATATATAACATCATCCATGCGGCTGCCTGTATCTATCAGGGCTGTAGCTATAATAGTCAGACTTCCCCCGTTCTCGATATTACGAGCAGCACCAAAGAAACGCTTGGGTTTGTGAAGAGCCCCGGGATCTAAACCACCCGAAAGGGTCCTGCCCGTCGGCGGAATAGTGAGGTTGTATGCGCGTGCCAGACGGGTAATACTATCCATTAGAATTACCACATCTTTTTTATGCTCTACCAAACGCTGGGCTCTATCCAAAACAATTTCGGCTACCTTAATATGATGTTCGGGAACCTCGTCAAAGGTTGAATAAATTACATCGCCTTTTATTGAGCGTTGCATGTCGGTAACTTCCTCAGGTCTCTCATCAATTAGAAGTACTATCACCTCAATCTCTGGATGCTTTGATGTTATGGCATTTGCAATTTTTTTGAGCAATATAGTTTTACCGGCTTTGGGAGGTGAAACTATAAGACCGCGCTGTCCTTTTCCGATAGGAGCAATAAGATCAATCAAACGAGTTGATAATTCCTTTGAGTCTGACTCAAGAGTAATACGCTCTTCCGGGTAAATAGGAGTAAGCGTTTCAAAGGGGCGCCTTCTTTGTGCAACCTCGGGAGGATCACCGTTAACCGATGACACATATAAGAGAGCCTGAAACTTTTCCCCTTCTTTTTGGATTCTTCCTTTTCCTACGATTCTATCGCCTGTTTTCAGATTAAACCTGCGTATTTGAGAAGGTGAAACATAAATATCCTTGGGTCCTGAAAGATAATTGTGACCTCGCAAGAAGCCGTATCCATCAGGAAGAACCTCCAAAATACCCGTAACAGGGTTTTCACTTTCCAAACGGGAAAGGTCTTTATTTTTATTAAATCTGAATCCTTTACTTTCACCCTCACCGTTGATTTCAGTCTTTTCCTTATCAGATTCATTTAATTCTTCGACGTTTCTTAAATCATCCTGTGGGATAGCAGAGGAATCAATACTATCGTTATTCTGAGTACTATCTGAAATATTGTCATCTTTGGTATTCCGGGTATCATCTTGAGCCGGTACACTTTCTTTGACAACTCCAATTTTAATATGTGTGGTTCTTGTATAAGGTTTTTTCGGTGTAGTTTCATCAGACTGTTTATCTTGTATTGAGACAGTATCCGCTTTCCCAATTTCATCAGCTTTTGGCGGCTGGGCAATTACATTATCTGCAGATTGTTCATCAGACTTTTTGGGACGGCCTCGTCGTTTTTTAACTTGGCTCTCGGCCTCTTCTGACTTGATTGCTTGATCTTCGGCAGCCTCTTTAGCCTCTTGCTTCGGTTCTTCCTTTTCTTTTTCCGAAGTGACCTTAGGCCTTCCTCTCTTTTTCTTTTCCATAGACGCCTTAATTTCTTCTTTTTCTTCTTTTGGTTTTGACTTAGGAGCTTCCTTTTGTTTTTTCTCCGATATTGCCTTTGTGTCGGGAGAGCTCTTCTCCTTTATCTCGGATTTAGCCTGAGTATCTCCTACATTGATAATCAAGTCTATTAAATCTGATTTTCTATACTTGGTTATACTTTTTAATCCCAGCATTTTTGCAATATACCTGAGATCTTCAAGGGATTTGCCCTCAAGGATGGACCTTTCTTTCATAATACACCGCCTTGTGTAGACTTTTATATTTTATTGCATGAAAAATATGTTCATAGAATTTTTATATTAAACTTAAATATTTTAACCTCTGCCCTCAAGTTTGAGCGCACATTTGAAAGTATAAACAGTATCATATTTATTCAAATTCCATCTACAAATACACTCTTGGGAAATAATCGAGATATGAATACCACTTAACTGGTTTAATATATCAATTAGTATCACCTTTTGTCAAGCTTTAACTCACTTTT
>CAYMLJ010000085.1:5004-8189 GCA_964391395.1 uncultured Ruminiclostridium sp. | reverse complement strand
CATTCTAAATATATCTTGATACACATATATTTTTATTATATAATTATGACCAAGTTATATTATAATATAATATTAGCAACTAATAATCAAGGGGGTATATAGCAAATGAATAAAGGATTTGAGATTTATAAATACAACGGCAGAAGAATTGTTAAAGGACATGGGCATTATGAGGCTTCTTATGTTTCCGACTGCAAAGAATTAGTTAAGAGAAGTAAAGACAAATATGGTTCTAAAGTAGCATTTAAATTTAAGAAAGACGGAGAGCTTATCGAAAAGACATATTTTGATTTTGATAAGGATATTGACGCATTGGGTACAGCGCTTCATGACATTGGGTTAAAGGGCAGTTTCATTTCTGTATTTTCAGAAAACCGCTATGAATGGGGTGTTGCGTATTTCTCCATAATCAACGGAACAGGGGTAGGGGTTCCTCTTGATAAGTATTTACCTGCTAATGAGGTTGAAAACTTAGTATCAAGAGGAAAAGTAGAGGCAATTTTCTACAGTCAAAATTATCATGAAATGATGGTTGAATTCTCAAAGGATGAATCAACGCTCAGATTTTTTATTTGCATGGATGACATAGATTTACCTTCTGATGATTCAAGGTTTATTTCAATGAGCTCCTTGATAAAGAAAGGCTCAGAATTGATAGAAAAAGGCGATAAGAGTTTTGTTGATGCAGTTATTGACAATGAAAAAATGTCAATTCTTCTTTTTACATCGGGTACTACAATGGCATCAAAGGGTGTTATGTTATCTCACAAAAATGTCGCCAGCAATGTTACATCTGTCTCAGCACTTCTTGCGGTTTATCCCACTGATGTGCATCTTTCTTTGCTGCCATTGCACCATACCTTTGAAAATACTATAGGATTAATGTTTATGTTACTTTCCGGTATTACAATATCATATTCGGAGGGTATAAAGCATCTTGTTCAAAACATCCGTGAATTTAAAGTCACTATACTTGTGGGCGTTCCGGCAATTTTTGAGGCTATTTACGGTAAGGTTATAGACGGAATTGAAAAACAAGGCAAAACAGCCCTTATTAAGAAAGTCACAAAGGTTTCAAACTTTTTACTAAATATGGGTATAGATGTAAGAAGAAAGCTTTTTAAAGCTGTACTGGATAAACTCGGACCGGATTTAAGACTGCTTGTATCCGGTGCCGCTCCAATTAATGCCGAAATATTAAAAGGCTTCCAGAGCTTTGGAATTACCTTCTTGCAGGGGTATGGACTGACTGAAACCTCTCCGGTTATCAATGCCACTACCTTCTATCATAATATTCCGGGCACAATAGGCATCCCTGTAAAAGATGTTGAAGTAACAATAGATAATCCGGACGAAAACGGGATGGGTGAAATTCTTGCAAGAGGCGACAATGTAATGCTGGGTTATTATGAAAACCCGGAAGAGACAAGTATGGTTATGGAAGAGGACGGATGGTTCAGAACAGGTGATTTAGGTGTTATTGACGAGAATGGTTACTTAAAAATAACCGGAAGAGCAAAATCCATGATAGTGTTTACAAACGGTAAAAAAGCGTTTCCTGAGGAATATGAAATACTATTAAATGTTATACCCGGTGTCAAGGAATCCTTTGTGTGGGGTAATAAAGCGCCAGACGGAGATATTCAGGTTTGCGGAAAGCTTGTTCTGGACAAAGAATATTTTGAAGAAAAAGGATATACAAACCAACAGATCGGTGATGAACTTGAAATTGCTATAAAGGATATAAATAAAGGTATTCCCCAGTATAAAATACTGCGATACTTTGTATTGGGCTATGAAGAGCTGACAAAAACAACTAAGATGAGTATAAAAAGACCTATTGAAACTGACAAGATGAAGAGGTATCTTGATAAGGTAGGGGTCGATATAAGAAAGATAAATAAAAGTTTTATTGACAATTGAGGAAAAAATGATAAAAAGAGCTGAAAAAGAAAACTATGAAGCTGTGGTAAATTACCTGGACAAGGGAGGAAGTATTAATACCACTCTCTTGTCCTATTTAGAAAAATATGGCTTTGAGAAAGACTTTCAAAACTTTTGGCTTTATAACGATAACAGTGATAATACCCTTGCAGTTATCATGAGGCACTTTAACAGCCTTTATGTCTACAGCGAGGGTTCTTTCTTGGATGCTGAAGAGCTTGCTTCCTTTATTTCATTTATCGGGCCGGAAATTATATCAGGTAAAATAGATATCATTAGCGACATTGCCTTATTTTTCGATGAGATGTTTATAGAGCCATCCACCCATATGATTTTGAAGAATAATAATATGCTAAAAACTTGCTCGATGATTGAAAAAGCAGAACTTGAGGATTGTAAGGAGTTGTCGGAACTAATTTTCAGTATACCTGATTTTTCAAGATTTTATCATTCTCCCGAGGAGATTGAAAGAGGTATCAGAAGGCGAATGGAGATGGGGATTTGCCGTTATTTTGTATTATGGGAAAACGGTATTATTGTTTCGCAAGCCTATACAACAATTGAATCATCAAAATATGCAACTCTAGGCGGTGTTGTAACAAGAGATGAATATCGCAAGCAAGGATTGGCCTCTTTGGTGGTTAGCCGTATATGTGAAGATATTTTAAAAGATAATAAAATACCAAATCTATTTTACAGTAATGATGATGCGGGCCGTGTCTATGAAAGGCTAGGGTTTGTACCTTCAGGTGATTATGCCATGTTATTAAATAATAAGTACAACAACTCACATATATTATAATTATAAGCAAAATAGATACATCTTGTTAAATAAAGTAACTTATGTTAGAATATACTCCGAACAAATGCTCTTATTCGGAGGTTTTTTATGTTCAGCAGAGTATCTACCTGTGGGCTCAATGGTTTAGATGGTTTTCATATCCAGGTTGAATCAGATATATCCAATGGAATTCCCGCTTTTGATATTGTAGGTTTAGCTGATACTGCGGTAAAAGAAGCCAGAGAAAGGGTTAAAGCGGCAATTAAAAATTCAGGCTTTCAGTATCCCGTTAAGCGTATTACAGTAAACCTTGCTCCGGCAGATACCAGAAAAGAAGGTACAGGATTTGATCTTCCTTTGGCATTAAGTATTCTTGTTTCAGCCGGAATAATTCCACAAAACGCTATAGATGGTTATATGATTGCCGGGGAACTGGCTTTGGATGGTAGTATAAGGTCTT
>CAYMLJ010000085.1:0-4904 GCA_964391395.1 uncultured Ruminiclostridium sp. | reverse complement strand
ATAGATGGTTATATGATTGCCGGGGAACTGGCTTTGGATGGTAGTATAAGGTCTTCCTCAGGTATGCTTTGTAAAGCAATTGCCGCAATGGAGCTTGGTTTTAAGAAGTTGATGGTACCTGAGGAAAACATTGATGAGGTTTCAGTGATAAAAGAACTTGAAATATACCCTGTCAGAACTCTCAGGGAAGCTGCAGAGCATTTTACCGGTGCAAATCCAATAAGATTTGAAACACACGAAAAAATCTTTATGCCTTCCCATTGTATATATTCTGATGATTTTTCTGATGTAAAAGGCCAAAGGAACGCTAAACGTGCATTGGAGGTAGCTGCAAGCGGGGGACATAATTTACTTATGATCGGAAGTCCGGGATCGGGAAAGACAATGCTTGCCAGAAGACTTCCTACTATTTTACCTGATTTGAGCTTTGAAGAGGCGTTGGAAATCACCAAAATTTATAGTGTATCCGGGTTGATTACTCAAAAAACCACACTTATCAATGAAAGACCTTTTAGATCCCCTCATCATACAGTCAGTTCAGCCAGTCTAATAGGCGGAGGGAGTCATCCTAAGCCCGGTGAAGTAAGTTTATCTCATAACGGAGTCCTCTTTTTAGATGAGATACCAGAATTTCCGCGCAGGACACTGGATGTATTAAGGCAGCCTCTGGAGGATGGTGTCGCAAATATATCAAGAGTGAATTCTTCTGTTACCTATCCCTGCAGGTTCATGCTGGTAGCTGCTGCAAATCCTTGCAAATGTGGCTATTATGGAGACTACACTAAAAAATGCACTTGCTCCTTTCGGGATGCAGAAAACTATTTATCACGGCTGTCAGGGCCATTGATGGACAGAATAGACATACATATACAAGTTCCCACATTAAAATACACTGAAATAGAAAATGAAAAAGCTGAAGAATCTTCTGAGGAGATAAAACAGCGAGTGAACCATACTAGAAAAATACAACAGGAACGCTACAAAAAATATGGTATCTATTGTAATGCCCATTTAAAGGGATCAATGATTAAAGAATTCTGCAGAGTCGATGTGCGAGGGAAAAAAGTGTTAAGAAATGCCTTTGATACTTTGAATTTAAGTGCCAGGGCTCACGATAGAATTTTAAAGGTGGCAAGGACAATTGCTGATATGGAACTTAGTGAAAACATCAATTCCAAGCATTTGTCAGAGGCAATACAATACAGAGCTCTTGACAGAGCATTGAGAGTGTAAGGAGTAATCATGGACAAAGAACTGGAATACTGGCTAAAACTGAGTAGAATTGATAATTTGAGGACCACAATTAAAATAGACCTGATAACGGCCTTAGGCGGCGCTAAAAATGTATTTGATGCTAAAAAAGAAATTCTTTTAAGGGCAGGATTCACTAAAAAACATTATGAGGCGCTTCATAGTGATATATTAAGTCAAGATATAAAAAACATTATGGAATTGTGCTCTAAGAAAAACATCGGAATATTACCAATTCCTCATGACGAATACCCGGAAATGCTAAAATATATTCCTGATCCTCCGTTGGTGTTATATGTGCGTGGCAATATACCTAAAGGAAATGCAGTGGCAATTGTAGGTTCGCGTAAAGCCTCAGGTTATGGTATTGAAACAGCATTTAAAATAGCATCTGAATTAGCTTTGTCAGATATTGTTATAGTAAGCGGTATGGCAAGGGGAATTGATACTGCTGCCCACAGTGGGGCTTTGGACGCAGAAGGAAAAACGGTTGCAGTTCTAGGATGTGGAGTGGACATTATTTATCCACCGGAAAACAGAAACATAATGGAGCGAATAATAAAAACTGGGGCAATAATTTCAGAGTATCCTCCGGGCAGCCCTCCGTCAACTCTTCACTTTCCTTCCCGAAACCGAATCATAAGCGGAATATCATTAGGTACTCTTGTGGTTGAGGCCGGTTTAAAAAGCGGCTCTCTAATTACGTCTAATTGCGCTTTGGAGCAAGGACGGGATGTATTCGCCATACCCGGTAATATAAATAATTATAATAGCATGGGCACTAATAGATTAATTAGAGATGGAGCAAAAATAGTATTAGATTCTGAGGATATACTGGATGAGCTAAGCTTTGGCACTGTGCCTTTTGAAAAGAAAAAAAAAGGGAAAGTGAAGCGGGGGTCAATAACGATTGGAGAGAAGGGAAAAAAGATTATTACAGCGCTAAAAATAGAAGACCTTTTTGATGAAGAATTATCAGATAAAACTAATATTCATTTAATTGATTTGTATGAGATATTACTTGATTTAGAGCTTAGAGGAATTGTTAAAAGGAGTATTTCCGGAAAGTATATGTATATTTCGTAATTTTAACTTAACGCATTATCAAGCCCTTATCTTATGCATAAGTAAACGAAAAAAGCATAAAATTCATAACAGTAGCATGCTATTAAGGCGGAATATGTATGCGGTTTTTCTTTGTCCGCACGAAGAACCTGGTGCCAATACTATTTTTAATTATTTTAATAATTCTTGTAATGATTAATATGTTCACCGCAAAGGAATATATAGCCCAGGCGTCAAAACAGTATAATGAGAATATACCGATTTATTCGGTAGAATGTGATGAGAGAAAATGCGCAATAACTTTTGATTGTGCATGGGGAGCAGACGATATTCCCGATATACTTGACACACTTGATAAATACAAAGCAAAGGGAACATTTTTCATTGTCGGATTATGGGCCCAAAAATATCCTGATACTGTAAAATTAATTTCTGACAGAGGCCATGAAATTGCAAATCATGGTTATTCACACGCGCATATGGCTCAAATACCTGAGGAAAAAATAAAAGAGGAAATATTGCTTTGCACCGACATACTTGAAAAAATCACCGGAGTAAAAATCAGCTTGTTCAGACCTCCCTATGGTGAGTATAATTCAACTACAATAAAAGTTGCTAAAAGTCTTCAATACCTAACAATCCAATGGGACGTTGATTCCCTTGACTGGAAAAAAAGCATGACTAAAGAAGATATTTTCAAAAGAGTGACAAATAGGACTACAAACGGATCAATATTACTTTTTCATAATGATACACTGTATACCCAAGAGATACTGCCAAATATTCTTGAAAATCTAACCTCTAATGGTTTACAATGCGTAAAGGTCTCGGAGCTTTTATTAAAGGATGGCTACAAAATACGTTATGACGGAAAGCAGATTAAAGACGTCAGATAGTTCAAAACTATATAAATACATAAATAATCATAAAAAACATGTTTAACCCCCTATTAATTTGGTGAAATATAATATATGATTCAATTGAATATATATTTTTATTTTGACGATATTTTGTATATGAATAATGCTTTTTACTAATGTTTAATGATATTGATTAAAAGAGCTTCTAAACGAACTTGATACTGAATAATAATTATCAGGTAGCATGTTCGAAAAATACGAAAGACTTTGAGAGGGGTTGGAGTTTTAAATGTCAGGAATCTCGGCTTTAGAAAACAACAGTGTAAATCTTGTTGGGAAGGTAGTATCCAGTCCGGAGTTTAGTCATGAGGTATATGGAGAAGGCTTTTACATAGTTTATATACAAGTACCCCGTTTAAGTGATAATTTTGACAACATACCGGTAATGTTTTCTGAGCGCCTGGTTAGCCCGGATAGCATAGAGGATATTCATTATCTTGTTATTGAAGGACAATTTCGTTCATACAATAATTTTAACAGCAGTAGCGGTCATAAGCTTATGCTTACCGTCTTTGCAAGAGAAATAGAAATTTCAGAAGAGGAGGTGACAAATAAAAACCCTAATCAGATCTGCTTAAATGGATTTGTATGCAGAAAACCCATGTATAGAACAACTCCTTTTGGACGAGAAATTGCGGATATTTTACTTGCCGTCAACAGAGCATACAATAAGTCAGACTATATTCCTTGCATTGCGTGGGGCAGAAACGCGAGATTTGCTGGTAGCTTTGAAATTGGCGACAATATTCGGGTCTGGGGACGTATTCAAAGCCGTACCTATCAAAAAAAGATAACCGAAGAGGAAATTGAAGAACGGGTAGCCTATGAAATCTCAGTATCCAAAATGGAGATTGTTAAAGAAAACAACAATAAAAAGGAATAAGAAAGGGGACGATACCCATGATAAAGGTTGTTTATGGAAACAAGGGCATAGGAAAGACAAAATACTTGATAGCCGGTGCTAATGCTTTACTCGATAGTTGTAATGGTGACATAGTTTTTATTAATCGCGGTATTGATCATATTTCAAACGTTAAACACCCAATCAGATATGTAGATATTTCTGATTTCCCCATTTCATCATTAGATCAATTACTTTCCTTTATTTGCGGCATGATTGCCCAGAATTATGATATTAAGGCCATTTATATTGATGCTCTTTCTAATTTTGTATTGAAAGAAGAGCAATATGATTACTTTTTTGAACAATTAAAATTATTATCGGAAAAATTTGATACCCAGTTTGTATTTTCTATAAGCGGAGATATCAGCAGTATTCCTGAATATGTTTACAAGGAGTATTCCTGTTAAATTAGAGGGATTTGTATTTTATACAAATCCCTTTTTGGTTTAAGACCCGTTCGAATTCTTTTGAGGAGCTACACTGCGAGCAAAGAGAGCAGTGCATAAGAAGTCGAGCGATAGCGAAGACTGATTAGAAGCAAGCTACTGTGGATTTTGGTATCGGGTGATGTTATCATTAAAGGGCGGGATATTTTATCCTGCCTTTAATCTTTTTTTTGGAGGAATTAAATCTATGCTGCTTGCGGCTGTTGCTCTTTCTGAAGCGACGAGGAGCTTTGATAAGTTATACCACTACAAAATATCATTGGATGAAAAAACAAAACCAACACCGGGAATGCGTGTTATAATTCCATTTGGCCGCAA
>CAYMLJ010000084.1:0-8259 GCA_964391395.1 uncultured Ruminiclostridium sp. | reverse complement strand
GAACCCCCGACCTGCTGATTACAAATCAGCTGCTCTACCAGCTGAGCTACTCCAGCATTATTAAAATGGTGACCCCTAGGGGACTCGAACCCCTGATACCGCCGTGAGAGGGCGGTGTCTTAACCGCTTGACCAAGGGGCCATAGTCTCGGAAAAAACCGAACAATGATTATTCTAACGGCTAGTCTACTTCTTGTCAAGTTATTTAATCACAAAGTTTGAGAAAAATATAACTGCTTTCAACTTTAACATCCACAAATAGTAAATTTTTACGATAATATGCTCGAACTCCTCATGGTCAGAGGACATCTCAATGGATCAGAAAGAATCAAAGCTTACTACTTCTTCCAGGCCCTTTTTCTTTCTAACAGGCTTTTCATCGGGATACCCTATGGTAATCATAGTTATTAATTCATGAGTGTCGGGGCATTTTAATAAATGTTGGGTTTCTTGAGAGTGCTCTCTCCTGAATGAACCAATCCAACATGTACCAATCCCGTAATGCCATGCGGCTAACGCAATATTCTCTGTAGCAGCAGATCCATCCTCAAACATACTATGCGAAGTTTTATCACAAAAAACAGCTATCACCGCATAGGCATCTTTTATAAACTTGCCGTATCTGGTTATTTCGGTTAGTTTAGCTTTAATTGCTTCATCGGTAATTACAACAAAACGCCAGGGTTGATTATTATGGGCTGAAGGCGCCAATCTTGCACAGTCTAAAATATCCATTAAAATCTCGTTAGGTATTTCCTTTTTTATATACTTTCGTATACTCCTTCTGGTTTTAATTACCTCAATTATATCCATTTTTGTCCCCTCTCTTCTTTTTATTTCTAGATAACTTATCGTTGCTTTTATTCTTTGAATCTCTGCTTTTCTGGCTTCTGCTATCCTTCTTCTTTTTTGAAGTAGCACCGATATGTTTTAATAAGCGCTCATTATCTTTTACCGACTTAGCTCTTATAAGCTCCGGCTCTTTCTTTTCGCCCTTTGACTCATTCCCTTCATTTTCATCAATAATAATAAAATCTATCTGGCGAGCTTCTGTACTGGCTTTTACAAGTTGGACATTTACCTTATCTCCTATACGATAAATCTTCTTGGTTCTTTCACCAATAAGGCAAAGTGCACGTTCATTGTAATTATAATAATCATCATCCATTGAACTTAATCTTACCAATCCCTCTATGGTATTATCAAGCTCTACAAATAAGCCAAAAGCCGTAATGTTGGATATTGTACCTTCAAAATGCTGACCAACTTTGTCCATCATAAATTCGGCCTTTTTTAAATCCTCACAGTCCCTTTCGGCATCCTGTGCAGCTCTTTCCCTTTCAGAGCTCTGTTGAGCTACGATGTGTAAAATTTCTTTATAATGATCTATTCTACGGTCGTCCAGTTTGCCGTTTATTTGCTCTTTCATTATCCGATGGATTATTAGGTCAGGATAGCGGCGAATAGGCGATGTAAAATGAGAATAATACTCTGCGGCAAGGCCAAAATGCCAATCATGAGTATCGCTGTATCTAGCCTTTTGCATAGAGCGGAGTATGGTCATGCTAATGGCCTTTTCTTCGGGTTTACCTTTTATCTGGTTTAACACATCTTGGATTGATTTAGGGTGCACATCCCTATATCCCTTCAGCCTATAGCCAAATGATGCTAAAATAAGATTTAAGCTTTCCATTTTCTCAGGGTCAGGGTCTTCATGTATCCTATATACAAAAGGTATACCAATCCAATAGAAATGCTCCGACACAACCTCATTGCAAAGCAGCATAAATTCTTCTATTATTTTATTAGCTATTGTCATCTTATAACACTTTATATCAATTGTTTTTCCGTTTTCGTCTACTATTATCTTGGCCTCATCAAAATCAAAATCAACAGAACCTCTTTGTCTTCTTTTTTCTGCCAATATCAAAGACAAGTTTTTCATGTTTTCAAAATCTTCCACATGCTCCTTATAACGCGCTTTAAGTTCGGAATCATTTTCCTCAAGAATCTTATAAACATTTGTATATGTCATACGTTCATTAATATGAATAACGCTATCAAATATATCATGGTTAATAACATTTCCGGTAGAATCGATATCAATTAATACACTGAATGCTAAACGGTCCTCATTCGCATTTAAGCTGCAAATATTATTTGAAAGCTCTTTGGGCAGCATAGGAATTACTCTATCCGGAAAATATACGCTGGTGCCCCTCATTACAGCCTCATTATCCAAATAAGATGCTTCTTTTACATAATGAGTTACATCTGCAATGTGAACCCCTAATCGGAAAGTACCGTCAGATAATATTTCTAGTGATACGGCATCGTCTAAGTCTTTAGCGTCTTCTCCGTCAATTGTGACCATTCTGAGAGATCTTAAGTCCCTTCTGTTAATTGCATCTTTTTCCGAAACCGTTATAGGAAGAGATTGTGCCTCTCTAATCACTTCTTCCGGAAACTCATAAGGTATGCCGTACGCACGTATTATCGACATGACGTCAACACCCTTTTCGTTTTCATCTCCGAGAATCTCTATAATGCGCCCTTCCGCATTCCTATTTTTTTCAGGCCACTTGGTAATCTCAACAACTACCTTCTGATCTTTTTGAGCACCGTTTATCAAGTCTTTCGGTATAAAAATATCTCCGGAAAGCCTGACATGATCTGGGGTTACAAAGCCGAAGTGTTCACTTTTATCAAACTTCCCGACAATCGTCTTATTTACATGTTCAATTATATTTATTATTTCTCCCTCTTGATGTCTGTTGACCGAAGCATGACGGCTAAGCCTTGCAATAACTCTGTCTCCATGCATGGCTCCATTTATTGCATTAGCGGGTATATATAAATCCTCGTCTCCGAAATCCGGCAATACAAAGCCAAATCCTTTTGCATTCCCCTGAAACTTACCAACAATAAGTCCCATACGTTCAGGAACTCCATATCGTTCCTTTCGTGTTTTTATAATGAGACCTTCGGTTTCCATTTCAACCAAAAGCTTTTGTAACGATGCCCTATCATCTGCCGGAACATCTAATACAATAGTCAGTTCGTCATATTTCAGGGGTTTGTATGAATGCTCCCGCATAAAGGATAAAATACGATTTTTTCTATATTCCATTATTTCATTCATATTTTTCTTCCTTTTGTCTAAAAATTATGACGGCATTGGCCGTCAGTGTTTCTAGACATATTATTTAACCTAATTTAATAAGTATACTTTAATTTATTACTCTCTATAGCTCTAATTCATCACTTATTTCTTTTAGTGCCTCCAAGGATATCTTTATGAATTCCTCAAGGGTTAAATCGATTTCGGTACATGTAGCTATTTGTTCGCGATTGGCGCCCCGGGCGAAACCTTTTTGATGATATTTTTTCAGTACAAACTCTTCATCTATATCTTTGAGTTTTTTACTGGGTACAATAAGCGCACAAGCAATTATTAGGCCGGATATAGGATCAGCACAATACAAGGCTTTATCAATTTTTCGCCTGCGTGTTATCTTATTTTCGGGATTATGGGCACGAACAGCATAAACAACCGTATTGTCGAAATTTAAAGCCTCAAGTATATCGGCTCCCATTTTTCCATGTTGGGCCATATCGCCTTGAACTCTTTCATAATCTATGTCATGGACAAGTCCCGTAATACCCCATAGGCTTTCGTGTTCATTAAATTGAATTGCCAGCCTTCGCATTATTGCTTCAACGGCTAAGCTGTGTTTAATTGTATTTTTGTTCTCTATCCTGAGTTTTAGTTCTTCCAAAGCTCTATTGCGATCCAATCTGCAATACCTCCCTTTATTAACTATTGATTTAATTATAACAAAAACTATTCCTACTGCAAACACAATAAATACGCTTTACCAAGATAAATAGCATAAATTGTATATCTTTCATATATCTTTCTAACACTTATTTTACGTTGCATAATAGCGATTTATTATGTACAATACTCTTTATGGGTCATTCCATGCCAGTTCGCAATATCCTGGCAAGGCGAAAGCCTTATTAAAACTACGAAGTTCCGGTTGCTTAGATAAATAACCGGCGTTTGTTTATGCAAGCAAATAAGGAGTAAAATGAAAGCCTCTAATAAATTTCTAGTTCAGGCAGCATTATTAGCTGCAATATATTCCGCGCTCACTATTGTCTTAGGTTCATTCGGCTACGGCCCGATACAATTTCGTATTGCTGAAGCATTAACAGTTCTACCTGCCGTTATGCCTTCAGCCATCCCCGGTTTATTCATCGGCTGTATCTTGGCAAACTGGTTTGGTGGATTTGGCATGATAGACATAATTTTTGGAAGCCTTGCCACCCTGCTGGCCGGTTTTTCGACATATTTATTAAGAAAATACCGCTTTTTGTTTCCTCTCCCTCCAGTAATCTTTAATGCTATTATTGTAGGGGCTTATGTTTATATACTTTATGATAATAGTTATTCAATGGCATTAACCATGCTTTTTATAGGAATATCCGAATTTATTATCTGCTATGCCTTAGGGTTACCACTTATATCGTTTATTAAAAAGAATCGTGTTCTGAAAAATGCTCTGGGGATTGATAGATAATTGTTTTCTTTACTTTAAAGGTGGTAAATAGTTTTAGTTGACTTTTTTTATTTTTCTTAAGGAGTACCTAATGAGATTAGTATCTTTAGATCAGATTAATAGTACAGAAGTGTTGGGAAAAGCCATCTTTGATGTAGACGGAAGAAAATTGCTAAATTCCGGAGTATCATTAAGGCCTGCAATAATCCAAAAGCTATATGAAAAGGGAATTTCAAGTATATATATAGATGATGATATTTCTGAAGGGATAGAGGTTGACTGCCTTTTATGTGAAGAAACCAAAACCCATGCCAAGCTTATTGTCCGTGAAGAAATGCACAGGTTGTCACAAAAGAATACCATGGACTATTCTAAACTAAGCGGAGTAGTCGATACAATTCTCGATGAAATTTTGTCAAGAAAAATCGAAATGGTAAACGTTAAGGATATACGTATGCAGGATGAACAGACCTTTGCTCATAGCGTAAATGTTTGTGTTATGTCTATTGCGCTGGCCTCTAAACTTTCTCTTACTGTTCCGAAAATAAAAAGTATTGCTATGGGAGCTTTGCTTCATGATATTGGAAAAGCCTTGCTTTCACCGTCACTTCTTAACAAAACCGATGCACTTACTGAATCGGAAATGACTGAAATGAAAAAACATCCCGTTATAGGATATAACCTACTAAAAGATAACCCGGATACCCCTGCCACTACAAAGGTATCTGTTCTAATGCACCATGAACATTTTAACGGAAATGGATATCCAATGAATCTTACCGGTGATAAAATTCATTATTCTGCTCGAATCCTAACCGTTTGTGATGAATTTGATACTGCCATAAATGATAAAAAGAATGAGAATGTTTTACGTACTACAGATGCGGTAGAATACTTAATAGGCGCCTCGGGGCACGTATTTGACAAATCCATTGTAGATGAATTCATTAAAATGATACCGATTTATAATGAAGGAAGTATTGTTCTTTTAAGTAACGGTATTATTGCAATTGTTATTAAAAACAACCCGGTAAACCTAACACGTCCCGTTGTAAGAGCATTTTATAATCCAAAAACCAAAACTAAATACTCTAAGACACATATTATTGACTTAAGAACCGAACTATCCATAAAAATTTTACGGGAGATTAAATCAAATATTAATGAAATAATTAATCAGTAGGAAATATAAAGGGTCGCATCAGAATTTGAATGTGTCATCCTGATACAACCCATATGGATTACTTTTTCTAATACTCCATACCAACTTTTAAGACTTCCATCTCCTCGGGAATCATATAATGCCTTTTCTTTGATAAGATACCATACAAGGCCTTTTCAAAGTTTTCCGGCTTAACACAACCCGTTTCCTTAATAAGTTTTCCAAGCAAATAAACATTTGAATATGACTTATTACCGACTTCGTTTGCTAATTGGGTTGCAGGTATTTCAAAAACCCTGATATCGGATCTTTTTACCTTCGTATGAACCATTGAACTGTCAGCAACAATTATGCCGCCCGGTTTAACCCAGCCTTCAAATTTTTCAAGAGAAGGGCTGTTCATTACAATCAGAGCACTGCAAGAATTTAAAACAGGAGAAGCTATGTCTTGTTCAGATATAACCACCATACAATTTGCTGTACCGCCTCTCATTTCGGGACCGTATGAAGGCAAAAAAGATACTTCCATATCTTCGAGCATACCGGCATAAGCTAACAGCCTTCCGGCAGATAGTATTCCTTGGCCACCGAATCCTGCAATTATAATTTCATTAAGAAACATAGACTAAACCTCCAAGTCTGCGCCGACAAAAACGCCAAGCGGATAATGCGGAATCATCTCGTTTTCAATACGTTTCAGGGACTCAACAGGATTAAGACCCCAGTTTGTAGGACAAGTGGAAAGAATCTCTATCAATGAAAAACCTTTACCGGCCATTTGAACTTTAAAAGCCTTTTTAACAGCCGCCTTAGCTTTCTTAATGTTCTTTATGTCATGCATGGAAACTCTTTCAATATAAGCCGGTCCTTCCAATGTTGACAGCATTTCAGAAACTCTTATCGGAAAACCGCTATATTTACTATCTCTTCCGTAGGGAGTCGTTGTAGTAACTTGACCGACAAGTGTTGTAGGCGCCATCTGGCCCGATGTCATACCGTATATTGTGTTATTTATAAAAATAACTGTAATATTCTCTCCTCTGGTTGCAGCATGAACAATTTCCGCTGTTCCTATGGCAGCCAGGTCTCCATCTCCTTGATAAGTAAATACGATATTTTCAGGTAAACTTCTCTTTACTCCTGTAGCTACGGCAGGAGCACGCCCGTGGGCGGCCTGAATCATATCACAGTTAAAGTATAGATAATTATTATAGGCGCAACCTACAGGTGAGATTCCGATTGTTTTTCCCTCAATCTCCAGTTCATCAATGGCTTCTGCTACAAGTCTATGAGCAATTCCATGAGTACATCCGGGACAATAATGCATTGGTACATCACATAATGCATTGGGTGCTTTATATACAATTGCCATTACAGCTCTCCTCTCTTTATTGCTTTTTACAGATCTTTAGCTGTGTTTTTCTTTGATTTCCATGACCTTTGTCATGATATCATTTACTGTGGGAATCATTCCGCCCATTCTTCCGGTGAAATATACGGGCTTTCTTCCGTTAACGGTGAGCCTTACGTCTTCAACCATTTGTCCTGAACTCATTTCAACTGTTAAGAAAGCTTTTGGAGTGTTAATAACCTTCTCGAAAGCGTCAACAGGAAACGGAAATAATGTAATAGGCCTGATGAGCCCTAACTTGATACCTTGCTCAGCAGCTTCCTTAATTACACCTTTACAAATACGGGAGACAGAACCATATGCTACAAGAATTATTTCTGCATCCTCGCAATTATACAATTCATAACGCTGTTCATTTTCGCTGATTAGTTTATATTTGTTCTGAAAACCAATATTCCATTGTTCCAAAACAGCGGGATCAAGATGAATTGAAGTGATCATATTATGCTCACGTTTGTTCTCGTGCCCACTAGCTGCCCAAGATTTATCAAAACCTTCAATTTTCTCTTCATCACGGAAGTTAACAACCTCCATCATCTGGCCTAAAACTCCGTCTCCTAAAATCATTGTCATTACCCGGTAACGATCAGATATATTAAATGCTTCGACAGTCATATCATATAGTTCCTGAACGCTGGCAGGAGCAAGCACTACCATATGATAATCTCCGTGTCCTCCACCCTTCACGGCTTGAAAATAATCGCTCTGGGAAGGTTGGATTCCGCCCAAGCCCGGGCCACCTCGCATTATATTAACAATAACCGCCGGTAGTTGAGCTCCGGCTATGTAAGAAATACCTTCCTGTTTTAAACTAATTCCAGGGCTGGAAGATGATGTCATAACACGCTTTCCTGTACTGGCAGCTCCGTATACCATGTTTATCGCGGCAACTTCACTCTCGGCCTGCATAAATACTCCGCCTATTTTAGGCATTTTTTTTGCCATATAATGCATAAGCTCTGTTTGTGGTGTAATGGGGTAGCCGAAATAATGTCTGCATCCTGCACGTATCGCGGCTTCAGCAATAACTTCATTGCCTTTCATTAAAAGCTTTTGTCCCATGGTGCTCCTCCTTTTCTATTTCTCTACTGTAATAACGCAATCGGGGCAAATAGTAGCGCA
>CAYMLJ010000083.1:4173-8609 GCA_964391395.1 uncultured Ruminiclostridium sp. | reverse complement strand
GCAAAGGGTCCTCATATATGTACCTTTTGAACACTCAACATCAAATATAATAAATGCCTTATCTGATTTTCTCTCGATACTTAAAATATCAAGTTTATAGAAGGTTACGGGCCTAGGTTCCCGTTCGATCTCAATTCCTTTTCTGGCAAGGTCATAAAGCCTTTTCCCATTAACCCTTATGGCTGAATACATGGGAGGAATCTGCTCCTGTTCTCCTAAAAAGCTATTTATCGTAGCAGCAATTTCTTCATCAGAAACTAAAACCGGCTTTTCAAAAATAACATTTCCGGAGGCATCCTGGGTATCTGTAGCTATACCTAAAAGGAGTCCGACTCGATATGCTTTATCCTTATCCATCAAATATTCTATGACTTTAGTTGCCTTTCCTATGCAAAGAGGCAGTACTCCACTGGCATCCGGGTCCAGTGTTCCCGCATGTCCGACTTTTTTAATCTGATACAATCTGCGTATTTTGGAAACAACATCAAAAGAAGTGATGCCGATTGGTTTATTAACATTAATAATTCCGTTCATCAGGCTTCCCTTCGAATTTTCGGCACTATTACCGCTATGAGTTTTTCTATAAGTATATCACGGGTATCGGAGCTATTAAAGCCGGCTGCCCGTTTATGACCGCCCCCGTTAAATTTTTCAGCAATATCAGATACATCAACATAATTGTTGGATCTTAGATTCCCTCTAAAAGTACCTTTCGAATCTTCCCGTAAAAATACTGAAACCTCTACTCCTTCAAGGTTACGCCCTATATTGACCAAGCCTTCAAAATCATCGTTCTTTACATTATGATTTTGGATATCTTCATAAGTTAAATATGATATTGCCAGCTTTCCATCCTCTAAAAAGCTCAAAGAGTTTATTGTCTTTTTCATAAGATGAAGCTTTGTATAAGAAACCATATCGAATACTTTTTTTATTACATAAGGAAAATCAATTTCATGCCTCATTAGATCTGCACAAATCATGAGCGTTTCAGGAGTTGTATTGGTATACCTGAATCCACCCGTATCGGTGACTATAGCGGTATAAAGACAAAGGGATATATCCTTGTTAAGTTCCTGATTTAAATAATTCAGTATTAGATCATAAACTATTTCTCCCGTAGCAGAGGCTTTTGTATTCACATAGGAGTAATGAGCCTCAACGCGATTGGTAGTGTGGTGATCTATACTAAGCCTAATTTTAGCATTCCAAAAATGTGACTCACGTTTTCCGAGCCGGGAAATATCTCCGTTATCAATGTTAAGTGCAATGCTGTATCGCTCTCTTGGAGTCGCTTTTATTAGCTCCTGACCCGGAAGAAAATCCAGATTAGATGGCACTTCCTCTTCAAGCAGTATATCTACCTGCTTGCCCATATCATTCAAAGCTATACCCAAGGCTAGTGCAGCTCCCAAAGCATCGCCATCTGCATTTATGTGCGGGAGAATAACTATATCTTCAGTATCTATAATGTTTTCTGTAATTTTTCGGAGTATCGGATCAGCCATTTAAAATTCCTCTTTAATCATTAACTTGATCAGAATCAGGTTTTGATGCTTTGCTCCCGCTAATGGTATCATCAATCAGTTTGCTGAGATACATACCCTTTTCAATTGAGTCATCAAGTATAAAAGTAAATTCGGGAATATATCTTATATTAATTCTTTGACCTATTTCATGGCGAATAAAACCGGCCGCGCTTTTTAAAGCGGCCAAGGCGCCATTCTTTTTATCATCATCCCCAAATACGCTGACATAGACCTTTGCGTACCTAAGGTCCTTAGTAACACGGACCGCCGTAATAGATACTAATTCAGGTAATCTGGGATCTTTAATTTGATTTCTTATCAAATCGCTCAATTCTTTTTTTATTTCTTCAGATAATCTGTCTGTTCTTTGCATAATCACACCGTACCTTTTAATTATTCCATTATTATATATATTCCCAAAAATCAGCTAAGGTTGCATAATTTCAAATTCACCGTCTTAAAACTACTTCAAGACGGTGAATTAAATTAAACATTTTCATTGACTAATTATCTTTCTATTTCTTCCATGTGGAAGGATTCAACAATGTCCCCTTCCTTAATGTCATTATAGCGCTCAATCATTATACCACATTCGTAACCGGCAGCCACTTCTTTGGCATCATCCTTGAATCGTTTAAGGGAGGCAAGTTTTCCTTCATGTACTACGATACCGTTGCGTACAATTCTTACTTCCGAATTTCGAAGGATTTTACCATCTGTAACATAAGCACCACCTATGGTTCCCACGCCGGACACCTTAAAGAGTTGGCGAATCTCAACATGACCGTTTACAACTTCCTTATAAATAGGATCAAGCATGCCCTTCATGGCTTTTTCGATATCCTCAATGGCATCATAGATAACTCTGTAAAGTCTCATGTCAACTCCGGCTTCTTTAGCCATATCGGTTACCTGTGCAGAAGGTCTTACATTAAACCCTATGATTATAGCATTAGATACCTCGGCCAAGGTTACATCGGCCTCTATGATAGCACCTACAGCCCCATGTATTACTTTAACCTTTACCTCATCATTGGACAATTTCTCCATGCTCGAACGAATAGCCTCTACTGAGCCTTGGACATCAGCCTTAATAATAAGATTCAGTTCCTTGATATTCCCCTCCTTAATTTGGTTAAAGAGGTCTTCCAGGGAAATCTTAGCCCTACCTATGTGTTTCTGATGAGTCTCTTCCTTACGTCTTTCAGCCAGTTGCTTAGCCACTTTTTCATCGCTTACTGCATAGAATATGTCACCGGCCTCAGGAACCTCGGAAAGTCCGAAGATCTCAACAGGCATTGAAGGACCGGCTTCTTTAATCTTTCTTCCTCTATCGTTTACCATAGAACGAATATGCCCAAAGGTTGCGCCCGATAATATAGCATCCCCGGTTTTCAGCGTTCCCCTTTGAACAAGGAGAGTTGCTACCGGTCCTCTGTTTTTATCAAGCTGCGCTTCAATGACAGTACCTTTAGCCTGCTTATTCGGGTTGGATTTCAGCTCCAGAATATCAGCTGCTAATAGAACCATTTCCAACAGCTGGTCAATGTTTTCATTTTTCTTGGCTGAAACCGGAACGGCAATAATATCCCCGCCCCATTCTTCTATAAGAAGCCCATGCTCGGTCAGTTCTTGTTTAACTCTATCAGGATTGGAATCTGGTTTGTCAATCTTATTTATTGCCACTATGATTGATACTCCCGCTGCCTTTGCGTGGTTAATAGCCTCAACAGTCTGGGGCATAACTCCATCATCAGCCGCGACTACCAGGATTGCAATATCGGTAACCTGTGCTCCCCTAGCACGCATCGCAGTAAAGGCTTCATGACCTGGGGTATCAAGGAATGTGATATCTCTTCCGTGAAGATTTACCGTATAAGCACCGATTGTCTGGGTAATTCCGCCTGCCTCTTGTTCGGCTATATTTGCACTTCTTATAGCATCCAAAAGTGATGTTTTTCCATGGTCAACATGACCCATAACCACAACAACAGGGGCTCTTTGTTCTAATTCATCCTCATTATCCTCAGAATCATCAAATAAAATGTCTTCCTGGCTCACTACAACCGCCTTATGAACCTTAACACCAAATTCGTCTCCTATAATGACTGCTGTTTCAAAATCCAGTTCTTCGTTCTGAGTGGCTGTTATTCCCATAAGGAAGAGACGTTTGATAACATCTGCCGATGTCTTTTTTAGTGCTTCAGCAAGCTCTTTTACCGTTAAGTTTTCATTAACTGTAATATCGGTTAAGACAGCCTTAGGTGGAATATATTTTTCTTTTACTTTGTTTTTTCTAATTCTTCTCTCGGCTCTCTTAGCATTTTTAACTTCTTGGGTATCATTATAAAAAACATCAATAACGAAATCATCGGACATCATATCGGTAACCTTAGCTTTATGCCCAATAACGGTATCTAGCTTCTTTTTAATATCGTTACTTCTGTTCATGTTTCCAACATTAGAACGTGCTAGATCTTTCTTCTGTTCTTTCTTTTCTTCCTTTTGCCTTTCAACCCCTTGGAAGGATCTTCTCTCCCCACGAGTAAAGACTTTCTCCTCTACTGCACCTGAAGGCGCAGCCGCTTTCGGAATAGCTAGAGGCTTATTTCTGCCGCCTGAGAAACCTCTGTTTCCATCATTACGGTAATCTCCCGGTTTAGCGTCCTTATCATATGGAGGACGCGGCCCATAAGAACCGCCACCTTGACGCTGACCCTGATATCCGCCTTCGCGAGGTTTGAATCCACCTTGACGCTGACCGCCTTGATAGCCGCCCCGACCGCCTTGATAGCCGCCTTCACGAGGCTTATATTCACCTTGGCGCTGACCGCCTTGATAACCACCTTCACGAGACCTGAAGTCACCTTGGCGCTGGCCTTGATATCCGCCTTCGCGAGAATCGCG
>CAYMLJ010000083.1:0-4073 GCA_964391395.1 uncultured Ruminiclostridium sp. | reverse complement strand
CGAGAATCGCGCGGTTTGAAATCACCTTGACGTTGGCCTTGATATCCACCCTCACGCGGCGCTCTTTCTCTAGGCTTAAATTCGCCTCTTTGCTGCCCATGTCCCGCTTCTCTCGGTTTGTCCTGCTGCTTGGGCTTCTCTTCTCGTTGTTGCTCTTTAGAGTCAATCTGAGCTACTGCATCGGAATCCGTTGATGATTCCTTTTTATCATTTAGTTCGACTGATACAGGCTTTTCTTCAACTGTTGGTTTTTGATCAGGCACCTTTGTATCAACGATCTCATCCTTAGGTGCTTTTTTACTGCTTTTTTCATTATATGTCTGCTCTTTGCCGACATTTTCAGCAGATTGTTTGTTAACTTTTTCAACCTTTTTGACTGCTTGGATTTCTGTCTCATCAATTATAGCGTCTTTTTGCATATTCTCCTGCTCTTTAGCACTAATGCTCTTCACGTCGTCATTATTAATATCTTTAGGTCTTTTTGTAACCTTCTTAATACTTAATATATCATCAACCGGCTGCTGGTGTACATCAGAAAATTTCTCGACATCAGCTTTCACTACCGGTTTAGTTTCCTCCAAAGGCTTTTCCCGCTCTGGCTTCGTTCGCTTTTTTACATTAGTAACAGCATTCTCTTTTCTACGGGTAAATCCCGCCATTAAGCCATCATTACTGTCTGATGAGCGCACAAAACCCTTTCGCTCTTTTTTCTCCTTAGGATCTTGCATCGGAGGATCGTCATGAAAAATAACCTCAGTTTTTCTAATGATACGAGGGGCACTTTTTCTGGCATTAGCTTCTGCTAAATCAGGCTTAGCATCACCATCACTCGTCGAATTATCTACATCATTCTTGACGCGCTGAACTACACCGATATGCTTATATAATTTTTCAAGCTCATCATCCTCCAAGGCCGTCATATGACTCTTGGGAAAAATTTTTATTTCGTTAAGTTTTTCCATGAGTCTTCTGCTAGTAACATTTAGTTCCTTTGCTAGCTCATGAATTTTTGGTTTATTCAAAAAAGCCACCCCCGTGTGCCGTATTGTCATTATCTACATTTTGTTCAATCAGTTCCTTTATTCTATCAGCAAAGCCTCGATCTGTAACCGAAATTACTGAAAAGAAGGTTTTCCCTAACCTCTGACCCAGTTTATCTTTGTTCCCGAATTCAATCATAGGAACATCATTCTTAAACAAAGTAGTCTCAATCTTCTTTCTTGTGTTAAGGGAAGCATCTTGGGTAATAATCACTAAGTATGCTTTTCCTCTCTTCACTGCCATTTCGGTCAGCCCTTCACCAGCCATAACCGCTCCGGCCTTTTTTGCCAGTCCAATAAAAGAATAAATCTTATCTTCCCACATAGCCCTCCAATTGTTTAGTTATTTCATTATAAACCTCTTCCGGGATTTCACAAGAAAACTCATTGCTGAAGCTTTTTACTTTTCGTGCCTTGCTAAAGCATTCTATGCTCTTGCAGATATAAGCACCACGTCCGTTTTTCTTTCCGGTGGGATCCACAAAAATTTCTCCTTCATTGTTCCTGACAATCCTGAGCAGCTCTCGTTTGTCCTTCATTTCTCGGCATCCCACACAACGTCTCATAGGAATTTTTCTTGTTTTCATGCTCTAATCCTCGTAAATGGTTTCTACTTACTGTTACTCTGTTTTCTCGGTCTCAATATCTTCTTCAATCTCTTGATCTGAGTCTTCCTCACCTGATACATCCGGTTCTTCTTCAAGATTAGCTTCTTGTTCCGATTCTACCGCATCTACTACATCCGGAGCTTCTTCCATATTATATTCTTGCCCCGATTCTTCATAATCAGATGCATCCGAATCTTCGTCCAAATCAGAATCTTCAGAATCTTCATATTCATCATCATTATAGGATTCGGAATTCATATTAAAGAGCTGGGATTCAATATGATCTCTTAATTGAGACTCACTCTTTATATCAATCTTCCATCCTGTTAATTTGGCTGCAAGCCTCGCATTTTGGCCTTCCTTACCTATAGCCAGTGATAGCTGAAAATCAGGAACAACCACTCTCGCAACCTTGCTCTCATCATCAAGATCTACCTGCAGTACCTTAGCAGGGCTTAGGCTGGCTGCTATATATTCTTCATCGTTTGAGCTCCACTTTATAACGTCAATCATTTCTCCCCTAAGCTCATCAACAATAGCTCTGATTCGCCCTCCTCTTTGCCCTACACAGGCTCCGACGGGATCTACATTTTCGTTACGTGAAAAAATTGCAATTTTTGTTCTGGAACCGGCTTCTCTTGCAATAGTCTTGATTTCAACCGTTCCGTCGGCAATCTCCGGAACTTCCAATTCCAACAGCCTTTTTACAAGACCGGGATGAGTTCTGGATACATATATTTGAGGACTTTTACTTGTCTTTTTAACATTAATTACATATATTTTTATGCGATCATGAACATTATATTTCTCACCCGGTGTCTGCTCTGAAGGTGGTAAAACAGCCTCAACCCTTCCCAAGTCGATAATTATATTTTTTCTGTCAAATCGGCTTACAACACCATTTACAATATCTTCCTCGCGATTTGAAAATTCGTCAAAAATAAGCCCGCGCTCAGCTTCGCGAATACGCTGCATTACAACCTGCTTTGCAGTCTGAGCAGCAATACGTCCAAATTTTTTCGGTGTAACTTCCACCTCAACCATGTCACCTATTTCAAAATCCGGCCCGAATCTATTAGCCTGCTCAAGAGACATTTCTGTGGCCGGATCGGTTAATTCCTCAACTATGCTTTTTAAAGCGTAAACTCTAATTTCGCCCGTGCGTCTGTCTATGGACACTTCTACGCTTTGTGCAGAACCAAAATTCTTTTTATACGCTGAAATTAACGCTTGTTCTAATGCGTCGATTATAATCTCCTTATCTATGCCCTTTTCTTTTTCTAATTGTTCGAGGGCGTATAGCAACTCAGCGCTCATCTCCAACTTACCTCCAAATCAAAATTTAAAAACTTTCTTAGCTTTTGCAATATCTTCCGATTTAAATTCATATTTTTTATCGTCTTCGGTTTTGATAGTAAGATGCCCCTCTTCATAGGAAACCAGCTCACCCTCAAATTGCTTAGTACTGTCCACAGCTTTAAATAACCTAATTTCTACAGTACTTCCTATGGCTTTCACGAAATCCTCCGGCTTCTTTAGAGGACGTTCAATCCCTGGGGAGGATACTTCCAAAAAAAACTCATGGGAAATAGGGTCTAATTCGTCGATTTTCTTATTCAAAGGCCTGCTTACGCTTTCACAATCATCCAAAGATACACCTTCCGGTTTATCAATATATACTCTTAAAAACCAGTTGCTGCCTTCCTTGACAAATTCAACGTCAACCAGCTCGCAGCCTGCTTCTAAAACTAAGGGAAGCGCAATTTCCTTTACAATTTCAGATATGCTTTTCTTAGCCATCCATACCTCCCTATACAAACGCAAAGAGTGGGAAACACCCACTCTCTCAACTCAAAATGCAATAAACCAAAGCTATTGTAACACAGAACGCCATTACTGGCAACATGTTTTTTCTGTTATGATGGTTTAAACCTCCCAAAAGGTTAAAATATGGGATATACTATTGTTATATTATAGATTATCCATTGGAGATATACTTTATGTCTGTTGTCGGAATAATTTCGGAATATAACCCTCTTCATTTCGGACATATCCACCACATTAATTATGCACGGAATGCAACAGAAGCTCAAGGCCTGGTATGTGTTTTGAGCAGTAATTTTGTTCAGCGCGGAGAACCGGCTATTGTTTCAAAATGGGCCCGCACCCAAATGGCATTGGTTTCAGGTGTTGACCTTGTAGTTGAATTACCGTCTGCATTTTCCTGCTCTTCTGCCGAGTATTTTGCTTCAGGTGGAGTGAGTATTTTAAATAGCCTCGGCGTAGTAGATTATCTGAGCTTCGGAAGTGAAGAAGGAAATATCGATCCTCTTGAATCGGCGGCAGAACAATTTGCTGATGAAAGCGACGCTTTTAAAGAAAATCTGAAAAACGAACTAAACAATGGTCTTTCTTATGCTGTGGC
>CAYMLJ010000082.1:0-8679 GCA_964391395.1 uncultured Ruminiclostridium sp. | reverse complement strand
GATATCCGGATACCGGTTTCTGCTGATCCTTGGTCATAATATTAGTAAATGTAAGGAGGGAGCTTTATGGCGACAGAGGTAACAAATTATCAATGCCCGTCTTGTACGGGACCGCTTCATTTTTCAAGTGACAGCGGGAAGCTTGACTGTGACTATTGCGGCGAATCCTTTGATGTAGCGACAATTGAGTTGCTTTATGCGGATAAGGACCAAGCTGCCGCAGATGCTGCAAGCAAGCCTGAGTGGGACTTGACTATGGAAGAATGGGGCGAAGAAGAAGCTGCACATATGCGGGCCTACAGTTGCCCTTCATGCGGTGCTCAGCTTATTTGCGATGATACCACCGCCGCCACAGCTTGTCCCTATTGTAATAATCCAACCGTTGTTCCGGGACAATTCACCGGGATGCTAAGGCCGGATTTTGTAATCCCATTTAAAATGGACAAAGAAGCGGCCAAAACTGCTTTGAAAAATTACTATAAAGGCAAAAAATTTTTGCCGAAGACTTTTTCGGAAGAAAATAAAATTGAGGAGCTCAAAGGAATTTATGTTCCTTTTTGGCTATTTGATGGGATTAGCGACGGAGATGTGCGCTACCGTGCGACCAAAATTCATTCTCATACACAGGGAGACGAAAAGGTAACGGTCACAGAGCATTATCATGTGGTTCGGGAAGGTAATGTCAGGTTTGAGAAGGTGCCTGTAGATGGGTCAACTAAGATGCCCGATGCCCATATGGATGCAATAGAGCCATATGATTATTTGGCGCTTGTCCCCTTTTCATCCGCGTACCTGCCCGGTTATTTGGCGGATAAATATGATGTTGAGGCCAATGTTTGCATTGAACGCGCAAATGATCGGATTCGTTCTAGCACAGAGGATAAATTTGCCTCTACTATAACCGGCTATGCAAGCATGGTCCCGGAATCTTTCGCTATTAACATTACTCCGGGCGAGGTAAAATATGCCTTTCTTCCTGTGTGGGTATTGAATACCAGATGGAAGGGCAAAGATTTTCTCTTTGCTATGAATGGTCAGACCGGCAAGCTCATTGGCGATTTACCTGTTGATTGGCGCAAGTTTTTCGCATGGTTCACGGGTATTTCATTGCCGATAATGCTACTGCTTGGCTTCATATTGTTTTGAGGAGGGATATTAAATGAAAAAAATAACAGCGCTATTCATATCAATTATGCTCCTCACCTTTGCCATGCTGCTGCCGGTTCATGCCGCGGATTTTGATTTGGTCGCCGATGGGGTTGGGTTGCTCTCTGAAGACGAATATTTCGAGCTTAACGAGTTGGCTTGGGATATAACTGAGGAATACCAATGCGAAGTGAGCATAGTTATTATTGACGATAATGACGGCGATGATGCCATGGAGGTAGCAAAGTCTATTTATGAGGATTACAATTACGGCTATGGCGAGGACAAAAGTGGGCTGATGCTTTTTCTTAGCATGGAAGAACGAGACTACGCAATTATAGCATACGGGTATGGGAATACGGCGTTTACAGACCACGGTAAGGATGTCCTGTTAGAGAGGCACCTTTTGCCGCTGCTTGGTAAAGATGAATACTATGATAGTTTTCGTATATATCTAAACCAAACAGCCAATTATTTAAAGATGGCTAGAGATGGCACTCCGTTTGATATTGACACCGATGAAGTGCTTGCTGCGGAGAAAGCTAAGAGCTCATTTTGGATAAGACTGGCTGTCGTAATCCTTGTTCCACTATTGATTGCAGGATTGATTTGCTTGATATTTTTGTCGCAGATGAAGACTGCAGTAAAACAGAGGAAGGCCGATTACTTTATACCTGAGGGAGGCTTTAATCTAACGAGGCGAATAGATCAGTTTTTGTTTAGAACAGAAACAAGGACGCAAATAGAAAAGAAATCTTCCAGCGGTGGTACTTCTGTCGGGAGTGATGGTTTCTCCGGTAGAAGTGGGAAATTCTAAGGGGGTAAAAATGAAGAAATATAAAGGACTACTGGCAGTGATTGTTTGCATTGCGATTCTGGGTGGCTGTGGTGTACCCAAAGCTGCAAACAAAGATCCGGAAGCGGGTGGCACCGAGAGCAGCACTGAGAGAACCACGGATAGTATTACGGATAACAGCGCCAAGAGCGCTACCGAAAGCAGTGCCGTCATTCCGGATGCTTCCGGAATTGCTGACAAGATTAATGAGGATAGCAAACCAGTCTATCCACCCGATTTCAGTACTGAAAAGGGCATAAGGGAGTACCTTATAGGCGAATGGACTTATGACCGGGAGTATTTAAACTATTGCGTATTAGATCCAGCCGATGTATTTGCAAAGATGATTATTGATAAAGATTTAAATGTTCATTTATCGTTTGAAGATAAGTATACAAATGAATCTAAAGGTGAATTTACAGGGAAAATAGAGTTTGATAGACTACATGCCAAACCCAATGAAGCCCCTGATTTGATTTCCATTGTACTTGGGGAGGAAGATTATCCCGGAGGGGACTACCTTTTTAAGAACAGAACCATTTATGATGGTAAATGTGCTATGTCTTTATTTTTTGCAGGTAATGGCAATCACATTTTTGAATTGTTAGCTACTGAAGACATTGCTTACTATGCAGTTGATGAGATAATACTTGAAAAAGTAAGCGGTCTAAAATCAGAGCTTCACCCCACTAAAAATCACGATTTTTACGCAGTTTCATGGGGAACAGGAGCAGACGGGAAAAGTCTTTGGCTGGATGAAGTCCAGTGGACGCCATCAGAGGAATATGACCCCGACCCGGATTATCCTACCCGGATGACTCTTTACGAGGACGATGTGCAGGAGAGTGTTCTCTATAAAATCGCGACGGATAATATGAAAGAGGTTTTAATGGAAAATTTAGTTCCGGGTGAGGTTTATTATGTAAGAACCGATAAACAAGGCTATGTAATAGAATTTGTAAATGCAGATTTCAAAGAATATATTGATGGTGAAAATGAATCGTAATAAGATGCAAAAGACTGATTTGAAGAATAATTGAGGGTTGACTTTTTATACAGAAAAGAGAACTCTGGGGGGAAAACATGCTTAAACATAAAGGACTACTGGCAGTGCTTCTTTGCATTGTTATTATGGGCGGATGTGGATTGCCCAAAGATGGAAATAATGACCCGAAAGCGAATAGCACCGCTAGCAGTACCAGTATTTTAAATGCCTCCGGAGTTTCTGCCAAGCTTAAAGAGCGCAGCAAATCAACTTACCCTCCCGACTTCAGTACAGAGAAGGGTATAAGGGAGTACCTTGTAGGCGAATGGGTTTATGACAGAGAGTATTTGAACTATGCTGACCTAGACCCGGCTAATGTAACTGCTAAAATGATTATTGATAAGGATTTAAATGTTCATTTGTCATTTGAAGATAAACTTACGAATAAGTCCAAAGGCGAATATACTGGGGAAATAAAGTTTGACAGATTATATGCAAAACCCAATGAAGCGCCTGATCTGATTGTCATTGATTTGGGCGACGAGGATTATCCGGGAGGTGATTTTCGTTTTCTACATAGAACCATTTATGATGGAAAATGTGTAATGTCGTTGTTTTTTTCAGGGAATGGTAATTGCATTTTTGATTTGTTAGCGGATAACAATAATTATGGATATGCGCCGGAAGAGATAATAATTGAAAAAGTAAGCGGACAAACACCAAAGGTTGAAACTACTAAGAATTTGGCGTTTCATGCAGTTTTATGGGAAATAGGGGCAGAGGGAAAAAGTCTTTGGCTCAATCAAGTTTGGTGGACACCGCCAATAGAATATGACCCCGATGTACCTAATCCCAGAATGGCGCTTTACGAAGCCGAAGTGCCGGAGAGTGCCCTCTACGAAATTGCAAATGACAAGATTAAAGAGATTATGAGCAATGAGTTGGTTACCGGTGAGGTTTATTTTGTTCTTACCGATTTACAAGGCAATGTAATAGAATTTGAAAACGCACAGCACAAAGAGGATACTAAATACATGGATCCGCCAGAGAAAGATGAAAATTAATTGGAAAAGACATAGAATTTGATGTAGATTTTTGAAGGAGGGCACTTCTTAAAAAGTGCTGTCTTTTCTTATAGAAAAGTAAATTTACAGGAAGGTGACATATGCTTAAACATAAAGGACTAATGGCAATGCTCGTTTGTATTATGATTCTTGGTGGCTGTGGCGCACCCAAAGTGGGGAACAATGGCCCTGAAACAAGCGGCACCGAGACCAGCACAGGCATTTCGGAGGCTTCAGGAACATCTGACAAGACGCAAGCGGACGGCAAAACAGGTTATTTGCCCGATTTCAGCACGGAAAAGGGGATACGCGAGTACCTTGTAGGCGAATGGATTTACGATAGAGAGTACTTAAATTATTACCAATTAGATCCATCTGATGTTCTTGGGAAAATGATTATTGATAAGGATTTAAACGTTTTTCTTTCCTTTGAAGATAAGCATACAAAGGAATCCAAGGGTGAATATACAGGAAAAATAGGGTTTGATAGACTATATGCAAAACCCAATGAAGCCCCTGACTTGATTGTCATTGATTTGGGTGACGAAGGTTACCCGGGAGGTGATTACCGTTTTCTTCATAGAACCATTTATGATGGGAAAACAGTTATGTCTTTGTTTTTTGCAGGGAATGGCAATCATATTTTTGAATTGTTAACCACTGAGGATATTGCTTACTATGCTATCGACGAGATAATACTTGAAAAAGTAAGCGGCAAAAAATCAAACCTTCGCCCTATTAAAAACGAGGAATTTAACGCGGTATTCTGGGGGATGGGGGAAGATGGGAAAAGCCTTTGGTTGGATAAGGTAGATAGAATTTTGCCGTCATTAGAAGACGACATTTACGAACTTAATCCGCGAATGAACCTTTACAAAGATGACGTTCCGGAGAGTGTTCTCTATAAAATATCGGCAAACAAAATGGACGAAATTTTAAGTAATAACTTAGTTGAAGGTGAGGTTCATTTTGCGGTCACTGATGAAAAAGGCTATGTGATAGAATTTGATAACGCAGATTACCTAGATTATATAAAATACGGTGATATGCCTGAAAGGGATATAAATGATTGGTTTGAGGATTCAGGGGAGGGCAGAAAAGAAAGGGTGGCCTTAAAGACGGGGTTTGAATTAACAAAAGAATCCGGACCCTTCACTATAAAAGTAACACGCGCAGAAATATTTGATTACTACATATATGATGATTTCAAATATAACTATAATGATAGAGATAAAGTAACAGTTGTTTCACTAGAGGTAGAAGCAAAACATAATTCATCAGGCAATAATTATATTTACCCTAATCTAGCACAACTTATTACAAATACAAAAGAAGAGGTTGAGGCTAGTTATTCGGTATGCGATTCTGTGGGTGATGAATTTAGGGGCGAGGAGGTAAAACGCGGAAACGTATTTTTCGTACTCGATTCTGAAGCCGGTGATATAAAAAAGATAAGATACATTATATCGGGCGCAGAGGATGAGAATAGCAAAAAAATTGGTGAAGATATAGAGTTTAAAATAGATTTTTAAAGGGGAATTCTAGGAGGGCAAAATGATTAAACATAAGAGACTATTGGCTGTGCTTATTTGCACTGTGATTTTGAGTGGCTGTGGCGCATCCAATAGTAAAAAAAATGATTCGGAAGTGAGCACGGGTGTTCCACCTGCACCGAGCACTTCTGAAAAGCTTCAAGATAATAAAACGGCAATTGCTCCGCCTAATTTAGATTCAGTGGTGGGTATAAAGGAATACCTCATAGGCGAATGGGTTTTTAACAATGGATATTTGAGCGATGTTTCTTGCAAAATGAGCATTGACGAAAATTTAAATGTCAATTTATCATTTTACGATGAATACGCAAATCAGGCCGAAGGCGATTATACGGGGCAAATAAAGTTGGATAGGATATATGCAAATGTTAAAGAAGCACCTGACATGCTTCGAATTGAACTGCAAGGTGCAGAATATTCCAGAGGCGATTTCTTTTTCCTTCACAGGACTATTTATGATGAGAAGCGTGTGATGTCATGGTTTTTTGCAGACGGTGACAATTGTGTTTTTAGCATTCTAGGTCCAGACGGATATGAAGATGTTCCTAATGAAATAGCGTTTGAGAAAGTAAGCGGAGAAAAGTCAAGCCTCCGCCCTCGTAAAAACGACGAATTTTATGCAATTTTCTGGGGAATAGGACCGAAGAGGGAAAGCATTTGGATAGATGACGCTCGGTGGACACCGCCTGAGGAAGAAGACTATGCAACGCCTTATCCAAGCGAAATGACATTTTACGAGAACGATGTGGCTGAGAGCGTTCTTTATAATATTGCAACCGACCAGGTTTCGGATATACTGGGTGATGATTTGTTTCCCGGTTCGATTTATTTTGTTAAAACCGATAAACAGGGCAATATCATAAAGTTCATAAGTGCTGAATATAAAAGGTATCTTGAGAGTGGAAGTGATGACCCCGCAATTGGAGATTTGATTTTTGAGATCTTGAAGGAAGCAGATGGGGTGCAAGAATATCTAGACATGGGAATGACCATGCTGTTCAGCGGAGAAACGAGTATGATTGATGGTGAGGAGTTCTATCTCGTTGCTTTGGGAACTGACCATGAAGAAAATTTCGTGCAAGAAGTACACTACGCGGTGAACACCAATACAGGTGAGGTTTATTTGGACGATATTATAAATGACATATGGGTTAAAGTGAAATAAGGGGACCGAGTGACAATGGGATGGGTGACAGGGGGACGGGGTTGGTGACACATGCATGTGTCACCAACCCCGTCCCCTTGTCACCCTCACCCCGAAAAAAGATACAAAGACTAGCCGCTGCGGGTAGGGCGAAAAGATGTAATGGTTGATATATTAGGTATGGATAAATCTTAAAAGTAGTTAACAAAGGGGAAAAGTTGAAAGAGAACAGTGTGACAGTAGCCCCGTCCCCATGTCACGCCCATGTCACGTTGGGAAGGATGGACTATGCCAATTATTATGTTATTTATGCATCGTAAGGCGATTGCGCAGGGGTTGATGGACAGGCTCCAAGATAGTCCAGAGATTCGCTTGGTTTATGAACCCGACTATCAGAAGGCAAATACCGCTATTGGTAGCAGTGATGCTGGCGTTGCACTCATTGAAGCCGCAGAATCAGGGAATTATGACATGGAATATTGTTTGACACTATGCAAGGGACTTCGTAAGTATAATCCAGCGTGCAAATTGCTTTTGATGTGCCCGGAACAGGACGAAAAAGGCGTCAGGCAGGTAGTTGAGGCTAAGTGGAAAAAGAGAATTGATGATTTTGTATTCTACGATGTGACAATTGACTATTTGGCATCGAAATTGATATCTATATAACGGAAAAGCTTAGAAAGTGATGGAGAAAAGGCGTTGAGCGATTCGCTTCAGGCTCTGTTTGACTCTGCAAGCAATGTGGCAAAGGTGTTGGAGAACAACGCACAGCAGATAATCGATGACACAACTAATAAACTGGAGATGCTTAATATCAAAGTGTCTGATATAGATAGCTATGCTCAGCAAGGCGTGTCGAGAATTGTTGAGCAATCTGCCTTGGCACAGTCAAAGCTTGAGGACGAGCTTGGCAATTTGGCGCAGCAGTTAATGGGCACCATTTCCACTTCTACGAACCAGAGCTTGGAAGCTGTTGGAAATGAGCTTGCCGGATACCGTGGTTTGGTTCATGAGGCTGCGAAGAAGTTTACAGATTCCACCTCAGACGTGATTGCAAAACAGGAAGGGCAAATCGCTGAAATTGGCAGGTTGGTTGCTTATATTCAGGAAAGACAATTCGCTCTGGACTCGAAAATTGAAGAGCTGAGACAACTGGATATTGTACGCATGTTTGGTGAAATAAGCGAGATTCATAGAATTGAATCGGAAAATACAGCTGCCAGAAAAAAGTAGAGAGTAATAGAGATTAGCGCTTTTGGAGGATGCATTGTACTTGGAATCGCTATACTCATTAGGCTACTTGTTATGTGAGCAGTGGGTTGGGTACAGCAAGATTAATACTAATGTTTCGGCAGAGAGCTAAAGTCGAGTTTTCGACCTTTGGATGAAAACCCCGGGATTTAGGTTCATTTTCATATCTCAAATCCCGTGAACCGGTTCGCCGATTATCCCGGGGAAAAGGCCCCAATTTTGCTCGTATTTATGGTATCATTTGACATAAATAAGATGACTTTTTGTATAAATCCTGTTGTGGAAAAACCCCGGGAATTGGACACCTTTCTTAGTGTGTACTAATCCCGGGATTTGGGACTTTTCTAGTGGCGGAATAACCCCAGGAAATGGGTGCTTACAGAGCTGAATCAAGCGACAGTTTTAATGCCTGAAGCTCCGATTTAGCAGTTCTTTACACGAGTTGGCAACCGGAAATCACTTCGAACAAGAGTATGAAAAACATGGATCCAATCGAGCGAAAAAAATTGAATAAAAATTGAATAGGAAAAAAAACTAAGGGAAATACGGAAAATCAGTGTCCTGAAAGCCCTGTTTTTCCACATTTTCCGGGGTGTATGCAGGAGAGAAAAGACTGGCAGTCGAGAGGTAAGGGGTTCGATCCCCTTCATCTCCACCAAACTTTATTTGAGAACCCTTTCTATGAAAGGGTTCTCGCTAGT
>CAYMLJ010000081.1:0-8695 GCA_964391395.1 uncultured Ruminiclostridium sp. | reverse complement strand
AATGCTGCAGACCGCAAATAATATCAGACGGTAAGACAGGTAAGACAGGGGACGGTTCTCTGTCTTGGCCCCTGCCTTAATTAATAGGACAGAGAACCGTCCCCTGTCTTATTAAAGGATAAAGTATGAAAATTGAAGGATTTGGACAGCTTAATTATACCGATAAAATAAAAGCCAACCAGGCGCAGACTGATGCTACCGAATTTGAAAGTATTCTTAAGAAAGCTTTTGACGATGGTGATAAGAAAAAACTCAAGGATGCGTGCGATGAGTTTGAATCGGTTATGCTCCAAATATTATATAAGCAGATGAAGGCCACTGTACCCGAAAGCGATTTCATAGAAAAAAGCAGTGCACGTACTATGTTTGAGGATATGCTAGATGAGACTCTTATGGAAAGAGGCAGCCACAGGGGTATGGGAATATCTGATATGATGTATAGGCAGCTTAGCGCTCGAATGGACAAGGCATACAAAATTCAGACTATAGATGAGGGTGCCGAGTTAAATGCAAATCCGGCTGTACAAGAGGAACCCAATCCTATCGAGCCTGCTACAGAAGAGGATACTGAAACCCACATCAAACCGGACGGAGCTGAAACCGTTGAAGATTAGGATTTTACCGATTGTGGTTTTGTTAATAATATCAATAACAGTTCTTTGGATTTTATGCCCTGCCATAGCAAGAAAGATTTCTGCTGAGGACGGGCATAACCCATGTAATGAGCAAAATAGTGAGGAGCCGGTTACTTCGTTTACTCCCACACCTGAGCCCATTCCTACACCTTCGGCAGAACCCGAGCCTATATATAAATATTACAGTATTTCCGAGAGCAAGCCGGATTTAAATCTTTCAATGCATGTGATAGAGATTAATCCCTCTAATCCCGAGCTTATTTTCAGGCCCGTTTTATCCAATAAAACAGTATTATTTGGTTATGAGTATTTAAGTGTGATGTATGATACTTGGCAAGCAAAAGCGGCTGTAAATGCAGGGTTTTCACATTCCAACGGCATGTTGGGCGGATTGTTCGCAATGGACGGAGAGCTCTATACCACTGCTACGGGAAATTTCCCGGTATTATTTTTAGATAATGAAAAAGCTTATATTGAGGATGCTTCAAGCAAGGTATGGGTGGAAGGCGACGGTATATCTTTAGATAATTTATTTCATAACCGCTATTCAAAAAATGAAGGCATATATATTTTTACGCCTTCATACGGCACCATGAACAGACTTGACATTAGCCACTTAAATGCAGTTATTTCAAATGGTGAGGTCAGGGGCCTTATTCAACGGAATAAATCCTATGAAATACCCAAGGATGGGTTTTTGATAAGTGCAATCGGCAAAAAAGCAAGAACAAGGCTTGAGGAGCTTATAAAGCCGGGTATGAACCTTGAACTTAAATATGATATTTATAAAGGTGATCAAAGCTTTACCGGGTATAATTGGGCCTATGAATGTGGAAGTTGGATTCTCAAGGATTATGAGATTGTTGCGCCCGAAAAAGACGGATGGGTAGGAACTATGCAAACCCGCGTCCCACGCACAGCTGTAGGAATAAAAGGAGACGGAACGGTGTTAATTCTTGTAGCCGACGGCAGACAAAAGGGTTTTAGCGACGGACTTACCGGTAAGGAATTGGGACAAAAGCTTCTTGATTTGGGAGTAAAAGATGCCGTTAATCTGGACGGCGGAGCATCCTCCGAAATGATAGTAGAGGGAAAGATAGTAAACAGCCCGTCGGCCGGGCGAGAGAGAATGCTCCCCTGCGGCTTTATAATTAAGTAAGGTGTCACAGGGGTGTCAAGGGTGTCATCATGTCACGGGGACGGTCCTTCTGACACTTAAATAACCCGCTTCATTGTCGCCATCCGGAGCTACTACCTATCATCCTGAACGAAGTGAAGGCTCTTAATGTCACCTTAAAAATTCTTAGCTAGCGCTTAGTAAAGGGAGTCGAGGGCTGTCCCCTACTCCCTTTGTCCCAAAAGTTTTTTGTTTAATACTCTTATTTTGTTGGTAATATTAATTATAAAATACTAAATATAGATAAAAAGCGAATAATATAGCTTATAATAGCGTTTATTGACAGACATGGGAAAGATAAAATAATAAATTTAATATTCATTAAATTCAGTCAGATATTAATCTGAGAAGACAGATATTCTTTATTTACACACATAGTTATAGGAGAGGTAAAAATGGAAGGAAGAGTATTACTTAAAAAGAATACTTCTGGGCAACTTTCGAATTACAATTTAAACCACTCACATTTCGGTGCAAAATTAATATTAAACATGAAAAAACTAATTACTTGTCTTCTGGTTTTAAGCATGATTTTTTCTCTGGCTGCATGTAGCGGTACCGAAGATGAATGGGAAGAAGATGAATCTGAACCTATGTCTAAATCGAAACAGTCAATTGAATCCAATTCTACTGATTCGGGCGACTGGGTCATCTATTGGTATCTCTGCGGGAGTGACCTGGAATCTGAAAGCGGTTTTGCTACTGACGATCTGGAGGAACTTATGGAGGTCACCTTGCCGGAAGATGTGAAAGTCATTATCCAAACGGGTGGAGCTAATACGTGGCATAACGATTTTGTTGACCCATCCAAGCTCCAGCGGTTTGTTTATGACAGCGATGGTTTGGAACTGGTGGATGAATTGCCCCTGGCAAACATGGGCGAAAAGCAGGCGCTCTACGATTTTCTTAGTTTTGCGAACGAAAACTATCCAGCGGACAAAATAGCGGTGCTATTCTGGAATCACGGAGGAGGCTCGGTTTCCGGTGCTGAATTTGATGAGTTATTCGATAATGATTCCCTGACTCTTGACGAAATGTATGAAGCTTTTGCCGGTGTATGGGACGTATCGGAGGAATACCCGCCTATAGAGATTATCGGCTTTGACACTTGTCTCATGGCAACAATAGACGTTGCGGCAACTTTTTCCGGTATAGCAAAATACCTGGTTGCATCCGAGGAATTGGAGCCTGCTAACGGCTGGGACTACTCTGAGTGGATTGGTGCGCTGGCTGCCAATCCTGCCATTGACGGAGCAGCTTTGGGAAAGGTTATCTGCGACAGTTATTATGCAGGATGTGAGGATGAAGGCACCGAGCAAGACATTACCCTATCGGTGACAGACCTGACAAAAGTGGGACCACTGATAGATGCTTATGATATTTTTGGTGCTGAATGTCTTGCTGCGGTAATGGAGGACGCAGCCTTCTTATCCCAATTTGCTCGTACCGCCTATAAGAGCGAGAACTACGGAGGCAACACCAGGGAGCAAGGCTACACCAATATGGTTGATTTAGGCGATTTGGCAAGACAGAATGCAGGCATAATGAAATCGGCTGAGCATGTACTCGCTGCTTTGGATGAATGTGTTATTTATCAGGCGAGAGGACCGTACCGCTCCAGAGCAAGTGGCCTTTCCTGCTATTATAGCTATAACGGCGATGTCGATGATATTACAGCATATCAAGCCATTGGTATAGACACAGCATTTAAGCATTATTTTACCTATGCACTTACCGGACAACTGGATGAAACCGGTCAGGAATATGTCGCTAACATGGATTTTGATTTTACAGATCTACCAGAAATTCGCAATCTGCTTACAGCAGGTTGGGACGGTGCACCTCTGGATCTGGATGACGAAGGTACTGCCTTTTTAGAACTGGGATCAGAAGCACAAGACATCCTGGTAGGTATAGGAGTACAACTATACTATATAGAAGAGGAAAGTGACATGATGATGTTGCTTGGTACAGACAATGACATAGTCGCTGACTGGGACAACGGTATATTCTATGATAACTTCCGTGGTGTATGGGGTGCTATCGATGACTGTCTGGTATATATGGAACTGAGTGAAGAGGGGGAGGATTATAATCTTTACTCAGTACCGGTGCTGTTAAACGGCGAGGAATACAACCTTAAGATTGTTTATGACTTTAATGATGATACATGGATTATTCTTGGCGCCCGGAAAGGTATCGACGATAACGGAATGGCTGACAAGGAACTGCGTCTTCTTAAGCCAGGTGACGAGGTTACTACTATATGGAAGATTGCATCCTACTCTGGTGAAGACGAATTTGAAGATTATGAGGTAGATACAATTACCGTTACGGCAAACACAGCTTTTTCCGAAAGACCTCTCTTTGACGGTACATACTGTATGGAATTTGAGATGTGGGATGCCATGGGCAACTATGCCTATTCCGACCCTGTTCAGTTTAACTGCGTGGACGGCGAGATTATGACGACTGTCTTTGGGGATTAGGCCATAGGAGTGTCAGAGGAGTGTCAGAGGGACGGCGAGTGCCACGAGTGCCAGAGGGACGGTTCTCTTCGAGTGCCAGAGTGTCAGAGGGACGGTTCTCTTGACACTGTAAAGGCAAGAAATTTGTGTTAGTATTAGAGATTCCTGTAGAGTGAGTCAACTGCGCTGCTCCGTGAATTCGCTAGGATTCAAGTCGCTTAGCTCCGCAGTCCACGCTCCGCTTGCGTCAGTTGACATCACTCATGGCACCTTTCACAGTTAGCATATTTATGCGACTATAATTCTGCTCAATCACTCATTTTCCCGATTTCAGGATACCGCTCTAGAAGTTTTTCATTTGCCTTCTCCAATTGCTGGTAGTATTCCGAATATGAGGGGCTTAATTCTTTTAACGCAGGGATAAATATATCATTGTATCCGCTTATACTATTAAACTCTTTGATTAGTTCCATGATTTTATATGCCGGTGAATTTTTATATTTATCGGATTTCTTATATATCAGATATTGCTCAAGTACTTCTTTATTTTCAGCGAAAAAATCATCAGGGTTTTCTATGGATTTCTTTGTGTTTTTAATCATTTCTATAATTTGTTCTGTGCCAATATCCTTTGTACCCTCATTTAAATATTCCTGCAAATCCTCCGGTAAGGTCAATTGCGGAGCATTGTCCAAAAAAGATATTACTCTTTCATAAGCTGATTGTTGCTTTTCTGTTATGATTGGTTCATTTAAGAATCGGGCAAAATGAAGGCATACAAATCGGCCATAATATCCCGGGAATGATTCTAATAGCTTTTCTGTTATTGTTTTGCTATCGTTGATCGCTTGTAAGTCCTTACTGATTTCAGAATAACTAAAACCTTGGCACAATTTATCAAGTAGCAGTTTTTTTGCCTGTTCTCTTTGAAAACTCAGTTCTTTTTGTACGGATAAGGTGTGCAAAACAGCTCGTGACTCATCAGAAAGAACTGATTTAATTTCATTCGTGCTTAAGCCCAACTGCCGAAGAATAGAAATTGTATTTAGTTTATTAATATCACTTTGGTCGTAATCCCTATATCCGTTTTCTAAAATATTTGGGCACACTAAGCCTTGAATAGTGTAGTACTCTATGGCTTTTTTTGTTAAGCCGGTAATTTTGCTTACTTCATTTATTAGCATGTTTATCACCTCAATATGAGCATAAGCTAATACCTAGGGTGTTAGTCAAGAGTTTTATTTTATAAATGTCATAGGGACAAATGTCATAGGCAAATGCCATAGGGACGGTTCTTTTGACACTGCGTAATTATTATGATAGATTTACCTCAGAAGGTGATTTAAATGCCAAGACATGCAAGAATACTTAATGAGATAAATGTCTATCATGTGATGCTGAGGGGTAATAACAGAGAAAAGATATTTATTGACAATGAAGATAAGCAAAGAATTATTGAAACCATAAGATTGAAAAAGAAACATAGGGAATTCTTCCTTTATGCCTATTGTGTTATGGATAACCATATACATTTAGTAATCAGAGAGGGGGAAGATTCCTTATCTCGGATTGTTAAGCGAATTGCGACCAGCTATGCCTATTATTTTAATGAGAAATACAATAGAATAGGTCATGTGTTCCAGGGTAGATTTAAAAGCGAAAATATTGCGGACGATAAGTATCTGCTTTGTGCTATAAGGTATGTGCACAGAAACCCTGTAAAAGCAGGCTTAGGCTCTATTGAAGAATATCCTTGGAGTAGTTATAAAGAATACATGGATAAAAAAACTGACTTTGTTGAATCAAATGAAATCTTAGGGATTATTTCAGATAATAAAGTAGCTGGATTGAAAGAATTTGCACAATTTCATCAAAAAAGCTGTAATGATACCTTTCTAGACCTAGCCGATGAAAAAGAAGTAGATGCGACCAACGTAAAACGGTTTATTGCCGAGTTTGTGCAAAAGTATAAAATAGAAATATCTCAACTTAAGAGCGCACAAAACAAAAAGGTCAGGGAGGAATTAATCAAGCTTATAATTAAAAAGTCAGATCTTTCACTCAGGAGAATCGCGGAAGAATTAGGTCTTAATAGGGAAATGGTTAGAAAAGCGGCGCTGTCAAAAGTGCTGTCAAGAGAACCGTCCCCTTGACACCCCCCGTCCCCTTGACATCCCTTGACATTCAGAATGGGGTATTAAACTACTTGAAAATGCTTTATAATATAACTGATTATAAGTTTTAGTTTTAGCGGAGGAGAAGTAAGTATGGCAAAACGTGGATTTCCCATGGGCATGGGCGGTATGGGAGGAAATATAAACAATCTTATGAAGCAGGCCCAGAAGATGCAACAGGATATGGCCAAGGCTCAGGAGGAGCTTGCTGAACAAACCGTAGAAGCCACTGTTGGCGGCGGAGCGGTTACGGTAGTAGCCACCGGTTCAAAGGAAATTCGTGAGATTCGTATTTCCAAGGAAGCGGTTGATCCTGACGATGTGGAAACCTTGCAGGATATGGTTCTTGCGGCAGTGAACGAAGCGATGAGACAGGCTGATGAGCTTGCTAAAAATGCTATGGGCGGAGTTGCCGGAGGCCTTGGAAATATACCGGGGTTATTCTAAATGGATTACTTTGCTTTACCGGTTCAAAAACTAATAGAAGAGTTCGAGAAGCTGCCGGGCATAGGTCGAAAGACCGCCCAGCGACTTGCTTTTCATGTTCTGAATTTATCAGAGGATAGAGTTATCGGCTTTGCTAAGGCATTGGTAGAAGCCAAACGAAAAATTAAAGACTGTTCGGTATGCCACAATTTTACCGACACCGACCCTTGCCGCATATGTAGCTCGGAAAAGCGAGATCACACTGTTATTTGTGTAGTTCAAAATTCGAGAGATGTAGTGGCTATGGAAAGGGTCAGAGAATATAAGGGGCTTTACCATGTTTTAAACGGCCTTATTTCGCCTCTGGATGGCACCGGACCCGATGACATTAATGTTAAGTCATTAATCAAACGTGTGGCAAACGAGAAGGTTTCAGAGGTGATTCTTGCCACCAGCCCTACTGTGGAGGGCGAGGCTACAGCCGTTTATATTTCGAAAGTATTAAAGCCGATAGGAGTAAAAACCACACGCATAGCTCAGGGCATCTCTGTAGGCGGAGATTTAGAGTATGCCGACGAGGTGACTCTATTTAAATCTCTAGAAGGAAGAAGAGAAATATAATTGTGCAAAATATGGCCGCTTCTTGCCATCCGTGGCGCCGCGGCACTAGGCCATCCGTGGCCGTCGAGAGGAGCATCAGGTATGAAGATACGAAAAGCCATAATTCCCGCAGCCGGATTAGGAACAAGATTTCTGCCCGCTACTAAGGCGCAGCCGAAGGAAATGCTCCCAATTGTTGATAAGCCGACTATCCAATTCATTATTGAAGAGGCTATTGCCTCAGGGATAGAAGATATTCTTATTATTACCGGCAGAGGGAAACGGGCTATTGAAGACCATTTTGACAGATCCCTCGAGCTCGAGGAAGAGCTTAGAAAAAAGGGGAAAGAGGGTCTTTTGGAGCAGGTTCGCCAGATTGCAGACTTAGCCAACATACACTATATCCGCCAGAAGGAAGCCAAGGGGCTGGGTCATGCCATTAATTGCGCACGGGCATTTATCGGGAATGAACCCTTCGCGGTATTACTTGGTGATGATATTGTGGACGCCGAAGTTCCATGCCTGAAGCAGATGATAGATGTCTATAATGAATATGGAACAACCATTTTGGGGGTACAACGTGTAGCCGATGAGGATGTGTCCAAATATGGTATTGTGGAAGGCAGGCAGATGGACCAAAGAGTATTCAAAGTAAAGACTCTGGTTGAAAAGCCCGAACCAGACCAAGCTCCGTCTAATATGGCTATTTTAGGGAGATACATAATAACTCCCGCTATATTTTCCTATCTGGCTAAAGCTAAACCCGGCAAAAACGGTGAGATTCAGTTGACCGACTCTCTTTGTGAACTAGCAAAAGCGGAACCTATGTATGCGTATGACTTTGTGGGCAGACGTTATGATGTGGGAAATAAACTGGGATTTTTGCAGGCCACGGTTGAATTCGCTCTCAAAAGAGAAGATTTACGCTCCGACTTTACAGCTTATTTAAAAGGTATAATAAAATGAATGAAAGAGAACAAATGTAAGCGACTGCGGCAGACTGTGCGAAAACTAATCATTTTTATTAAAAGCTACAATCAAAGAGGCTGTAGCCTGCAGCGATTTAGCGCTCCATGCCAACATCCTGTTTCTAGTCGCGCTCGCTACTTAGATCCATGCTCCGCTTTAAATCGTAGCAGGCATGCCGCTCAATAGCCATTTACAAAAGTATGAAGTGTCAAGAGAACCGTCCCCTTGACACTCTTGACACTCTAC
>CAYMLJ010000080.1:2207-8782 GCA_964391395.1 uncultured Ruminiclostridium sp. | reverse complement strand
CTAAAAACTCTCACAACAGCGGCAACAAAACCTTCATCCAAAGTATCGGTTGTGAATTGTTTTGCCAAGGGACACATCGGAACAGCCCGAGGATCGATTTTTATGCTCATAGCTCCGTTATGGGTCATGTATGGAGTCAAAGGAAAAATCCGGCATGCCAAAGGCCTTAGCTCACGCTGGCATTGATCTGTACAAATCGCAATTAATACCGGCTTATTATTGCCATAGGTAAAATCCGATAGTTCAATTTTTAGCCACGACGGATTCTCGGAAAACATGACTTCTTCACCGGGAAAAAGGTACATACCTGCATCTTCATTGGGCGAATCGCAACAAGCCTTGCCGCATAGTGCACCGCAATCTGATTGAAGAGGTGTAACCTTATCAAGAATGGCATAGACCTTTTCATATAATTCACGTTTTATCATTAATTACTCTCTCATTAATACTATTTTGGTAAGTGCAGCCTATTAATTGGGCTGCCATGATAGCAAATAATTTTAGATTTTTTTAAGAAAATCAAGAATGGCCGGTGTTGACGGAGGACATCCCCCAATTGCTTTGCACATACCGACAGTACATTTTCCTATACCAATCCCGCTACCCTCAAGGGCTTTATATCCCTGCCCAATTAGAATGGGTTTGTTCTTAAATTGGTGTAATAAGCCTTCGTCATCAAGCCTTGCCAGAGCCTGAATTAAATTAGCATAACATGCCGAGCATGCGTCTTTTGCATTTACATATTGTGAAAGCTTTTGCACTTTTCGTGAGGGCGATGGTTTTGCAATACTTTCGTCCTTATCAAGTACAATAATATCAGCATTCTCGATATCCGAACTTCCAACCCCAATTTCTTCAGCTATTTTTATATAATCAACATCATATGGTTTATACCCCATGTTTGATGCTATATATGAATCAATCAATACAGGATCGGTACTACAAAAAATACGGTTCATTTGCACGGGGTTCCCCCCTCCTTCGAAGTCAAGGTCACCACATATGCCATCAACTAAAATGAAATCCTGCTTTATTACCTTATTTAGATAAGCGATAGGCTTATGGAGGCCCCGGGTATGGAAATTCCGCTTTTCTCTATCGGAAATGCAGCCTTTCATGTTCTTAAGAGCACCTGTCACTAATGTCTGGCAGTGACCCTTTAATACCGGTACATTAATAAGGAAATCCAGCGAAAGCACCTTATCACTGACTTCCATATTCATACCGTTAAAAGTTTTCATTGTATATGTATCCTGCTTAATATCAAAAAGCGGAACATTATACTTTTTTGATATATCTTCGTACCCGCAGACTTTAAACGCCCTTTTTGTGCCCTCACCCACCCAGGAACTCTCTAATATAACAAGGTTGTTATGCCCTTGCTCTTTTAGATATTCGATTAGCGCTGAGACAATACCCGGAGTTGTTGTTGCCCCCGAAGATGAAGGCTTAGCCTCAACCAAATTGGGCTTTATCCCTATAAGAGAACCCTTTGGTATCATTTTCTCCAATTCTGCTTTTTTAAGGACATCCTTAGTCATTTTCCATAAGTCTTGCCCATACGTTGCAATAATTCTGTTAACCATTATTTTCTCCCAAAGTTTTTAATTCACTAATATTGATTATATCAAAATCTTCGGGTCTCTTACCAGTCTGAAGGCAGCGCAATACTGCAAAGGCTGTATCAAGGCTTGTTAGGCATGGAATAGAACGTTCAACAGACTTTCTTCTAATCCTAAACCCATCTCTTTCTGAACTTCGTCCTTTGGTTGGGGTATTTACAATCATTCTTATCCTGCCTTGTTCCATTAGCTCTATAATATTTGGAGAGCCTTCATTTAACTTTTTAACGCTGTTTGTGGCAATGGCATGCTTGTTTAAATAAAGGGCAGTCTTACCTGTAGCGTATAATGTATAGCCTAATCGCTCAAATCCGTCGGCTAATTCCAGTAGTTCGGGCTTATCTGTGTCTCTAACAGTAAAAAGAACACCGCTTCCCGGCTCAGGGAAGGCAAATCCCGAAGCAACAAGGCCCTTTAAAGTTGCTTCATGCAAATTTTTGGCGATTCCAAGGACTTCTCCTGTTGATTTCATTTCAGGCCCCAAGCCCGTATCGACATCATGGAGCTTTTCAAAGGAGAATACCGGAACCTTCACTGCCACGAAATCTCTCTCCTTATACAAACCGGTACCGTATGGAAAGTCCGACAGTTTTTTGCCCATCATTATACGAGTTGCCATTTTTATTAGAGGTATTCCGGTAACCTTGCTTATATAGGGCACAGTACGGCTTGATCTGGGGTTTACCTCAATTACATAGATTTCGTTATTAAACAGCACATATTGAATATTAACTATACCGATTACATTAAGTGCTTTTGCTAGCCTTTCAGTGTAATCTATAATCTTGCTTTTAATACTAAACGAAAGGCTTTGAGGCGGATACATGGATATGCTGTCCCCGGAGTGTACACCGGCTCTCTCTATATGTTCCATGATTCCGGGAATCAAAATATTCTCACCGTCACAGATTGCATCAACCTCCAATTCTTTACCCATCATATATTTATCGATAAGAATAGGGTGCTCCTGCTCTTCTCTATTTATAATCTCCATGTATTCTTCAATATCAGCGTCATTGTAGGCAATCTCCATGCCTTTACCGCCTAGAACATAGGACGGGCGCACTAACACCGGATACCCCAGATTATTGGCAGCATTAATGGCTTCCTCCAAGGTCCTTATGGTAGCCCCCTTCGGCCTCGGTATATTTAAGTCTTCCAATATAGTCTCGAATTTCTCTTTATCCTCCGCTGCATCAACGTCCTTAGCAGCGGTTCCGAATATTTTAATACCGGCATCAAAAAGAGGATTTGTAAGCTTGATGGCAGTCTGACCGCCAAATTGAGCAATGACTCCGTCAGGATTCTCAAGCTCAATAATCTCCTCTACATCTTCGGGGGTTAAAGGCTCAAAATAGAGTCTGTCAGATGTATCAAAGTCGGTAGAAACAGTCTCGGGATTGTTATTAATTATTATTGCTTCATACCCTTCTTCTTTTAGTCCCCATACCGAATGAACAGAACAGTAATCAAACTCAATACCTTGGCCGATGCGGATAGGCCCCGAGCCTAATACAATTACCTTCTTGTTCTTAGTAGGTACCGATTCAGAGTTTTCATCATAGGTGGAATAATAATAAGGGGTTTGAGCTTCAAATTCGGCTGCACAGGTATCAACCATCTTATAGGCTGGCTTGATTTTCCATTTTTTTCGCAGCTCTTTAATCTCTTTTTTTGTTGAATCGGTATATCTAGCAATTACATCATCTAAAAAGCCCATCTTTTTAGCTTTAAGAAGTGCATCTCTATCTATACTCTCTATGGTCAAGGTTTTTAATTGTTCCTCCATCTCTACAATTTTTCTGAACTTATGAAGAAACCACATATCTATTTTTGTTATGCTGCTGATGTCCTCAAGAGTAACTCCCCGGCGTATAGCCTCAGCAATTATAAGTAACCGATTGTCATCAATTTTATATAGCCATTCTCTGAGAGTATCATCGTCCAAGTTCTTACAGAGAGGTGTTTCCAAGGTTTTTATCCCCAGTTCCAAGGATCGAAGGGCCTTCATTAAGGCTCCCTCAAAGGAATTACCTATAGCCATAACTTCCCCGGTAGCTTTCATTTGGGTACCGAGAGTACGTTTTGCCTTAACAAATTTGTCAAATGGCCATTTTGGAATCTTAACCACACAATAGTCAATTGCGGGCTCTGAGCAGGCATATGTTTTGCCTGTAACGACATTTTTTATTTCGTCCAGCCCATACCCTATTGCAACCTTAGTTGCCACCCGTGCTATGGGGTAACCTGTTGCCTTTGATGCAAGAGCTGAAGAACGGCTTACCCGGGGGTTAACCTCAATAACTGCATATTCAAAGCTTTCTGGGTGAAGTGCAAACTGACAATTACATCCGCCCTCAATCCCCAAAGCCGTTATAATATTTAAGGCAGCAGATCTTAGCATTTGGTATTCCTTATCGCCCAGTGTCTGGGTAGGCGCAACCACAATACTATCGCCGGTATGAACACCTACCGGATCAATATTCTCCATACTGCATATGGTGATTACATTACCCTTGGAGTCACCCATGACCTCATACTCAATTTCTTTCCAACCTGATATGCACTTTTCTATTAAAACCTGATGTACTCTGCTTAAGCGAAGGCCATTTGAGCCAATGTCTTTCATCTGGTCATCATCATATGCTATTCCGCCTCCTGTGCCACCGAGGGTATAGGCAGGTCTTATAACTACCGGATAATCAATCTCATGGGCAAAGGCCAATGCATCGTCTATTGTGTTTACCACCTTGCTGGGGATGCAGGGTTCACCTATTGATTCCATAGTATCCTTAAATGTCTGACGATCCTCGGCCATACGAATTGCTTCAACCTTGGTTCCCAGTAGCCTTACCCCAACCTGTTCCAGAAAGCCTGATTCAGCCAGCTCAGTCGCAAGGTTTAGTCCTGTCTGTCCACCTAAGGTGGGTAATATACTGTCGGGTTTTTCCTTTATTATTATTTTCTTGAGAGTATCCACATTAAGAGGTTCAATATATACCTTATCCGCAATTTCCGAATCTGTCATAATGGTTGCAGGATTACTGTTTACCAAAATGGTTTCAATACCTTCTTCTTTTAATGCCTGACAGGCTTGAGTTCCCGCATAATCGAACTCGGCTGCCTGGCCTATAATTATAGGTCCTGAGCCTATAACCAAAACACGCTTCACATCATCTCTTTTGGGCATTCTTATTTGAACCTCCTATAATTACATATCCATTAGTGCTATAAATTCATCAAATAGAAACTCGGTTTCCTTAGGGCCCGGGGCCGCCTCAGGATTAAATTGAACAGTGAATGTGGGAGTATCCAGATACCTGATGCCCTCTACAGTACCATCATTCACATTTACATGGCTTACTTGTGCTATATTGCTGTCCAGATGTTCAGCCAAGACTACATAACCATGGTTTTGTGCTGTTATATAGGTCCTATCCTTTGCTAAATCCTTAACAGGATGGTTGCCTCGATGACCGTACTTAAGAGCTTCTGTATTCCCACCATATGCTAAAGCAGTGAGCTGATGCCCGAGAGAAACTCCGAATATGGGCTTTTTTCCAATCAATTTTCTTAGTACATCTATTTGAAATACACAGTCCTTTGGATTTCCGGGGCCGCCGGACAGCATTATACCGTCGGACTCCACTTTTAAAATGTCCTCTGCGTCAGATGTAGCCGGAAGAACAAAGATCTCACAATTTCGTTTCTTAAGGCAGCTAATGATACTCGATTTAACGCCGTAATCCAACAGAGCAACCTTTCTTCCTGTACCTTCAATGTGTTGTACTTCTTTTAAAGTAACCTGTTCTACCGGGTTGATAATTTTATAATCATGCAATTTCTCTGACCAATCATCGAACTTAAAATCGGGATCAGTTGTAATTATACCGTTCATTGTACCCCTATCTCTGATTATTCGGGTTAATTCACGGGTATCTATGCCTTGTATTCCAACTATATTATGTCTTTTAAGGTAGCTTGCCAGAGATTCATAAGATCTGAAATTACTTGGCTCATCACAGAGCTCTCTGATAATGAAACCCTTTGCATGGGGTCTTTCTGATTCTTTATCCTCTTCGTTTATACCGTAATTTCCGATTAATGGGTACGTCATAGTTACTAACTGTCCTGCATAAGCCGGGTCAGTTAATACTTCTAAGTAACCTGTCATTCCGGTATTAAATACTACTTCACCGATACAAGCACCTGAGGCCCCCACTGATTGACCCACAAATTGAGTTCCGTCCTCTAAAGCTAAAATAGCCTTCATCTTTTTTCCCTTTCCTTATTAATATCATCCCTCATGCGCTCTGCTTCAGATCTTGCCGCTTCGGCAAAATCCTCATGCGTAAACTTACTCTTCCATGCATCCAGATTATATGCGCACATTAAACTTCTTGAAGCATTAATAACCGCACCTAGGCCGTTTTTATCAAAGGCTACAACCACATCAGCCGCCGTTCCACCCTGTGCTCCGTATCCAGGAACCAATATCCAAGTCTTAGGCATCCTCTTTCTCATTTCTTCAAGCTGTTTTGGATAAGTTGCTCCTACCACAGCTCCTATAGAGGAATATCCGCATTGCCCGATTGTTGTGCCGCCCCATTCATTAACCAGATCGGCCATAGCCTCATATATTGTGCGCCCATCTTGTAGCATCAAGTCCTGAAGCTGCCCCGAAGATGGATTTGAGGTTTTAACCAGTACAAATATACCCTTATCATTATCTTTACATGCCTCAATAAATGGTTTGATTCCGTCTATACCCAGATACGCGTTGACTGTAAGGGCATCTGCACCAAAAGCTTCTTGCCGAGTTCCGTTAATATCTGTTTTACCAAGGTATGCTGTAGCATATGCCTGAGCAGTAGTCCCGATATCATTTCGTTTTCCGTCTGCAATTACCAGCAACCCCTTTTTCTTTGCGTATTCTATTGTTTCATAAAAGGC
>CAYMLJ010000080.1:0-2107 GCA_964391395.1 uncultured Ruminiclostridium sp. | reverse complement strand
TTACTCTGCCTTTAACCTTAAAGCCGCCAAAGGGTGAATTCTTGCCTTTTGACGCAAACTTTGATACTTCCACTTTATACTCGTTGTCAAAATCCACTAGAATTATATCAGCAGCTTTACCGCACTCTAATGTTCCTTTTTCTATTTTAAGCATTTTAGCCGGGTTTATAGTAAGCTTATCAAGCATTTGCTGTAAGCTTAGATGGCCTTTTTCTACTAAATGGGTATAGCTTAATGATAGTGCCGTCTCAAATCCCACTATGCCATTTGCGGCTTTTTCGAACTCGACATTCTTTTCATCAATATGGTGGGGCGCATGGTCAGTTGCAATGATATCTATGGTGCCATCCTTCAGCCCCCCTATAACTGCCTCCAAATCTTCCTGGCTTCTCAATGGTGGATTCATTTTGGCATTGGTATTATAATTTTGGCAGGCCTCTTCGGTTAAGGTAAAATAGTGGGGACATGTCTCGGCAGTGACCCTTATTCCCCGATCTTTAGCATGACGTATCAGCTCGACTGATGCCTTTGTAGATACATGAGCAATATGAACCGGTACTTTGGTGTATTCAGATAAAAGGATTTCCCGTGCCACCATTACATCCTCCGATGATGTAGGTATCCCCCTTAATCCCAGTATAGTGGATGTTAAACCCTCATTCATGCTTCCGCCGTCGGTAAGATTTAAATCCTCGCAATGGGATATAACCGGTAAATCAAATTGTTCGGCATAAATCAGAGCTTTTTTCATAACATCCCCATTCATAACCGGTTTACCGTCATCTGAAACGGCTACAATACCCGCTTCCTGCATAATTCCCATTTCGGATAATTCAATCCCCTCTATGCCCTTTGTTATGGCGCCTATGGGGAAAACATTTACACATCCTTCTTTTTGGGATTTTTCTATGATATAGCGAACCACTGCAGCATTATCAACTGGCGGTTTTGTGTTGGGCATACAGGCAATTGAGGTAAATCCGCCTCTGGCTGCACTTTTGGTACCCGATATAATATCCTCCTTATATTCAAACCCTGGGTCTCTTAAGTGGCAGTGTGCATCTACGAGGCCGGGAAGCACATATAGTTCGTTGGCATCAATAATCTTATCAGCCTCAGTATTAATGGCTGATTTTGTTGATACTATAATGCCTTCTTCTATTAATATATTGGTTTTTTCCACTCTGCCGTTTTCTAAAATTGCTCCGTTTATTATTAATGTTCTCACAATTCTTCCCTCCCAGTTAATAAATATAGTAGTGCCATTCTTACCGCAACACCATTTGTAACTTGTTTATTAATAACCGAATTATCTGCGTCAATTATGGTTGACGTCATTTCAACACCCCTGTTTACAGGACCCGGATGCATCCATAAAGCGTTCTTTTTAGCTCCTTTTATGTTTTCAGGATTAATTCCGAAGAACTTGGCATATTCATTTGTTGTAGGAAACAGGCACTTTTTCTGTCTTTCAAGCTGAACCCTTAAGCCCATTACTACATCGCAGTCAGCAACCGTGTCATTAATATTTGGCAATACCTTTGCGCCCAGTTTTTCGATACCTGTTGGTAAAAGGGTGGATGGCGCATATAGATTAACCTGAGCTCCCATTTTAGTCAGCCCTATAATATTGCTTCTGGCCACTCTGCTATGGTAAATATCCCCGATTATTGCCACTTTAATGCCCTTTAATGTGCCGAAGGTTTCCTTAATTGTCATCATATCTAAAAGAGCCTGAGTCGGATGCTCATGCATTCCGTCCCCCGCATTAATAACAGAAGCGCTGATATTTCGTGCAAGAAGATGCGGCGCTCCCGATTGGTGGTGCCGTATTATTACTATATCGGTCCCCATGGCCTCTAAGGTCTTTCCCGTGTCAATAAGAGTTTCGCCCTTTGCTACACTGCTTGAAGCTACAGAAACGTTTACAGCCTGAGCTCCCATATATTTTGCCGCCAATTCGAATGAGACTCTCGTACGGGTACTGTTCTCATAGAACAAACTTACAACCGACCTGCCCTGAAGATAATTTACTCTCTTCATTGAGCTTTTTACTATTTTTTTCATTTCTTCTGCAATTTCAAGAATAAAAGTAATTTCATCGGCT
>CAYMLJ010000079.1:0-8790 GCA_964391395.1 uncultured Ruminiclostridium sp. | reverse complement strand
TCGCTCTTTAATGATGTTATATTTTCCATCTATGGTTCCTCCATAAATTTGTCTTTAGTAAAAGTATTACACTAAAATATATGAAAGGAACCTTAAAAATAGTATTTACTTCCCGTTATGTGGGAAATAGTAATGCTTTAAATTATATGTTTGTAATAAAATATTGCAAGCTGAGTTCGATCCCGCAAATCCAGCTTTTCCAAAATAACGCTGATATAATTACGGACTGTTCCTTCACTGAGAAATACTATTTCTGAAATTTCCTTGTTGGATAACCCGTTTGCAACATGGGTTACAATCTCGATTTCCTTTTCGGTAAGGTTATAAATATTTCTGTCAGTCTTAGCACTGTTATTATTCAAAAGGGCAGGAATTCTGGTGATAATTTCATCCCCAAACACTCTCTGTCCCATATAGACAGCTTTAACAGAAGAAATAATGCTTTCAAAATCCTGCTTTAAAATATAGCCTTTCGCACCTGTTAAAAATGCTTTTGCAATATAATCATCGTCTGAAAAGGTTGTTAAAAAAAGAATTTTGGCAGAACTATATTTTTGGATTATAATTTTTGCCGCTTCTATTCCGGTCATGCCATCCATCCTAATATCCATAAGAAGCACATCCGGCTTTATAGAGTCATACAACTCTATCGCTTCATTAGCGCTATAGCCGGTACCTACCACATCAATATCTTCATCTGCTTCCAATATAGTTTTTAGCGAAGCCGTTACCAATTTATCATCATCAATAATAAGTATCCTCAATTGTCAGACCTCCTTTGGGACAGATATAAAAATTTCAAATCCGTTTTTTGTTATTATGTTAATATTTCCCTCTAACGAGTGGATTCTGTCGATCATATTTCTTATACCCAAGCCATCGTTGGTATTAAAGTTTTTTACATTTCCGTTGTCCCGGATGATTAATTGGTATAGGGCAGGATGCTCGTTAAAAGAAACTATTACAAAAGTTGCGTCAGAATGATTTATTATATTAGTCAAGGCTTCCTTTAGTATGGATATAAAGGTATACTTTAGCTTTTTATCAGGGTTTCCGCTAATGTTATAGCTATAATCAATTTCACAGAAGGTAAAATTATTTATTACTTCCGATACCTTTGCTTCTAAATCCATAGATTCATCATACAGCTCATGAACACTGTTTCTTATACTGTTCATTGCCTGGGTTAATGTTTCGTGAAGAGCTTGAAAATTGTTATTGAGCTTAACATCCTTGTTTATCGTTTTAAGTGCGCCGGACTGCAAAATAGCACTTGATAATAAATGCCCCACATTATCGTGTATCTCTCTTGCAATACGGTTACGCTCGTTCATAGTAGCCAGATTTAATTCATTATCCTGCTTTTCTATAAGATCTTTATTCTGTTTCGTTAATTGTATAGACATTTCTCTTGCTGTATCACTAAGCTCTTTATGACGAATATCCATTCTTCTCGCTGTTTCAACCTGATATCTTAAAAGAATTGAAAGAATAATCATAATTAATACTATTAAAGAGATCATGAGATTCTCTTTGTTAAAAAAACTAACTAATGGAATGAGAGCAAGAAGATTAATCGCCTGTAAGTTGTGAAACATCATATCAAATGCAATCAGGGGAAGGAAAATCATAAACTCGGGGAAAATAAAAGCAAGAACCGAGAACCCAACTGTGATAAATGATTTAACTCTGTAATCATCAAAATAGCTCAATAAGCAACCCGATATGAAGCTAATTAGTACAATGGCCGCATAAATCCCTAAATTGGTCTGATATAGGTACACAACCAGACAGCATGTGAATATTATTAGCTTGTAAATAAGGCCTGCGTATTTATGCATGACGGTAATTCCTTGTCATAATTAGTTACCCTTACGTTTGCATAATATCATTTTTACTCTCCAGACACAATAATTTAGGGTAGCTTCCTATCTCCCATCTCCCACCTCCCACCTCTCATATCACACTTCTCACCTCCATTTTGTGACATCTGTCATATCTCCTTTGTGATTCATGACACTTAAACTTTAGCTTTTAAAAATGTATCATCAAATTAATGAATTGGTTTGGAGGATTTTATTATGGTTGTAAAAGTTAAAAACCTGGTAAAGCGATATAGTGAGTTAATTGCTTTAGACCATCTGTCCTTTTCGGTTAAAGAAGGAGAAATTTTTGGCCTACTCGGGCCAAACGGTTCAGGTAAAACCACGGCAATAAATTGTATACTGTCTTTGCTTAAATTTGACAAGGGCGAGATTGAAATTTTTGATAAGCCCATGACACCTGAGTCATATGATATTAAGCGCAATATAGGAATAGTAATGCAAAATGTGGCGGTTTACAATGAATTGTCGGTATATGAAAACATTGATTACTTCTGTGGTCTATATGTGAAGGATAAGAATTTGAGAAAAAAACTGGTTGACGAAGCTATTGACTTTGTTGATTTGAATGATTTCAGAAAATTTTATCCCAAAAAACTCAGCGGTGGTTTGCTAAGAAGACTTAACATAGCGTGTGGTATTGCCCATAAACCTAAACTGATTATCCTCGATGAACCGACTGTTGCTGTAGATCCTCAAAGCCGTAATAAAATTCTTGAGGGAATTAAGGAGCTTAACAAAAATGGTGCTACCATAATTTATACCTCGCATTATATGGAGGAAGTTGAACAGATTTGCAGCCGAATTATGATAATTGACAAGGGAAAATCAATAGCAACGGGCACAAAAGAAGAACTGAAAGCTATGATTACATTGGGTGAGAAAATCACAGTTGAATCCTATGATGTTTCAGAAGAACATTTGACAAAGCTTAAGAATCTTTCAAACATAGTATCGGTCGAATATAAGGAACAATTACTTGAAATCAAGTCCAGTAAAGGAAAAAACAATTTGGAAAATGTTCTTGAGTTTATAAAAAAAGAAAATATTCAATTTGGAAAAATATATTCGGAATTGCCTACATTAAACGATGTTTTCCTTGAACTAACCGGTAAAGAATTAAGAGATTGAGAGGCGGTAAATCATGTTTGCTCATATTTTTAATTACAGATTAAAATGCCTGCTAAGGGATAAAACAACAATATTCTGGACAATTGCGTTTCCTCTGATTCTTGCTGTATTCTTTCAACTGGCTTTCTCAAACATTGATAGTAAAGAAATATTCAGAGTTATTGATATTGCTGTTGTGGATGATTCGCAATATCAGGAGGATCAATATTTAAGATTAGCTTTAGATGAAGCTTCAAATGGTGACAGCAGGTTGTTTAATCTTACAGTTACAACAGCCGAGGAAGCACAAAGACTCCTTGAAGAGGATTCAATTAAAGGATATATAACCGTTGATACCCCAATAAAGTTGGTAGTAAAGGAGTCCGGTCTAAGCCAGAACATTATAAAAAGCTACATCGATAATTATTCACAAACTGTTGCAGCCGTACGCACTATTATACTAAATAATCCCTCAAACCAGCAGGAAGTTTTAAAAAGCCTGGCTGATCGTAAAATCTATATTAAAGAAGTTACAGGAACAGGCGCCAAACCGAATAATATGCTGAACTATTTTTATTCTTTGATTGCAATGGCTTGTTTTTATGGAGGTTTCTTTGGAATGCGTGAAACCACAGATATTCAGGCTGATATTTCAACTTTAGCTGCAAGAATAAATGTGGCACCGGTTCATAAGTTAAAAGCTTTTCTTTACAGCCTGTGTGCTGCATTACTGATTCATTCTGTTGAAATGTTTGCTCTGTTGGGATTTATGCACTATGCATTGAAAATTGACTTTGGGTTTAGAGCAGGATATGTAGTACTGACAACTATTATCGGTTCTATAGCCGGCGTACTGATGGGTTCTCTTATAAGTGCCGTGGTAAAAAAATCAGAAGGGATAAAAGTCGCCGCAGTACTCACTATATCAATGCTTGGCTCATTTCTTGCCGGCATGATGTACCAGGACATAAAATACATTGTTGCCCAGAATGTACCTATACTGTCTTATATTAACCCTATAAATCTACTAACAGATGCTTTATACAGCCTTTACTATTACGACAACTTATCAAGATATTTTCTCAATATGGCCTTTTTGTCAGTCTTCACTATATTAGCCACTTTTGGCACCTATCTGATCCTAAGGAGGCGAAAGTATGCCAGTTTATAATCTTTGCATGAAAATTACCAAAAAAAATATACCGAGCTTACTCATATATATTATTGTGTTTTTAGTTGTATCTTTCATAATGGCTACATCGGTATCAAAATCCATTAAAGAGCAAGAAGGATTTTTACGTGTAAAAACAAATATTGCTTTTATAAACGAGGAAGAAAGTCCTCTAATAGAAGGACTTAAGGATGAGCTAGGTAAGGTGGCTAACTTTGTCGAGCTTCCCGATGAAACCGAAGCCTTGCAGGATGCACTTTTCTTTAGAAGGATTGTCTACATTCTTCGTATACCTCAAGGCTTCACCCAAGGGTTTATAAACGGTGAGAATATGTCTCTTGAAAAAACCATCGTACCTGATTCTTACAGCAGTGCTTACATTGATTTATCCATAGAAAAATACCTTAACACAGCAAGATTATATATACAACATATGAATGACATTACGCAGGAAGAGCTGGTCTCATATTTAAACGAGAATCTTTCTAAAGAAACAAATGTGGAAATTCCCTATTCAGAATTAAAAATAGACTTAAACTATAGTAATTACTTTTTCAATTACCTGGCCTATTCCTTGCTTTCGATCCTTATTCTGGGAATGTCTGCCTTAATGATATCCTATAATGACAGGGATTTAAAAAGAAGAACGGGCTGCTCACCATTAAGTGATACTGCTTCCAACCTGCAATTTATTTTAGCTAATTTAACCTTTGCTACAGTTTCATGGCTAATAATGGCTATATTCTGCTTTATTATTGACGCTGAAAATATCCTCACGTTAAATACTTTTTATTTCATCATAAGCTCTTTCATATTCGCCTTTTGCGGTTCAGGTATGGGGTTTTTAATAGGAAGTGTGGCAAAGGGAAACGAAGCAATATCGGCTATCACAAATGTTGTCGTTTTAGGAAGTTGTTTTCTAAGTGGAGTATTTGTACCGGCTGAATTTCTGGGAAGTACAGCTCTTAAAATAGCAAGCTTTATGCCTACCTATTGGTATGTAAAGGCTAATAATCAAATAGCGCAACTGATACATTTTGATTCTGCATATATTAAGCCTATTTTATCGGATATGGCAATAGTATTTTGCTTTGGTATAGCCTTCTTTGCTTTATCACTGGTTGTCAGAAAAAATAGACGTTACAGCTAATAATCATCTCATAAGGTCATTGAGGTCAATCTTATCTAAATCTTCCTCTGTTATTGCAGACAGGTCCTCATCACTGACAGTTTCTAATGCAGCTAATCTGTCGGCCTGTATTGCCAGAAGCTTTTCAAATAGGTTTCTGACAGTACGGGCGTTGGCAAAGCTGTCAGAGCGGGTCTCATGAAGAAATCCAAGCATTTGTTCAACCTTTTCTTCGGCTTTCTCATTTGGCTTGTATCCATTCTTTTTGCACATTCCTCTGAAAATGTCCATAAGTTCTACAGGGGTATAATCATCAAAATTTATATATTTATTAAACCGGGATTGAAGACCGGGATTGGAATCTAAAAATTCCTCCATCTTATCTGGATAACCGGCAACAATCACTATCAAGTCATCCCGATTATCCTCCATAGCCTTCAAGAGTGTATCCACAGCTTCATATCCAAAGTCATTCTCTCCCCGGCGAGAAACGAGGGAATAGGCCTCGTCTATAAACAGAACACCGCCCATTGCTTCATTCACCACTTCCATGACCTGGGGAGCGGTTTGGCCTACATATTTTGCAACAAGTCTTGATCTTTCCACCTCTACCAAATGGCCTTTTGATAATACGCCGATTTCTCTGTATATACCGGCTAGCAATCTTGCCACAGTGGTTTTACCTGTTCCGGGGTTCCCGGTAAAGACCAGATGAAGGGACATATCTACTTCCGGCAAGCCCCTTTCCTTGCGCATTTTCATTATTTTCACTACATTGGTCAGGGTCTTGACATCCTCTTTAACCTTATTGAGACCTACAAGGCTGTTAAGTTCCTCCATTAGTTCTTCAAAACTTTTTTGGGGGGCTGTATCCTTAACCTCTTCAGAATCAAACGGATTTTTTCCGGGATCAAACTGTGCGTTTTGGCCGTTACCGCTGTAAGAAGGGGAATAGTCATCTATTATGGGAAGCTTCCTTGAAAAAAGGTCGTCATAAACTCCACCCATAGGGTTTTTCTTCAATATGTTGTCCATTTGATCCAGAAGATTATTAAGATCTTCATTGGTAATATTTCTATTGTTCAAGGGATTGTTATTATTATTCATAAGCTTCTCCCGTTTTTATTCAATATTATGATTACAAGCACATCCTAGCGGATGCAAAGAAAGTTCTATTCATAGAACTTTCATCAAAAAGCTATGCTATAGCTTTTTGGGTTGTAATCATATTATACTATACCTTCTTAAGCCTTGCATAGCTTTCCATGAGACGCTTCATTCCGTATTGATCAAAGTTAATATCCAGCCTAAAGTCTTCACTTTCCTGCACCTTGGCTTTTACAATTCCTTCGCCGAACTTTTTATGTAAAACACGATCTCCTACATTAATGGCTGAGGCATTATCATCTGACATACGATTAAACTCTTTGATTCTCGCTTTTAGATCAGACAAATCCACCACCTTACCGTTGGGCATAAAGGGTGATTCCTTTTTAAAGCCTCCCGGCCTGTCTTGTGCCGATTGGTTTTCAATTTGAGAAATAAGTTCATCGGGTATCTCTCTTAAAAACCGGGACTCGCGGTTATATGTGGTGCTTCCGAAAAGCATACGACATTTTGCATTGGTAAGATAAACTTCCTCCATGGCGCGGGTTATTCCCACATAGCATAGCCGGCGTTCCTCTTCAAGTTCTTCCTCTTCGGCTGATGATCTATAGCCCGGAAACACGCCTTCTTCCATTCCCGCTATAAAAACAATCGGAAATTCAAGACCTTTTGCACTATGAAGGGTCATCATTACTACGCGATCTCCAACCTCTTCAGTATCATCAATATCGGCCACTAGTGATATGTGCGCCAGAAAATCCTCTAAGGTCGGGTTTTCTTCTGTGGTAATTTCAAATTCTCTCGCCACAGAAATAAATTCCTTGATATTCTCTATTCTGGTTCTGCTCTCTACAGTCATTTCGGCATCAAGCTCTTTAACAATACCGCTTTTATCAATCAAGAGCTCGATAAATTCCACCAGCTCTGTCTTACCCGCCAACACCTTCATACTTTCAATAAAATTAAAGAATTCCTGCAGATTCCTACTGGCCCGGGAAAGGTCCGGATAATTATTAATCATGGAGATTATTTTATACATACTGATTTCTTCGCTTATTGCATACTGTTCTACCCGGTCCAAGGTAGTTTTCCCGATACCTCTTTTGGGGACATTTATAATTCTCTTAAGACTAACATCATCATTTCCGTTCTGAACAACTCTGAGCAGCGCTATAACATCCTTTATTTCCTTGCGGGCATAGAATTTAAGCCCCCCATATATTTTGTAGGGAACGCCTTGCTTCATGAGCATCTCCTCAAAAACACGGGACTGGGCATTGAGTCTGTATAAAATGGCCATATCATTATATGACCTGCCCGATTTTTTCAGTGCCTTCATGGTACCGGCAATATAATAGGCTTCATCACGCTCGTCTATGGCCTCGTACCTGTTTAAGTACTTCCCCTCGTTATTATTTGTCCAAAGCTGCTTTTCTTTTCTGCCGCCATTGTTCCTAATTACGTTATTAGCAGCTTCAAGAATAGTCTTTGTTGAACGATAGTTCTGCTCAAGCTTAATAATCCTGCAATTGGGATAATCCTTCTCAAAATCAAGAATATTGCGAAGATTGGCTCCCCTCCAGCCGTATATCATTTGGTCGTCATCTCCAACAACGCAAATGTTTCCGTGCTTTGAGGCAAGCATGCTTACCAGCATATATTGGGCTGTGTTTGTATCCTGGTATTCATCCACCAAAATATAACGGAATTTATTGGCATAATAGTCCAAAACCTCAGGAAAACTTGATAAAATGCGAATGGTGAGCACGATTATGTCATCAAAATCCAGAGCATTATTTGACTTTAGCTTTTTCTGATACAACTCATATATAGCAGCAATTTTACTCATTCGATAGTCTGAAGCGTACATTAATGAAAATCTTTCTGGGTCAATCAATTCATCCTTGGCCCGGCTGATTTCGTTTAAAACTGAACGAGGCGGAAAATTTTTATCATTGATATTTAGCTGGTCCAAGCAGGTTTTTACCAAGCTTTTCTGATCGTCGGAATCATATATAACGAAGCTTCTATCATAGCCCAGCTTTTCAATTTCCCGTCTTAATATTCTTACGCATGAAGCGTGGAAGGTTCCTACCCAAATGTTATTGGCCTCGGTACCGATTAGCTTTTCCATTCTTTCCTTCATTTCTCTGGCCGCCTTATTGGTAAAGGTTATGGCCAAAATGTTCCAAGGACGGATTAGCTTTTCTTCTACTAAATACGCAATTCTATGAGTTAAAACCCTTGTTTTTCCTGAACCTGCTCCCGCAAGAACTAGCAAGGGTCCTTCTGTATACATAACGGCCTGTTTTTGTTCTGGATTCAGGCCTTCTAAAATCTCCATAATTCCCCTCCTAATTGGGTCATGTTGTTTTTTAACGTTTATTTGC
>CAYMLJ010000078.1:6191-8890 GCA_964391395.1 uncultured Ruminiclostridium sp. | reverse complement strand
CCGGGAATCTTTGACTATTAGTGGATTGATATAATATAATATTATTCTATAATAAGATATTATCAATACCTTCATTTAACGAAATTACAGTAATATATTGGCGGGAAGTAAGAAAAATATGAGCGCCGTTTTATAATACATTAAATGTTTATTACCCGGAAACACATGAAAAAAGAAATCAACTTAATTAACTTGGTTGATGAGAAGCTTATTACTGCAGAGTAATAGAAGAGGGGCTCTAATGGAAATTAGTATTGGCGAGATTATTAAAACAAAGCGTGAGGAAAAAGGTTATAACTTAAGTGAATTTGCCAAGTTAATAGAAATTTCAGCCGGATATCTTTCTCAAATTGAAAATGGAAGAAAGACGAATCCAAAACTGGACATAATATTAAGGATTATACACGAGCTTGGTATTGACATTGAGATGCTTTTGGGCATTGAGGCTGCCGAGGATAATTACCTTTCTCGCATACCGTCACTGCTTAAGCTGACACTGGCTAAGGAAAGAAATTTAAAAACCCTGTCAGATCCTAATGTGGTCAGGAAAATTAATTCTTTCTCTGATCGTGTTTTAGAGGCTAAATATATTTTAGAAAGCCCGGAACTCTATAGTCTGTTTTTAGAGGATATATCCATTCAAACAGAGAATACTTTAAAGAGGTATATTGCCCTTCGGTACTTAATTTTGAATAATAATATGAAAGATGAAAAAAAATCTTGACCAGCAGAGGCTTTATCAGTATAATATATCTTGTTCTGCGCTTGAAGCAAAAAGTGCAATAACTTTCCTCAATAGCTCAGTCGGTAGAGCATGCGGCTGTTAACCGCAGGGTCGTTGGTTCGAGTCCAACTTGAGGAGCCACACTTGGGCCTTTAGCTCAGTTGGTCAGAGCCACCGGCTCATAACCGGTTGGTCCGGGGTTCGAGTCCCTGAAGGCCCACCAATAACTAAAAAGGATGATTGCAGAGCAATCATCCTTTTTAGTTAATACGGTTATATTAAACTGATTAAGGGGGCATTCGTGGTTCTAAAAGGCAGAATGAAGCTTATTTATGATATGATTCCTCCCTGCGATATTCTTTCGGATATCGGAACTGACCATGCGCTGATTCCCGCATATGCTCTGCTTAATGACCGATGTAAAAGGGCAGTGGCCTGTGACATTAAGCCCGGCCCGTTGGAAAGAGCAGAAAGAACACGCAGTAAATATATGCTTGAAAATAGTATGGAATTACGCATGGGGAGCGGACTTGAACCAATCTCGGAACAAGAAGCAGATGTGATAGTCTTAGCAGGTATGGGCGGTATACTAATAACCGAGCTTATTCTTGAATCTATTAATATAGCTAAAGCCGCCAATTATATCATTATCCAGCCTATGACTAATCAAGATCTAATCCGTCCGTTTTTATGGAAAAACGGTTTTGAGATTATCAACGAGGGCTTAGCATGTGAAGGAAAAAAGCTCTATCAAGTAATTCTGACAAGATATACCGGAATGCGGAGAGTGAATACAGAAAGAATCCGGGAATTAATCGGGGATATATTAATCAAAAAGAATGATCCGTTGCTTAAAGATTGGGTAAAAGACTATATAAGAAAACAAAAAAAAGCTGTTAGTGGTTTAAAAAGTGCAAAAGTCACCCATGATGTAGAAAAGATTTATACAGAGGAAAAGCTTTTAAAAGAGCTGACAGCACTTTTAAATTCTTTAGGAGGCTGAAAATGAAGTTAAGAAATATTATTTCTTATTTAGAGGAAAAGGCCCCCATCTCACTTCAAGAGCCATATGACAATAGTGGGCTGATTCTTGGGAACCCGGACACAGAAGTATCTAAGGTATTAGTTTGCCTTGATGTTGACGTTGACGCCGCTGAATATGCGATTTCTCAGAACTGTCAATTGGTTTTATCTCACCATCCTACAATATTTAAAGCATTAAAGAACTTTACGATGGGAACCAGGGAAAGTAGCATTCTGATTAAAGCAATACGAAATGATTTAGCCCTTTACAGCAGTCATACAAATTTTGATTCGGCTGATGGAGGTCTTAGTGATCTGTTATGTGAAAAGCTGGGGATTAAAAATATTAAAGTCTTGAAAAAAATATCCTATGACTCGGCCGAATATGGTGCAGGAAGGTACGGAATAATCGAGCCCATTGACGGTAAGGAGTTTATAAATCGGATTAAAACAAAGTTATCTCTGGATAATATAAGATATGTAGGGCGGATTCCTCAAACAGTAGAAAAGATAGCAGTTTATAACGGTTCATATGACAGGGATATTATAGATGAGCTTATTGAATTAAGCCCGATTATTCTTATTACAGGAGATTTAAAATATCACGATGCTCAGGAGCTTTCATATAACGGCATATTCACGATTGATGCGGGACATTACGGAACAGAGATAATTTTTGTAGATGCGATGGCAGAAATTCTTATGGATCAGTTTTCTTATCTTGAGATATTAAAATATTATGGGAAAGACATCTTTACTTACGAATGAAGGAGCTTAAAAAGATTTACCGGAGAATTACTATCGTTCTCAAAGAGATAGAAAATCTGTCAAGTTTCCCTTAGCCCCTGAATTTGGCCGGGATTTTGACGGAAGACTAAGATAAAGATTGGAGTTGCATTATGAAGTACAAACTTATGGCGGTAGACATAGACGGAACACTTTTAAATGATAG
>CAYMLJ010000078.1:3261-6091 GCA_964391395.1 uncultured Ruminiclostridium sp. | reverse complement strand
GATAATGAGCTTTATGTGCCTACGCTTAATGAAAGAGTTAATAAATACAAGATAATTTCAGGAGTGGAACCTATTATTATAAACAATATGGAACAGCTTATTGAAAATGGTGTAACGAAAATACTATGGTATGATGAGGTCGAAAAAATTGAGCAATACAAAAATGAGATCGGAAGATATTTAAGCGACAACGTTAATTTTCACCCATCCAGACCGTACTTTATGGAATTTGTCGATAAATATGCTTCGAAAGCCATTGCTATGGAGAGACTAGGCCAGTACTACGGCATAAAGCAAAGTGAGATGATCGCTGTGGGAGACGGTTTCAATGATTTGTCCATGATTGAATATGCCGGGTTAGGTGTCGCAATGGCTAATTCTCCAGACGAAGTAAAAGAAAGAGCTGATTATATCACGCTTTCCAATGAGGAGGATGGAGTAGCTCATGTAATACATGAATTCATAGACATATAAACTTAACGTTTGACAATGAAAACCCGATATTGTATCATAAGTTTGTCTTTAATATTTAAATGCTTTGATGGGGACATGCGAAACCGATGCAAACGTTTTAGAGAGGGAAGGACATGGCTGAAATCCATCCTGCGAATCACTGTTTTGAACCGCCCCGGAGCATGATTGCCGAAATAATAGTAAGCTATCACGTTGATAACGTTATAATCTATTGAGTGACAGAATTATTTCTGTAATAAAGGTGGAACCGTGTGAGTATAAGCTCTCATCCTTGAATGCATAGCATTTGGATGAGAGTTTTTATTATTTGATGAGATTTTTAAAAGGAGTGACCTGAAATGATACAAATTAAACTTAAAGATGGTAGCGTAAAATCCTATAAAAAAGGGACGACTGTTTTAGAGATTGCAAAGGATATAAGCGAAGGGCTTGCCCGAATAGCTATGGCAGGGGAAGTAAACGCTGAATTAAAGGATTTAAGAACTCCTTTGCACGAAGACTGTGAGTTAAATCTTCTTACCTTTGATGACGAAGGAGGAAAGCATGCCTATTGGCATACCACATCGCATATAATGGCTCAGGCCGTATTGAGGCTTTTCCCGGGCGTAAAGCTGGCTATCGGTCCGGCTATTGATACCGGCTTCTACTATGATTTTGACTTAGACAAAAATTTTACTCCCGAGGATATGACTGCAATAGAGAAAGAAATGCAAAAAATCATTAAGGAAGATATTGTTATTGAAAGGTTTTCTCTTCCCAGAGATAAAGCTCTGGAGCTTATGAAGAATGAGCCTTATAAGGTTGAGCTAATAAAAGATCTTCCCGAGGATTCGGAGATTTCCTTCTACAAACAGGGGGATTTTACCGATTTGTGCGCAGGACCCCATTTGATATCAACAGGAAAGGTGAAGGCCGTTAAGCTTATGCAGTTAGCAGGGGCTTACTGGAGAGGTGATGAGAAGAATAAGATGCTCCAGAGAATATACGGAACTGCGTTTCCAAAGGCCAGTCAATTGGAAGAATATCTAAAAATGCTGGAGGAAGCAGAAAAACGCGATCACAGGCGTCTTGGCAAGGAATTAGAGCTATTCTCCTTTGATGAAGAAGTCGGCCCAGGCCTCGTGTTATGGCATCCAAAGGGGGCCCGTATCAGAATGCATATTGAGGATTTTTGGAGGAAAAGGCATCTTCGCAGCGGATATGATTTGGTTAATACTCCGCATATAGGCAGAGGGCAGCTGTGGGAGACATCAGGCCATCTGGGGTTCTATAAGGAAGGCATGTATTCGGCTATGGATGTAGACGGGCAGGATTTTTATGCTAAGCCTATGAATTGCCCGTTCCATATTGCAATTTATAAAAGCAAGCTGCACTCTTATCGTGATTTACCATACAGATGGGCTGAATTGGGAACTGTTTATCGTTATGAAAAAAGCGGAGCTCTCCATGGTCTTTTGAGAGTAAGGGGCTTTACCCAGGATGATGCGCATATTTTCTGCGCTCCTGAACAAATGCCTGCTGAAATTCGAAGGGTTTTAAGGTTCTGCCTATCCATGCTCAATGATTTCGGCTTTAAGGATTATAATATATACGTTTCCACAAAGCCAAAAGATAAATATGTTGGTGATGACAGTATGTGGGCTGAAGCCACAAAGGCCTTGAAGGAAGCTGTCGTAGCCGAGGGCTTGGATTGTGATGTGGATGAAGGGGGCGGAGCATTCTACGGACCTAAAATTGATATCAAAATAAAGGATGCTCTTAAGCGTGAATGGCAGTGCTCAACAATACAATTTGACTTTAACGAACCCGAGCGTTTTGATATGACCTATATCGCTTCGGATGGGAGCAAGAAGCGCCCATATATGATTCATAGAGCGCTACTCGGTTCAATTGAAAGATTCTTTGGAATTTTGATAGAACACTATGCCGGTGCATTCCCGGTATGGCTTGCCCCGGTCCAAGCAAAGATTATACCTATCTTAGAAAAGCATCATGATTTTGCTCAAAAAGTTGCAGATAAGCTTAGGGAATATGAGATTGATGTTGAAATCGATGATCGTAATGAAAAAATCGGATTTAAGATTCGTGGGGCTCAGCTTGAAAAGATCCCTTATATGCTTGTTATAGGCGATAAGGAGTTTGAAAATGAATCAGTTGCGGTCAGATCCAGAAAAGATGGAGACTTAGGCACAATGAACGTTGATAGTTTTGTAGAAAAAATTCTTGAAGAAATAAGAACACGGGCATAGTTTCTATGAGAGGTGGGAGGTGCGAGGCAGGAAGTAAGAAATAGCAGAAAAGAATATAAGCAAACATCTCACTTCTCACATCCGGCTTCTCACTTCTAGTATATTGA
>CAYMLJ010000078.1:0-3161 GCA_964391395.1 uncultured Ruminiclostridium sp. | reverse complement strand
AACTCCTGATTATTAATCGGGGGTTTATTTTTTATGGCCAGAAAAAATTATGGGTCGAAAAGTTATGGAAAAGATAGTAATAAAGAGAGTTTGGACAAGCTTAAGCAGCAGCTTAAGAACAAATCCCCTGCAAAAGTTTATCTTTTTCACGGTGATGAACCGTTTTTAATTGATTACTATGTTGGGGATTTAAAAAAATTGATTCTTGAAGGCGATAATGAAAGCCTTAACCTTTCTATATTTGAAGGCAATATTAATATTGATGATATTATTGATGCCTGTGATACCTTTCCGATATTTGCCGAGCGAAAACTGGTTATAGTCAAAAACTCAGGATTGTTTTACAGTAAATCTAAGAAAAACACCGCTTCTTCAAATGACGAAGATACGTCGGAAGAAGATGATTTAAAACCGGAGAAAGAACCCCAGCTTAAAAATAAGCCGCAAGACGCTTTGATTGAATATATCTCCGATATACCGGATACCACATGCCTTATATTTATAGAAAGCCAAGCTGATAAAAGACTTAAAATATATAAACAAGTTGCAGCACATGGGCTTTCTTTAGAATTTAACCGGAATAAACCGGCAGAGCTTGTACCTTGGGTTGCTAAAGGCGTGAAGTCTGTGAATAAGACTATTTCTTTGGAAGCAGCCAATTATCTTGTGAATATAAGTGAACCGGATATGTACACATTAAGAAATGAGATATTTAAACTGGCTTCTTATGTAGGAGAACGAAATGAAATCACTCTGGATGATGTTAAGCTCATGGCAATCCCCACCATAAAGAGTGTCATATTTGATCTTCTGAATGCTGTGGCGAAAAAAGATACTGCCAAATCACTAAATATTCTAAACGATATAATAACTTTAAAAGAACCTGAACAAAAGATCCTGGCTATGCTCTCAAAACAAACTGGCGAAATATTAAAGTTAAAGCTGTTAATAGAAGACAGAGCGACGCAAAACCAAATTAGTCAATACTTTCAGGGTAAACATCCTTATGCTTTGAAAATAATGACCGAGCAGGCTTATGGGATGAGTGTTGAGTACTTAAAAAATATATTAAAAAACTGTATGGAAGCAGAAGAGAATTATAAAAAGGGGCTTATTGAGCCAAAATTAGCGTTAGAGCTATTGTTAGAGAAAATAAGCGTTTAACATAGGTTTAACATTTCCTTGATTTTCTCATAATACAGGTAGATATAGCTTTATATAGCTGGTTTATGAATATCACTTTATTGCATTTATTCATACTAGGGGATATAATTTATTGTAGAAAGCTATGATTTGGAGTTTTCAAAGCTTGTAGCAATATTTAAGGATAGGAGCAATTGTGTGCCCGGTAGGATGACAATAGGAGATGTTTTTAGTTACATTACAAATTTTCTAGGGCTGAACAGTCCACTAGATATTATCAGATTAATAATTGAGATATCTTTAATTTCATATGTAGTTTACAAAGGTATTCAGCTTGTCCGAGAGACCCGTGCTATGCAGTTGGTTAAAGGACTATTATTCATCTTAATATTTTCTTATTTCTCTGAAATAATAGGGTTAAAGACTATTGCTTATCTTTTAAAGGGAGCAATACAGCTCTTTGGATTCGGCTTAATTGTTTTATTTCAGCCTGAACTTAGAAGAGCTCTCGAAAAACTCGGAAGCAGCGGATTCCAAGATATTATGCTTCGAAAAACCGATGAAGACAGGGTCAAGACCATATCAGCCATTGAGTCTGTTGTTAAAGCATGTGCTGTTTTATCTCAGGAATATATTGGTGCTTTAATAATAATTGAACGAGTAACTAAAATAGGGGATATAGTTAACACAGGAACTCAAATGGATGCAATGCTGTCAAGCGAGCTCCTGCTTAATATTTTTACACCAAAAACACCGTTACACGACGGAGCGGTTATTATTCGCGACAACACAATTAAAGCTGCAGCATGTTATCTGCCCCTAACTCAGAATGTCGGGTTGAGCAGGGAATTAGGAACTCGCCATCGCGCCGCATTGGGGATAACTGAGGTGTCGGATGCCATAGCTGTAGTAGTATCTGAAGAGTCGGGGAAAATTTCATATGCTCACAGCGGAGGACTTACCAGAAATCTGACCCCCGATATGCTTAGAAAAGCGTTGACCAAATTCTTGCTTGAAAGTGATACAGACAGGAAGCTTTTTACATTCAGAAAGGTGAAACAGGATGAACAAGCTGATAAATAGTTTATTTGAAAAGGATTTGGTTATAAAAATTGTCTCCATACTTACCGCGATATTGATTTGGTTTGTAGTGCTTGATTCGGAGAATCCTTTTGAAGAGCGAACATTAGCTGTCCCTTTAACCAGTAATGTGGATGTTCTTCATAGCAATAATTTTCAGATTGTAGGAACTCAGCTTCCTGCAAGTGTTGATGTTAAGATAAAAGGACGCAGACAAAAGATATCAAGGGTGACTGCCAACGATTTTAGTGTTACCATAGATTTGTCGGAGATTACTTCATCAGGTCATAAGAAAATTAATATTGATGCTCCTGAGTATCTGGGAGATCAAGACATTATACTTCTCGGAATGAATCCGACCTCGGTAAATCTTAATTTTGAACGGGTTGTCGGTAAGCAGTATGCCGTTGAAGTAGAATTTACCGGTTCTCTACCTGCAGGATATGAGTTGATTAATTTAAGAGTTGAGCCTAATAATGTAATTCTTGAGGAGAAAGAAAGCAGCATATCTAAGGTAAGTAAGGTTGTTGCTTATGTAAATTTGGATGAAGCGGATGACAACAAAGAAATAGTTATGCGCGGAACAGTATTGGATACTGAAGGGCAGATTCTAAGACAATTTGAAGGGAAAGTTCCGATTATTGTTTCCTTTAACCTTGCAAAAAATGTGCCGGTAATTGCCACTACTAAAGGCAATCCCCTTATTGACCACTACCTAAAAGAGATTAAGTATTCTTTGTCAAGTGTACGTGTATTGGGTAGTAAAAGTGTATTAGAAGGCATTAGAAGTATTAGTACCGAGGCAATTGATATAACCGATAAATCAGAAGCCTTCATAGCTCCATTGATTACAAGCCTTCCGAAAGGAGCTAAATTGCTTGCAGAGGACGCCGAGCGTCTTACAGCAGAGGTAGTAATAGAAAAATATATAACTCGCA
>CAYMLJ010000077.1:0-8894 GCA_964391395.1 uncultured Ruminiclostridium sp. | reverse complement strand
AGAAATGGCGGCAGCTATGCTACCGCCATTCTTATAGTCATTATATTTACTTGGCATCCGGTATATCTGATAACTCATAGTATTTGGTGTCAACGAGCAATGCTTTCCAGTTGTCCTTGTTTGCGAACTTAATTTCGCAGTTGAAGGAAGGAACTTTGATTACTCCGTTGTCATATTCGGCGTTTACCGGAACTTTCTGTCCTGCAAGAATCGCATCTGTCATAGCGATAACTTGGTCAGCAAGTGTTCTGGTATCCTTGAAGATTGACATTGACTGTTCGCCGCGGATAATCTGGCCTACATTGATCTTATCGCAGTCCTGGCCGGTGATTACCGGGAACGGTTTGTCTGCTGAGCCGTATCCGGCTGATTTCAGAGAAGCTACGATACCTTGTGCAAGGCTGTCATTTGGTGAAAGGACTATGTCGATATTCTCGTCTGCATAATAAGCAGTAAGAAGGTTATCCATTCTGTCCTGTGCTCCCTTGGATTCCCAGTTTGTGATAGCAATCTGATCAGGGAACTTGGTCTGGCCGGATTTAACTACGAGCACGCCGCTGTCTATGTATTTCTGCAGAACGTCCATAGCACCTTTGTTGAATAAGCCTGCATTATTGTCGCCAGGGTCACCACCAAAGCATTCCATCGAGAATGGGCCCTTTTCGCCTTTATCAAGCCCAAGTGCACTTTCGATGAACTCGCCCTGCATCTTACCAACACCATAGTTATCAAATGTGGCATAGTAGTCACACTTGTCAGTGTTAGTTATAAGTCGGTCATAAGCTATTACAGGAATCTTTGCTTTCTTAGCCTGTTCGAGAACTCCACCTAAAGCACCGCCATCGATGGAAGCGATAACCAAAACATCTACACCCTGAGTGATCTGGTTTTCGATCTGGCTGTTCTGAACATCTTGCTTGTTGTCAGCATACTGAAGGTCTACTTTGTATCCTTTTGCTTCAAGAGCGGCTTTAACATTGGCGCCGTCTTCATTCCATCTCTGCAGCGATTTAGTCGGCATTGTAACACCAACTACTTTTGCTGATCCCTTGCCCCCGCCACAACCAACGAGTAAGGTTGTCAGCATAACCAATACTAGCATTAACACGATTGACTTCTTCATCATAAATAATCCCTCCATGTTATATAATACTTACATTCTATTTTTTATTATGCTAATTCAGAATGGAAAAAATTATCTTATACAGGTAAATTTTTGTTTAGGATAGTAATCGTTGATAATAACTGGAATAAATTGATGTTAAAAAAGTGCTAAAAAGAAGGACTTTTACTACCCTATAAAAGCCTCCTGCTCAATTCGAACTCTTTCTTTCAACATTATATTTATCACCGGATGAAATACGCTGTATTCAGGTTTTTCCAATAATCCTTCCAGCAATAAAGCATATTTATCATCGAACACCATTCCCTTTTGCCTAGCTGAAACGAAAGCAGCCTCATCCATTAAATAGGGCTGCAATTCGGGAATGATACTATCCCGCAGCCTGACAAAGATGCTAAAGCCTCCTAGATCGATATCGCTCCAGTGATAAAACTCGGCTCCTTGCTTTTTCCCTGCCTGATAAAGCTTCCCGAAGAAGCTTCCCTTTACAGGGCTGTAAAAGCCTCCATGATATACAACCAGTTCGTCCGGTTCTCTTTTTTTGTTCAGATATTCTAGATAATTTGCCTTATTCTCGATAAATAAAATCCTTTTGACTGTGTCCAGTCCGGTGATTTCCATTTCAGAGGCTGTTTTTGAATTGATTGTAGCCCCGTATATTAAAGGAGAAAAATCCAGGTTCCTGTTTTGCAGTTTCATAATCAGGTTACCACAAAAATCAAACAGCTCGGGAGCCTTCACAATTCCAACACTGCACAGAGCCTCATCATCGGTCAAGGTGTCAATCTGCGTCGCATTGCTCATATATTTTCTGATGATTCCCGCTGTCTTTTTGCGCACTGTTTTCTCAAAAACCTTGGAATCGCCAAAGGCTTTCTGGCTGAATACCCTTTCCAGGCATTCCTCCTGACCAATTCGGTCTATGGCCTTCAATGCGGTAAATAAGATTTTTGCGTATTCGGTATCATCAGGCAGATATGGCTGTGCGCTTCTTTTTTGTTCAATTCCGCTGCGCAAATCGCTTAGATACGTCCTGATCCACCCTGAAGAGATTTCTTGTTGTGTCTGATTCACAATTGCCGATATCTCATCCACAATATCACCTTTGGGGATTCTTCCGATTTCGGAATATACTCTATCCAGTGAATCCAGCCGTAGCCATACCTTCTCGATAATATTGCCCTTTTCGTGCTTCAGCCAGCTGAAATCCACCAATTCCTTCGCGGTAAACTCCTGAATGACTGAGTTGAGCGTTTCCCTAACCTCAGGCTTTTCCAGATTATACTCGGGAAAGTCTCCCTGCAACAGTTTCAGCAGGATTCTTCTGTTTCCTGCGGCATTAGCGGTGTAGCTCTTGCTTTTCTCATATTTATCAAGAAGCCTTTCAATCAGCAGCTTTTTATATTGCATCATCCTGCTCCTCTAACAGTTTTTTCGAGTCAAAAGCCTTTGCAATAGTGCGGTCACCCTCCCGGATAACGCAGATATTCCTGTCCACCAGTGGCGTTATATCCCCAATTTTTTCTGGTGGTGCCGAAAGGATGGCTTGCAGACCAAAACGCCTTAACAGCTTGATGCTCTCCTGTATTCTTTCACTATCCATTTTGCTGAAGGCTTCATCAAAAATAATCAGCCGGATTGTATTCCCCGATTCGTTTTTCTGCCCTATCCGGTACAGTTGCGCGAAGGAGGCAAGCACAGAAATATAAAAAGGTGTCTGGGTCTCTCCCCCTGACTTTTTGTTCAATGTGCGTGAAAGGCGCTGGCTGCTATCATCTGCACCGGTGACTACCAAATCAAAGGAAAGATAAGTTCGAAAATCGGTAAAGCGTTTGATATTCCGCTCCAGCTCGGCTCTTGCATCGGCATTCAGCTCAGTATCTACATCAATTATTTGGCGGAACAGCTCATCAATGGCCTCTCTATGTTTCTCCCGAAACTGGTGTGACGCAAGGTTATAGCCCTCTAGCAGCATCTCATCAGTAATCATATCATAATACCTTTTATATTCCGGTTTTGGGCTTTGAACGAACCGGTATTTATCATTGCCAAAGCTGCTCATTTTCAAAGCATCATTCAACTCATTAATTTGAATTTTCACTGTGTCGATGCTGGATTTCAGCTTGGCGATAAAATCGTCCCGAAACTGATCATATGCTTTTTCCTTTGCATCCTCAATCTGCTTTCTATACTGTGGAAGTTTAACACCGGACATTTCTTCAAGCTCCCGGTCAAAGGCGTTATTATCAGGTGCATGGATATCCCAAGACATCTTATAATCCGAATTATATTGTGCCCGGACGGTGCTTAATGCTTCCTTCTTTTTACTGGCCTGGCTTTCAGTTCTGGATACCTGGCTGAAGAAATTGTTATATATTTCCTGGGCCGAGGCCCGAGCTTCCAACTCACGGATAAACCTCGGTTCACCCTTTTCATTAATCCAATCGGGCTTAAAACGGCTGTCAATATGGCTTTTCCACCGTTCCACCGCCACTTTTGCAAGGGGAATCTTTTCATCGGTTATAGCGGCATTCTGTGTTTCCTTCTTTGTGATTTCTTTACTTAATGTCTTTTCGTTTTCCTCCAATTCATTAATCTCTGATTCCAATACTTTAATCCTATCGTCCAGCTTACCCAGCCATGTCAGATCCATGTCGGATAGTTCCTTGATCACTTCTTCCAATTGCTGTTCCAGTTCCGGAATGTGGGCAGCCTTTTCAAGCACTGCTAAAATCGTATCTTTTTCGTTTGTGTTCATGGACTCCATTTTTGTCAGGCCTTCCAGTGCATTCACTCTTTCGGTGCAGTCTGCTTTTATTTTCTCAAGCTTTTCCAATGCAAGTCTTTTTAGTTGTATCTGAGTTTCTATAGATTTGCGGCCAATATAGGGGTTCTGCCAGCGATCCGGGTTCAGCTGGCGCGCAACAAAGCCCTGATAGAGCATACAGCTGTCGGTAATGGCTTTACTGTAATCGCGCAGCTGCTCTGCCCTGTCGCATTTCATGACCTGACCCATAACATAATCAATAAAATTTCTTGCATGTGGGTTTTCTGTCACTACCTCTTCGGCAAGACTGCCCGCTCCCCTAGTAAATCTCTGTTTTAATAGCTTTCCTGTGTCCACAAGGCCGATATCATAAAACCCTTTTTCAAATTTTAACTGATCATAAATGCGAAGGGCATCCTGAAAGTATTCGGGTTCTATTATCAGGTAGAACTTCTGAGTGTGTAAATAGGCTTCCACAGCGTTTCCCCAGCGCGGGTCTTTGACTTCCAGCAGGTCCGCCAGAATATGTGCTTCAATTTTTTTATGATACTCTTTTTCCAATGAATCCTCAATGGCTTGCTTTAGGCCCAAGAGTTTTCTGTCATAGGGCTTTATTCCATTTTCTAGACCTTTGATTTGCACTTGAATTTCAACAGCCTTTTGCCCGGCATCCCGGGCTGCCCTTTCATAAGCCCCTCTCATTCTGCCTGCTTCTTCCTTTAAAAGACTGATGCATTCCCTAATCTTGCTGAAGCCCTCCAACCCCAGTGCTGTAAGTCCTTCCATATTGGCATCAATAAAGGCTTCCGCATATTCGATGGCAGGTATTGTAAATTCTGAAATCTGAGCCCATTCCTTTTCTAATTCTTGGATCATGGTTTCAAGACTACTCACGCTGCTCGCCGAATAATCCGCTTTTTTCTCTGCGATACGAGTGACGTCTTCCTGTTTTTGTTCATAAAGCTTTTGGATGCAACTTCTCCAAGCCAAACCGTATCGTTTCAAGCTATTTATGATTTTTTTCAAATCGTCCTTCAACTGGGCCAGTACGTCATCCAGTTGCTTTTTCTTTTTTTCAAGCTCGTCTATCTTCCGATAAATATCAGATTTCAGTTTGTCGGCAATCAGCTTATCCTTTTCGTTTCGCTTTTCTGTGATTTCAGCATTGCAATGGCTTTGCAGCGATAAAATGCGAGTAATTGCATCTTCATTTTCAGCTTTTTCTTGGGTTAGCCCGGCTAGTTTGTCCGACTCTATTTGATGCTGAGCCCTTTCAATAATATAGGTTTGCATATCTAGCCGCTGTTTTTCCTCGGTCCATGAAATATATTGCTGTGATATTTCTTCAAGGGCTTTGACACGGGTTTCCATCATCTCTGCGTCATGCTCCAGCCGCTTGTAATATCGGATATTTTCCTGCATAATGCTTATATCCACCGGAGCCTTTACATCGCAAACATATTCGGTAATAAAGGTTTCAATATCGGTAATGGGTGTAAATGGTACCGCTTTTTTGAATAGGCTGAAATATTTGTTTTTCAGGCCGCCCAGCTTCCCCTTCAGTATTTCTTGGTACCTGCGATTGGTTTCAGGAAATTCAAATTTTCCTCTCTTATAGTTTTTGTTTACATAAGCCCGCAATTCCTGAAAGGACATTGGCACCTTTCCTTGGGTGAAGCGATTCTCCGGCATTTCCGAATCTATGACAAAAAACCTGTGCTCTTCGGTGCTGTCACTATAGCAGTCAAACACGACTCCCATGGTGAAGCGTGCGTTCTTTACCGTATCATAGAATTCGCAGGCAATATAGCTTGAAAACCTTCCGGTTCGCAAATACCTGTACCCGGTGCCGCCATCATCACCAAGTTCACCGCGCAAATAACCTTTTAGTGTTCTGGATGATTTATCATTGGCAGCCTTATTAAAGAAATGACTACTGGTATCTCCCAAAAGCAAAAGCTGTAGTGCATCTATCAGGGTAGATTTGCCCGAAGCATTCCGTCCTGTCAAGAAATTAATTTCATCGAGTTCAATCACTTCATTCCAAAAATAATGCCAGTTCACCAATAAAACTTTCTTCAGCGTTTTCATAAGCTATCATCCCCCCGGATAACTTCCTGCTCTTGCTCTTCATTAAGTATTGGATCCTCATCGGCTTCAAACACCTCATACATTCTGCTGATTTTCTCGTTGGTCACGATGAAGAGAATTGAAGGAAGTATTAAAAGCTTTGTCTCCGGCTCTTCCCAAGGACCATCCAGCTTTTGCAGAATATTATACTGCGAAAGAATGCGAAGCCCGTCTGTCAGATCCTTGTCGGACGGCTTCTTTTTCACCAGCCCCAGAACAATCATTTTCTGCACCAGTTGGCTGGTGGTGGTGAGTGCTTCATTTCTTAGTACAACCTTCTCCCGCTCTTCTTCGAAAATGAGCCTGAGGGTATATAACATAAGCGTTGCGTTCTTATCAAACCGCACTCGATTGTATTCATAGGTGCTTAAAAGCGAGATGACTCCGTAATTGCTATCCTTTGAAATGGCCCAGCCACCAAAGGATAGGTAGTCCAGAAAGCAATCAAAATGCCTTTCGACAAAGCGATAATCGGGATTGATTTTCATCAGGCTTTCCTTGGAAGAATAAATATCACGGATAATAAACGTACGGGAGAGAATGAGATTTACCAATCGTCTAAACTCTTCCTTTTCCGAATTCGTCAGTTTTTCGTATTGTTCATGCCACATGTTATAAACCTCTTTTATTAATAAACCGCATTTCGGGAATTTTATATTCGCCGCTGTCTACGGTAGAATCTAAAAACTCCGTACGGTAAAATACATTTTTATCTGCACACTTCAGTGTTGCTAATATTAAAAGAATGAACTCTTCATCGTTTTCAATTCGGATCTCTTTGGTAGAAATCACATCGGCATCACCCATCAATTGCTTCATATATGCCATAACCCTTGGGTGGCTGTAGCTGTTTTTCACCCGTTCAACAAACTGCCGCAAATAAGCTGCATCCTGCTCCTGATCTTCTTCGTCACGGATTTCCATGGGCTTTTCATTCTTATCACGAATTCTAGAGCTTCTTATATACAGTGACTTTTCTTCAGCGTACCCTTGGGAATAAAGGCAAATTATTTCCGATAGACGAGAAATGCTTCTCTCGCAGTGAACATTTTCCGGTGTACAGTGAGACAACAATTCAACCAATTTGCCTTTAATGCTGCGATCTGTATTCAGCAAATACTGCATCTTCTCAACCGAAGCCCGGGTGTATGCAGCATTTTTCCTATCGATTTCCTCGAGCATTCCATCCAGTTTTTCGTATATGTCCAGAATGTCGCCAATTTTGATTGTAACTTCTTCAATGGCCTCATCTCTGTCTTTGTGTTTTCCCCTAAGGACTGCTTGTTCTGCCATGCGCTCTCTCAAAGGAAAATCGGCCAGCCATGAATTAAGTATTTTTTGTATGGGGGCTTTAAACCTCGGTACTGAATCCATGGTTTTCAGAGGGTGGTAGACTTTATCCATAATCAGGCTCTTGTATTCATCAAAGTGACCTTTTAGAATATCGTTCACAGTAACATATTCATTAAGCTGCTGATGGTAACGCCGGATATTGTTATGCAGGGTTTTTAGCTCGTCCACCAAATGAACGGTATTATCATGGGCAGTCAGAAGAGCGTTAATCATAAAATCATCCCGCTCCTGATCGGCAACCTTAATAGCCGCATAGGTGTTGTACACAAAGGAGTTGTATTCCTTGTGCTGCTCCTGTGTCAAGGTATACAGCAGGTTTACTATTTTTACTGTATACTCCGGCAGGGTGATATTTTCATCAAATGAGTCCATCTGGTATTCAGTATCAATCCAGCCGGTCTCTTTTAGACGGCGAATTATGAAGTGTGCCCGGCTTGAGAGGCTGTCACCTGCTTTTATCTCCTCAGTGTCCTCTGATTCGTTGTCATTATTGAGCTCCATATCCATAATTTCAATATCCATATCACCAATAAGCATGGAAATAAGATCATCCTTACGAATGGACATCTCCTGTTTAAAAGCTCTGCGAATGACGAACAAAGCACCGATGTATGCCTCTTTGTTCGGAGAAGCCAGTATGGAAAATAGATTTGGTGGTACAACATCAAAGAACTTCACTTGTGGTTGCTCCCAGTATTTTATTCTTGCGTTTTTCGTTGAATTATCAATAACTGTATTATAGCAATTGAGGCTTATGTCTGCAATTGAAAAGTCTTCAGAGAAAATATCAATAGGTATATGAGTATCTCCTGTAATAAATACTATCTCTTACCTCCCAAACACTAATTTTACAACCCTCTCCATTAATTTGCCATAGTATAATTTGCTTACAAATCATTGTAAACAATCTCAAATAGATTCGCATTACTCACCTCCCACTTTTCCTACAGGATTTTTAAATACATATCTAAACGCTCAATAACATATCTTGCAAATAATTTTTCCATAGCTGAGGGATTGTGTTTCACATGATACTCCTCAAAAGCATTGTAATAGGTAACACGATCGGTAAATTTGATGTCGATAGGGGGGAAGCCGGCTTTCATCAATTCCAAATTCACAAGCAGACGCCCTGTTCTTCCATTTCCGTCAATGAAAGGATGAATACCTTCAAATTCAATGTGGAAACGAGCCAGTTTTGTTACAATATGTTCGGTGCTGTCCACATAAACAATCAGCAGCTGCTCCATCTTGGGCTGAATCAGATACTGCTGCACAGGTTCATGCCGTGCGCCCATAATTCGTACCGGCACACGGCGGTATACACCTCGGTCATCCCTTTTATCTGCAAGCACCAGATAATGTATCTGCTTAATTATGCTTTCACTCATCGGGGTATTGCTCTTTACCAATATCATACCAAACCATTGGAACAATACCAATTTGTTCGGAATAATATTTTTGAACTATCGGAATAATGGAGATGTGATGATTGGCGCCCTCAATCGGAATTGAACCGAT